>NZ_JBFRDB010000030.1:0-26716 GCF_052113365.1 Arthrobacter sp. YAF17 | reverse complement strand
CCCAATCCGGGCAGAGGCTTCCTTGACCGACACCCCCTGCCGCAGAAGCGAAAAGAACTCATCCTTCAGCGCATCCGGCGCCCGAAAACCACTCGGCATGGCAACCTCCAAAAAATCAGATGTTGCAACGACCGTATGATTCTGCGGGCATCCCATGGGCCGGAAGTGACCCCGCGTTGCTGTGTCCGGGTCACCCTCGACGGAGGATGCACCGGTCGCCCCCGCCCGGCAGAGTGCAGGTATGACCGAGACCCGACAGCCGCGGACGGGCTGGCTGCGCCAGCTGATGCCGGGCGTCGACGTCGCCGCGTCGTACCACGGGAGCTGGTTCGGCAAGGACATCGTCGCCGGAATCGTCCTGGCGACGCTGCTGGTTCCCCAGGGCATGGCCTACGCGGAGCTGGCTGGGCTGCCTCCGATCACCGGGCTCTACACCACCGTCCTGTGCCTCTTCGCCTACGCGATCTTCGGCCCGTCCCGCATCCTGGTGCTGGGGCCGGACTCGTCGCTCGGCCCGATGATCGCGGCGACGGTCCTGCCGCTCGTAGCGTCCGACGGCGACCCGCAGAAGGCGGTGGTCCTCGCGTCTATGCTCGCGCTCATGGTCGGCGTCATTATGGTCCTCGCGTCCGTCGCGAAACTCGGGTTCATCGCGGACCTCATCTCCAAGCCCACGATGATCGGGTACATGAACGGTCTCGCGCTCACCATTCTGGTCGGCCAGCTCCCGAAGCTCTTCGGTTTCTCGGTGAGCGCGGATGACTTCATCGGGGACGTCGTGGGGTTCGTCCAGGGGCTGGCCAACGGCGAGGCGGTGGTGGCCGCGGCCGCCGTCGGCATCGTCGGGATCGTGCTGATCCTGGCGCTGCAGCGGTGGCTGCCCAAGGTCCCGTCGGTGCTGGTCATGGTGGTGCTCGCGATCGGGGCGGCGACGCTCTTCGGTCTCGCCGAGCGGGGCGTCTCACTCGTTGGGGAACTCCCGCGGGGCTTCCCGCCGTTCACCATCCCGTATCTGGAGTTCTCGGATATCGCCCTCATGTTCGCCGGCGCCCTCGGCATCGCGCTGGTGTCCCTGACGGACACGATCTCGACGGCGTCGGCGTTCGCCGCGCGCTCCGGCGACGAGATACGTGGCAACCAGGAAATGATCGGCATCGGTGCGGCGAACCTCGCCGCGGGCCTGTTCCAGGGGTTCCCGGTGAGCACCAGCGGCTCCCGGACCGCCGTGGCGGAACGTTCCGGCTCGAAGACCCAGCTCACGGGCGTGACGGGTGCCGTGCTGATCATCCTGATGCTGGTGCTGCTGCCGGGGCTGTTCCGGAACCTGCCGCAGCCAGCCCTGGCGGCCATCGTGATCACCGCATCAATATCCCTCGCCGATATCCCCGGTACGGTGCGCCTTTGGCACCAGCGCAAGACCGAGTTCAATCTTTCGATCGCGGCCTTCCTTGGGGTGACGTTGCTGGGGGTCCTGCCCGGCATCGGCATTGCGGTGGGGCTGTCCATCCTCAACATCTTCCGCCGGGCGTGGTGGCCTTACGAGACGGTGATCGGCCGGGTGCCCGGCGTCGAAGGCTTCCATGACGTGCACTTCCACCCGGACGCGAAGCACCTGCCCGGCCTGGTGATCTACCGGTTCGACGCGCCGTTGTTCTTCGCCAATGTCAGGCCGTTCCGCGAAAATATCCGGCGGCTGGCACGGACCGAACCCAAGCCGCGGTGGATCGTCATCGCGGCCGAGCCCATCACGGACGTGGACACGACTGCCTCGGATGTGTTGCTAGAGCTGGACGCGGAGCTGAACGCGCAGGGCACGTCGCTGGTGTTCGCGGAGCTCAAGCACGGGGTCCGGACCAAGATCGAGCGCTACGAACTGACGCGCCAAATCGATCCGCGCCACTTCTACCGCACCATCGACGCGGCCGTGGCCGCCTATATGGCAGAGACCGGCGTCGAATGGAGTGCCGGGGAGTAGCGGTGCCCGACGTCGGGAGTGTCAGGGGCGCTGCGCCGGCGGCCCCGCCGCGGCGGAGCGCGAGGTGCGGGTAATCCACCAGCCCAGGGCCGCCATGGCCAGTCCGATCGGAATCCCGTACGGCGGGAGGCCCGCGTTGAAGCCGAGGAACCCGGCCACCACGAATGCCGCGGCGGCCCAGGGCGGGAACATGCCCGCCCGCCAGCCAGCGATGCCAAAGATGAGCCAGCCCAGGGCAAACAAGACATAGCTTGACAGCCCGCCGACCGCCAGCATCCCTGACCCGCCCGCGAGGATGGCCTGCGGCGCCGTGTCGGCGATCCATGGCCCGGCGAAGCCGTCGAACCACATGTTCCCCGCCATATCCATGGTGCCCACCAGCGCGGCACAGAAGGCGAAGACGCCCAGGCCGCCGGCGCTGTCCGCGCTCCTGAAGTAGACGGCCACCAGGGCGAGAACCAGCCCCACAAAGACGACAAAGTAGAGCGCGTTGGTGACGATAAACGGCATCTGGCGCATCATCGCAATCCGGTCGAGGCTCCTGTCGGCGGCGAGCAGGCGGGCCAGGTCCACGGCGGCGAAGCTGAGGCCGGTAACCAGGGCAATGGGTCCGGCGGCGTTGGTGAGCGGTGACGACACAATTCCTCCTAGGCAGTGGGTCGGGGGACAGCGGCGGCGGACTGGCCAGGTCGGGCGTCGACGGCGGATGCGGGCGCCGTGCGCCAGCGGCTCCGGTCCAGAAGAACTGTGGCCAGGGCGGCAACGATGAGCACCAGAAGGTAGATGAGCTCAGCGCGGCTTGCATCGGCGCCCGAGAATCCGAAGGAACCCACGGTGAAGGTGCCCTGGCTGATGTGGAAGAGAACCGTCAGCAGCACGCTCCCCCCGGTGCGGTTGAACAGCCACACGTAGAGAAAGGTGATCACGAACGTCGAGGGCAGCCCGATCGGGCTCAGGCCGCCGAACAGGACCAGCGGCAGATGCCACACGGAAACGATGACGCCCAGGACAGCGGCAGCCGGGAGCGGCCCGCGCCCCACCTGCAGGAGCGGGAGGGCATAACCGCGAAAGCCGGGTTCCTCACCCAGCGGCCCGTCCAGCGGATTGACCAGCCGCACCGCGAAGACCGTCAGGAGCCCGGACCAGCTCACCTCCGCCAGTCCTGGTGCCGCGGCGCCGAGCGCCACGTTGGTCAAGCCGGTAACCAGGGCCAGCAGAGCCGGGAGGAACAGCGCCACGGCATACCAGCCCCAACCAACCCGCCAGCGGATCAGCCGCCGGCCCCACACCCTGAAGCCCGGCCCGCCTTCGGCCAGCGCGATGACGATGACTGCCGCCACCAGCGGGCCGATGGGCAGGAATTCCATCCGAGGCATCAGCCCGGCGGCGTAGAGCGGCCAGGAGGACCAGGAAATCGCGAAGGCCAGGACAACGAATGCCGAAAGACGATGGCGTTGCAGCCAGGCCGTGAAACGAGGCATGACGGCTCCCGGGATCAGGACGTATACGGCCCAGTGTGCGCCCGCCGGGGGCCGGATGCCAGCGCTAGCCGTCTCCGCGGTCAGGCCGGGGGACATCGCAGCCGAAAAAGCTACTCGCGGGTACCCCTGTCTTGGGCCCCTCGCGCCGACCGGAATGGGGTGTAATAGTGGGTCACGACACACAGAGTTAACAGTTTTTACTCGCGGAAACGCATCCATTCTTGGCAAAATGCAGGTGGATCAATTGCTTCTAGAGGAGACCCATGGGCGCGAACACTGCCGAAAACACCAACCGACGACTGAAGGCCGTGCTGGAAGTTCTGACCGAGGGGGTGTGGACGGATGAGAAGCTGAACGCCGGAGCGGTGCTGGGCGAAGCGATCGCCCGCGTTCCGCTCAACGAGTTCGAGCGTGAGCTGCTGAGCGGCGGGATTCCCCGCGGCCACAAGACGCTGACCACCGCCACCGCAAAGCTGGTCAAGGCGGGCTGGCTGGTCAAGGGCCGTGCCGGCTGGACCATCACCGAGGACGGCCAGCGCGCCACCGTGGCGTTCGCTGACCCCGCCGCCTTCGCCGCAGCGCTCGACGCCGGGACTCCCGTTCCAGCCGACACCCCTCTGCCGTCGGCGCCCGCCGGGAAACCGGCCGCGAAGGCCGCTCCGAAGGCCACCAAGGTTGCCGAGAAGGTGGCCGGCAAGGCTGCCAAGTTGGTGGAAGAGGCCGTTGCTCCCGTCGCCAAGGCGGTCCGCAAGCGCAAGTCTGCCGACAACGGCACCGCTACCCCTCCGGCTACCCAGACCCCGGCTGCAGCCGAGGCCCCGGCGGTTAGCGTCGAGACCATCGACCAGCCTGAAGCAGTTGCCGTGGCCGGGGACTTCAACGTCCTGCTGGGCGCGCCGGCCAACTGGGCACCGCAGTACGACGAATCCCAGATGGAACTGGACCTGGTCGATCAGCTCTGGAAGATCGCGGCGGACCTCCCGGCCGGCACCTACAGCTTCAAGATCGCGCTCAACCGTTCCTGGGATGTGAACTTTGGTGCGTTTGGTGCCTTCGACGGCGCCAACCACGAGGTGCACCACTCCGGCGGCCAGCTGGTCATCCACTATGACCACCGGACCCGCGACATCGTCTTCGCGTAAGCGCCGACGCGCAAAAGACCTTTCGACACCAGAATTCGGGTGTCGAAGGGTCTTTTGCTTAGCGCGGGCAGGATAGAGCGTCGCGGGCGGGTTTGCGCGTGGTGACAAGGCAGCCCTCCGGTTCGGGGCACCCCGCGGACTCCGGCGGCCAGAACTTGCCCTGCCCTGCCCGGCACCCGCTCACCGGCCTAGCATTGGCTTATGGAAGCCGTCGAGGTTGCCGGGTTACGGATCGCCTACGAGCGGGTTGGCCACGGTCCGCCGCTGGTCCTGTTCCACGGGGTCGGGGAGGACAGCAGGATCTGGCGTCCGCAGCTGGGGGGACTCTCAGATGTCTTCACGGTGTTCGCCTGGGACGCTCCCGGGTGCGGCCAGTCCGACGACCCCGCCCAGGATTTGTCCGCTGAAGACCTCGGTGACCTCACAGCCGGATTTCTGCGCGCAGCCGTTCCAGCGAAGCCGCACCTTTTAGGGCTGTCGTGGGGCTCCATGGTGGCCCTCGAGTTGTATCGCCGGTACCCCGGGATTCCCGCGACCCTGGTACTGGTGTCCGCCTATGCGGGCTGGGCCGGCTCCCTGCCGCCCCAGGAGGTGGAACGGCGTTACGCCCAGGTGCTGGCCGAGGTCGATCAGCCTCCGGAGAAGTTCATCGAGGAGTGGCTGCCGACGCTGTTCACGGACAAGGCCGATCCCGCCGTGGTGGCCCAAGTTGCCACGATCATGGCCGGCGTCCGCCCGGCCGGGATGCGGGCCCTGCTCTCCGCCAGCGGCCGGGCCGACTACCGACCGGTGCTGCCCACCATCACCATTCCCACGCTCCTGCTGTACGGAGCGGACGACCAGCGGTCCCCGCTGAACGTCGCCCACGAGCTGCACCGGCAGATCCCGGGGTCGAGGCTTGCGGTGATTCCCGACGTCGGGCACCTCGCTCCGATGGAAGCGCCCGACGCCTTCAACACGGAAGTGCGGACCTTCCTGCACGGCATCGCCGGCTAAACCAGCACGCCGATTGAACCAGCACGCCGATTGAACCAGCACGCCGATTGAACCAGCACGCCGATTGAACCAGCACGCCGGCTGAGCCGGCCCTCCCGCTGAGCGTCTTTCGCGCTCAGCTTCGCTGGAACCGTGTCGGGTCCGGCCGTGGCGGGACCGGGCCGGGGTCGGGAATCGGCAGCGGGCCGGGTGTAGGGAACGGGCCGGGGGTTGGCGCGGGGCCTGGTTCCGGAATCGGCGGCGGGGGAGTGACCGGGCCAGGCTCCGGCGGAAACGGATCCCCGGGCTGCGGCTCAGGCGTGGTGGGACCGGGTTCCGGCGGAAACGGCTCAGGTTCTTGTGGCGGTGGAATGGTCATGCCAGGCTCCCTCACTGTTGTGGATGATGGTTGTTGCGCCAAGTTGCCTCCGGCGGACTACCGGTCCGGCCCGCATTTACCGGTCCTGCCGGGCCGCTCCCGCGCGGAAGACCTTCAACTCCCACGGCCGCAGATGCAGCCGTGGCACCGCGGCGTCGGCGGGGTAGTTGCCCAACACCAGTTCTGCGCTGCCCCACGCGAGCGGCACGTCGGCGTCGTCGAGCGTTATCTCCTGGTCCTGGCCGGAGAAGTTGCCCAGCACCAGCAGCCGGGTCTCCGGCAGCGAGCGGACAAACGCGTACACGTGCTCGTCCCGCGGCAGGAGCATCGTGAAGTCCCCGTGCGACACCACCGGCTCGCTGTGCCGCAGCGCGATCACCTTCCGGTAGAAGCTGTACACCGAGTCCGGATCGTCCACCTGCGCGACGGCGTTGATGTGGTTGGCGTTGGGGTTGACCGCGATCCAGGGCGAACCGGTGGTGAAGCCGGCGTGCCGCGAGGCGTCCCACTGGACCGGGGTGCGGGCGTTGTCGCGGTTCAGCGGCGCCAGCGCGGCGAGGACCTCGGCGTCGGTGTGGCCCAGATGGGTGGTGGCTTCGCGGTGGTGGTTGAGTACCTCGATGTCGCGGTAGTCGCTGATCGCACCGAAGGTCATGTTGGTCATGCCGAGTTCTTCGCCCTGGTAGACGTAGGGCGTGCCGCGGTGCAGGTGCAGGACGCCGGCGAGCATCTTGGCGGAGAGCTCACGGTACCGGCCGTCGTCGCCGAAGCGCGACACCGCCCGGGCCTGGTCGTGGTTGCCCCAGTAGAGGCTGTTCCACCCGCGCTCCGTCAAGCCAGTCTGCCAGTGCCCCAGGGTCCTCTTGAGGTCCGTGAGCTTGAGCTTCTTGGGCCGCCACTTGTTGCCGTCCTCCTGGTCCAGGGCCACATGCTCGAACTGGAAGACCATGTCCACCTCGGCCCGCGCGGGGTCGGTGAACAGGACTGCCTCGTCCACGGTGACGCCGGGCATTTCGCCGACCGTGAGCAGCTGTCCTGGGCGGCCCGCGAAGACTTCCCGGTGCATCTCCTGCAGGAACTCGTGGATCCGCGGGCCGCCGATGTAAAACGGGGTGCCGTCGCCGTAGAGCATCCCGGCGGCGATGGGTCCGTCGGGCAGGGCGGTGTCCTTGGAGATGAAGTTGATGACGTCCATCCGGAAGCCGTCCACGCCCCGGTCCAGCCACCAGTTCATCATCTCGTAGACCGCTGCCCTGACCTGCGGGTTTTCCCAGTTCAGGTCCGGCTGCTTCCGGGAGAAGATGTGGAGGTAGTACTCGCCGGTGGCCTGGTCGAACTCCCAGGCCGGGCCGGAGAACACCGAACCCCAATTGTTCGGGGCCACTCCCGGGACATCGGCGGAGCCCTCGGAGGCATCCCCGCCCGGCGGCCGCCACCAGTACCAGTCCCGCTTCGGGTTGTCCTTCGAAGAACGCGATTCGACGAACCAGGGGTGCTCGTCCGACGTGTGGTTGACCACCAGGTCCATGACCAGCTTCATGCCCCGGGCATGCAGCCCGTCCGTCAGTTCCCGCAGCTCCTCGAGGGTGCCGAAAAACGGGTCCACGTTGCGGTAGTCGCTGATGTCGTAGCCGTTGTCGTCCTGCGGGGAGGTGTAGATCGGGGACAGCCAGACGACGTCGACGCCGAGCCGGTGCAGGTAGTCGAGCTTGCTGATGATGCCGCGCAGGTCCCCGATGCCGTCCCCGTTGGAATCGGCGAAGCTGCGCGGATAGATCTGATAGACGACGGCGCTCTGGAACCAATCGCGGGTAGGAGCCTCAACGGATTCTTCAGTGGGCTGTTCTACCGTCATCGGAACTCCTCAGCTGGTCCAGCAGGTGCGTCGGCCAGCGCCGACGCTGACCCACCAACGTCTGATTATTGAACAGTTCCCGCAGGCAGGGAAGCCCCCGACGGCGCCATGTGGACGGTGCCTGTCCGGCGGCGACCGCGCCCGGTGCAGCCGGCTGACGGCGTCCTAGTTCTGAGAGGCGATGCTCTTGTCCCGGTCCTCGAACACTTCCTCGCCGGGGCCGGTGAAGGCCTTGGAGCGCTGGATCGCCTCGATCGATCCGGTGAACAGCTGGGAGTCGTGCGGATCGGCCGGGTGCCGGCTGGGCTCGTCCGCGGCGGAGACCTTGCCTGGCCGCTTGGCGGCAGCCGTGTCGGCCGAATTGGCCGCCCCCGTTGTCCCGGACCCCAGCGAAGCGGCACCGAGCGACTCGAGCCGGACGTGGGGGAGCGCCGTCGGGTGTTCCTGCTGCAGGAACAGCACCAGTTCCTCGCGGATCAGGCAGCGCAGGTCAAAGAGCTGGGCGCTGTCCGCGGCGCTGACCAGGATGCGGACCCGGACGAAGCCGGCGGTAGCGTCCGTGATCTGCAGGATGCCCACCCGCTCGTCCCATAGGTCGGTGGTGGCCAGGACCTTTTTGAGCTCGGCGCGCATGTCCTCTACCGGGGCGCGCCAGTCGAGGTCGAACTCCACGGTGCCCATGACTTCGGACTGCCGCCGGGTCCAGTTCTCGAACGGGGTGGTGGTGAAATAGGTGGAGGGCAGGATGAGCCGGCGGTCGTCCCAGATGTGGACCACCACATAGGTCAGGGTGATCTCCTCGATCCGGCCCCATTCCTTCTGCACCACCACCACGTCGTCCACCCGGATCGCGTCCGTGAAGGCGAGCTGGATGCCGGCGAAGACGTTCACCAGGGAGGTCTGGGCGGCGAGGCCGGCCACAATCGAGATCACGCCGGCGGAGGCCAGCAGCCCGGCGCCGAGGGCCTGGATCGCGGGGAAAGTGAGCATCGAGATGCCCAGGGCCACGATGGCGATCAGGGCGACCCCGATCCGCCGGGCCAGGATCACCTGGGTGCGGAGCCTGCGGGCACGGCGGTTGTCCGCCACGTCCACCCGGTAGCGGGTGAGCACCAAGGTTTCAATGATGAGAAGCACGGCGATGGCCAGCCAGGCGATGGACCCGATGAGCGCGATCTGCAGCGCGTGGTCCACGTTGCGCCGCCACTCGGCATCCTCCGTGGTCAGGCCCAGGGCGACCCGGACGCCGATCAGGCACAGCGCCAGGCGCAGCGGCAGCCGGGCCACCCGGGAGGTCTCGCGCAGCGCCGGCTGATTGCGGTTAAGTCGGAGCACAATCCGGCGCAGCAGCCAGGAGGCGAGGAGCCCGCCGGCCACCGCGAGCGCGACGGCGAGGATGGGGGCCAGGAAGGGCATGGCGGGATCGAGGACGTCTTGCATTACTTAAGCTCTAGCAAGCTTCCGCGGCCAATTGAAATCGGCGGGATGTCAACGTGGGAAGCATCACGGCCGGCGATCCCGTGGCCGCGCCACCCGAACAGCCGTGAAGACCAAGGGTACAAAGGCCCTAGTTTCCCCGTGGGAAGCACCGAGAATGGACCAATCACTGAATATTCCCAGGGGGAGGGTGTCATGCGCCCAGCCGCATCGTTGGCCACAGTCATTTCCGCGTTCTGCGCGGCGGCACTACTGGCAGGGTGCGGATCAACCGCACCGGCCCCCGCCCCCAGTTCTCCGCCGCCATCGACGGCCACCGCCACCGCGTCGCCGGCCGCGACCGGTTCGTCCAGTGCCACGGTCCCGGCGGGCTGGAAGACATTTACGACGTCGGACGGCACACTCGCGTTCGACTATCCGGAGTCCTGGACCATCAAGGACCCCGCCGATGAACCCGCCGAGGGCGGCGTCGCTGTGGATCTGGTGAGTGACTACGGCAAGACCATGGCTACCTTGCGGACCAACATTTCCACCGGTGCCGAATGCACGGTGAAGTTCCCCTTCATGGTGTACGACACCGAGCCCGTCCCTGCACTGGCCCAAGGCGGAGCGACGCCGCGGTTCGTCTACGAGGGCCGGACCGGCCCCGAGACTGGTGACCCGGCGGGGTCCCTCAGCCTGGCCTACGGCATCACCTCCGGGCCGGAGCTCACCGGGGATACCGCCTGCCCGATTTCCCAGATCTTCACCTGGCCGCCCAGCGGCGCCACGTTCGGCGGCGTCTATGACCCCTTCGACACCATGCCGGGCGGTCCCCAGAACGTGGACACCCCCGAGGTGTATATGGACACCCCCGAGTACAAGTACGTCAAGCAGGCGATCACTTCATTGCGGCCGGCCGGAAAGTAGGGTCGTGAGGAAACCGGCGGGGTTATCCGGCACGGCGCTGGACGGGAAGGTGCGCGCCACAGCCGGCACCGCCGCCGGGACGGCCCTCGTTCTTGTCCTCCTGCTGACGTCCTGCGGCCTGGTGCCGGGCCAGCCGGACGGGAGCGGTGCCCCCACCACCGCACCGCCCACGACGTCGGGCGCAGCGCCGAGCGCCTCGCCCACTGAGGGGACGCCGTCGTCGGGCTGGAAGACGTTCACGACGACGGACGGCGCCCTCTCGTTCGACTACCCCGCGGGTTGGACGGTCAAGGACCCCGGCGGGGCGCTCGGCGGGGAGTTCGTGGACGTGCTCAATGCCGGGGGGAATCCCCTGGCCGGCCTTCGGACCAACATCGTCACCGGCGCGGAGTGTGTCGGCAAGAGCCCATACCAGGTCTATGACACCGAGCCGATGGTGGCCCTCGCCGAAGGCGGCGGCGCCGACGGCGGGGTGCCCCGCTACGTGTTCGAGTCCCGGGGTGACGACCCTGATGCAGTGGCCACGAAGTCCACTATCGCCGCCTATGGCATCACCATGATCCCCGAGGAGTCCGGCGATCTGGCGTGCCCGATGTTCCATCTGTTCTTGTGGCCGCCGAGTGGTGCCTTCTTCGGCGGGACCTACAACCCGGAGAACAATGCCACGCCGGGTGATGCCGCGCTGCCGTACCTGGAGAAGGCCAAGCTGTACGCGTCCACCCCGGAGTACCAGGACATCCGGAAGATGATCACGTCGCTGCGGCCGGGACCCAGCTCTACCGCTTCGGCCGGCACCGGCACCCCGTCAGGGAAGTAGCCGCAATTCCCGTTAGCGGCCCGCCGTCGTCGGGGGCTCATCAGCGACGGTGCGCCGCGAGCCTGACCTGAGCGCCGTGCGGACGTTGACCTTCGAGGTGTAGGAGATCGAACCGTACTGGAACAGCCGCACGGCGACGCGGAGCATCACGGCGGCGCCTACGTAAAGGATCGCGATCACGATTCCCGCCTCCAGCAGGCTCAGGGAGCCGAAGCCGTTCCGCAAGAGCGCGGTGACCGGGGCGGAGAACGGGAAGAAGGTGAAGATCTGCACGATCACGGACTGCGGATCGGAGATCACCAGCGACACGGCGTAGAACGGCACAAAGATCAGCGCCATCATCACGCCCATGAAGTTGCCGGCCTCCTTGGCGGTGGGCATCACGGCGCCGATGGCCACGAGAGTGGTGGTGAACAGGGCGAAGCCGCCAACCAGGATCAGCAGTCCGATGGTCATCCGGGCCGGGTCCAGGACCAGCGGGGGCAGGTCCAGGGCCGTGAGGCTGAGCTCCTCGGGGAAGAACAGCCGGGCGATCACGATGGGGGAGAGGAACACGATCATCTGCACCAGCCCGATCCCGAACAGGGCGATCACCTTGCCCGCGATGAGGGTGGTCGGTTTGAGGGTGGTCAGGATCATCTCGGTGACGCGGTTTTCCTTCTCCTCCAGCGTGGAGTTCAGCATCTGCCCGGCCAGGAGCACGATCAGCCCGTAGAAGATGACCAGGAAGACCATCGGCGGGATCACCGAACCCAGGCCGCCGGATTCCTTGGTGCCGTCATAAGTGACAGTCTCGATCTGGACCTTGCCGGCAGCGAGTACGGACAGCTGCGGCGAGCCGATCTTCTGTTCGACGGCGTGCGTCAGCAGCGCCTGCGCGACGGCGGCATACTTGCCGTTCTGGAAGATCCCCTGGTCCGCGCCGTAGACGCGCACCGCCGTCGATTCGGGCTGGGCCGGGTAGTCGAAGAATGCGTCCACGGCGCCGGACTGCACGGCCTTGATCCCGGCGTCGGGGGATTCTGCGGGGGTGGCCCCGAAGAGCGCGGCGTCCGCGGGGGTGATCAGTCCGGAGGCGTCCGTGTAGGAGATGCTGAAGTGCGCGCTTTTCTGGGCCTCGGCGGCGGTGCCCGTGGTGGTGTTGCTGAGGAAGATCAGCCCAAAGACCACGGCAATGATGACTGGGACGGACAAGGTACCAATCCAGAACCGGCCCTTGGTGACGGTGCGGATGAACTCGAAGCTCAGGACGGTGCCGAGGTTGTGCTGCGCCACGGCACTACGCCCCCTCCCGGCCAGGGGGCGGGGCGGGTGTGGCTGGCTTGTTCTGGTCGCCGTAGACCCGGATGAAGATATCTTCGAGGGAGATCTTGGTGGTGGTGAAGCTCCGGACAGTCACGCCGGCGTCGATCAGGTCCTTGAGGATGACGGCCTCGTCGGTGGCGTCGGTGAAGGAGAGCTCCGAGTAGTTGGTCTCCTCGAGCATCGCCTCGTAGTGGGGTGAGCGGGGGATGGGGCCGCTGTGCCGGATCCGGATGATGCGGCCGCCGTACTTGTTCTGCACTTCGTCGATGGTCCCGTAGGCCTCGGCGGTGCCGTCCTTGAGCAGGATGACCCGGTCGCAGAGCCGCTCCACCTCCTCCATCTGGTGGGTGACCATGACCACGGTGGCGCCGCCCCGCTTCTGCTCGGCGATGATGTCCATCAGCAGGCGCCGGTTGACCGGGTCGAAACCCTTGGTGGGTTCGTCCAGGATCAGTAGCTCGGGGTTGTTCATGATGGTGACGCCGAGCTGAACCTTTTGCTGCTGCCCGCTGGAGAGCTTGTCCAGCACGGCGGAGGCGCGGTCCGCGAGCGCCACCCGGTCCAGGTACTCGAGCGACCATTGCTTGGCGGTGCGCCGCTCCATCCCCTTGAGCCGGCCGAAGTAGGTCATGATGTCGATGACCTTTTCCTTCTTGTAGAGCCCGCGCTCTTCGGGAAGGTAGCCCAGCCGGTCGCCGTGCTCAGGCTTGAAGTCCCTGCCATTGATGTGAAGAGTCCCGGCGGTGGGCTCGTAGATGCCGAGCAGGGCCCGGATGGTGGTGGTCTTGCCGGAGCCGTTGCTGCCGAGGAAGCCGAAGGTCTCGCCGGCGTGCACGTCGAAGGACAGGTCGCGGACCACGGTGGTGTCGCCGAAGTCCATTCGGAAGCCGCTGATGTGGACCCGTGCTTCGTCCATTGCGGCTCCCGATTGCGCCGGGCTGCCTGCCCGGAGTGGTGCTGGTTTGCCGCCTAGACGGCGGGGATATGCCGGTGCCGGCGATGCGCCGGTTTCGGCACGCCCGCCCTGGTGGTGCCGGTACCGCCCCAGGCGTTGGAGCGGGCTTCCTTGATCAGGCCGGTCCCGGCGCATTCGCGGACTGCCATGATGCCGTCCGCGGCGGCCCGCTTGTCCTCAAAGGCCTTGGATATCGCCAAGACCGTGCCGTCGGCGCCGAGGAGCCGGAAACGGACGTTGGCCTCAGCGTCCGTAAAGATCTCGAATTGTCCTGCCATCTTTGTTGTCCTCTCGGGCAATGCAGCACGGCGGGAGGGTGAAGCACTTCCATGTGCCATGCCGTTTTCTCGACAAGTCCCCACAGTGCACTTGATCATCCTTACGGCTGCGCTCTGCGGAAGGTAAGGGGCGAAGGTCCCTATGTGGAAATCGAACAGTTCCTCTGGTGGCGGCCTCCGGAGTGGGCGCTAGATTGGGAGCATGGCTGAGCTTCCGAAGGGCGATTCAGGCGAGTGGGTCCGGCTGACGGCGCGGGTGGACGGTGTGGTGCAGGCCGTCGGCTTCCGCTATTGGACCGTACGCAAGGCCGAGGAGCTGGGGTTGACCGGAACGGTCCGGAACAACAGCGACGGTTCCGTGGGTATCGCGGCGGAGGGGCCCCAGTCGGTGGTGCTGGAGTTCCGGCGCTGGCTGCGCTCGCCGGACGCGCCCGGGCGGGTGGAGAACGTGGACGAATCAATCTCCCGGGCCACGGGGGCGTTCAGCAATTTCCGGGTGGTGTACTGAGCGTAAGCAGGATATCCGTGTTCCTCTTCGCACGGGACATGCCCCGCTTCCGCCCCGGCCAGTGGACATACATCCGCTATGCCCACTCCTGGGCCTGAAGAATGGGCATGTCCCACGGGCTGGGTGGGCAGGCGCCGGCCGTTACCGGGGCAAAGGACCCTCGGCAGCGGGCACGATTCTGAGTAGGGTGGCCCCATGCAGAAGATATCGCTCGATGCCCTTGCCCGTCAGCAGATGGCGGCTGCGGTGGCGGCACCGAGCGGACGTGCTGCGGATACGGCGTTTGGCGGACATGAGAAGACGCTCCGCCAGACGGTGATGGCGTTCCGGGCGGGGACGCAATTGAGCGAGCACCAGAACCCGGGCGAAGCCACCGTGTTTGTGCTCCGCGGCTGCGTGCGGCTTAGGGCGGGCAAGGAATCCTGGCAGGGGAAGACCGGGGACCTGCTGATCGTGCCGGACGGGCTGCACAGCCTGGAAGCTGAAGAGGACTCGGCGATCCTGATGACCGTCGCGAAGATCAAGACCTGACGGCCGGGCCTCGGTCGGTGCGATCGGCCGGGGCTGGACACGGCAAGGAGCCAGCTATGACTGTCGTTCCCTTCGAAGAGGTCCCGTCGACCCGGCGGTGGTGGGCGCGGGCCGCCTACCTCGCGGTAGTGTGCGCGGTGTTGGTCCCGCTGACGGCGGCCGGTGTGGCGGGCATTGTCGCGCTGCTCCTGACCGGTGCCGGCGCCGTCGTCGTGACCGTGGCCGGAATCTACTGGTTCCTCATCAGCCGCGGATTCCTGCGCTGGTGTGCGCTGGCGCTCGCGGTGCTCGCCCCGCTGGTGGTCGTGTTCCTGTACGTCCAGGCGGGCCTGCTGTTGGAGGTCATGATCGCCGTGGCTCTGGTGTCTGTGGCGGTGGTCTGTGCCCGCGCGGCCCTGCGGGAACCCCGGGCAGGATCGAAGATGACCGAGTACCCTGCTCCTGCCTGGCGGCATCCCTTCCTGGTGATGAATCCGCGCAGCGGCGGGGGCAAGGTGGTGAAGTTTGACCTGCAGCGAAAGGCTGAGGAACTCGGGGCCGAGGTGGCGCTGCTCGAGGGACCCGGTCAGGTGGATGTGGATGCGTTGGCCCGGCAGGCCGTGGAACGTGGAGCCGACCTGCTCGGCGTCGCCGGTGGTGACGGGACCCAGGCACTGGTGGCCGGCATCGCGGCCGAACATAACCTGCCCTTCCTGGTGATCAGCGCCGGCACCCGCAACCACTTCGCCCTCGATCTGGGCCTGGACCGCGAGGACCCGACGGGATGCCTGGACGCCCTCCGCGACGGGGTGGAGCTGCACGTCGATCTGGGCAAGATCAACGGCCGCACCTTCGTCAACAATTCCTCCTTCGGGGTCTACGCCGAGGTGGTGCAGAGCCCGGAGTACCGCGACGACAAGACCGGCACCGTGCTGCAAATGCTCCCGGACCTGATCAAGGGCGACAAGGGGGCTCGGTTGCGCGCCCAGTTCGACGGCACCACCGTGGACGGGCCGCAGGCGGTGCTGGTCAGCAACGGCCCGTACGGAAGCCATGATCTCGCGGGCCTGGGCCGCCGCACCCGGCTCGACCGCGGCGTGCTCGGCGCGGTGGCACTCTCCGCGTCCAGCACCCGTGAGGCCGTCGGGCTGCTGCGCCGGGCGACGAAACGCGGACTGGTGCAGCGGGCCGCCGTGGAGGTGGTGGTCGACGCCGATGTGCCCGAGATCCCCGTCGGCGTGGACGGCGAGGCCCTGCTGATTCCCACCCCGGTGCGGTGCACGGTGGAACCCGCCGCCCTGCGCGTCCTGGTTCCGCGGAAACGCCCGGGGGTCCCGCCCGCCCAGCCGGCGCTGGACCTGATCCGGCTCCGCGAAGTGGCGTGGGGGCGTCGGGCGGCATTGTCTGTCGCGGAGGCTGCGAGTGGCTAATAGCTCGCAAGTGCTAGTTGACGCCTCGCCCATAGTTGCAGCAATACAAGCAAGCGCGTTGCGGGATAGTCCAGGTCAATGCCGAAGAGCGGCTCCACACGGGACAGGCGGTAACGGACTGTATTGACTGACGTGTACGTCCAGGGATTTGGCGGCCTCCACAGCGTTACCGCTGCAGCTCAGGTAGGCGCAGATGGTTTCCTCGAAGGATTTTCTTCTGGTGTTCGCCGTACTCGGCGATACGGAGTGCGTGGGCGCCGGGCAGCTGGCCGGACGCCGTCAAGGCTGCGTCAACCCGGCCGACGTCGAAAAGGCCGCCCGCATCGGCCTTGATGCCGTCCAGCTGAGCAACCACGGCAGCCGCCAACTCGACCACATGTTGAGTCCGATGGATGTGCTGCAGGAATCCCGGCAACGGGTGGTCGGCTCGATCGAGATCTACGTGGACTCGGGCATCCGCCGGGGAAGCGACATCCTCAAGGCGCTGGCGCTGGGCGCCGATGCCGGCTCGATCGGCAGGGCCTACCTGTACGGGTTGGTGGCGGCAGGCTCGCCCGGCGTCGGGCGCATCATTGAGATCCTCGCGGACGAGCTGCGGCGTACGATGACGTTAGTGGGCGTTTCCAGCATTTCGGAGTTGAAAGCTCGAGGCGGGGAAATTCTGCGGGACATCCGTCATTCGGGAGAGATCGTTGAAACTACAGCGTCAGGCAACACTCATTGAGGAGTTCGGAATTTGCGGGCACAAAGTGCCCTCCTCCCGCAGACTTGCGGGAACCTTGTGATTCTCTGAACAGCTAAGGAAACCATGCGCACCCGATACCTACTTCCCGTTCTCACCATAGCCACGGCTCTCTCGCTCTCCGGCTGCGTCAACAACAGCGAACCTGCAGCCACCGGCTCGGCATCCGGAACCGCCGACGCTATTGAGGTGAAGAAGAATGACTCCATTGCCGCGATGCTCCCGGAGAAGATGAAAACCGCGGGTGTCCTCAACGTTGGCATGGCCAACAACTACCCGCCCAACGAGTTCAAGGACGACAACGGTGCGCCGGCAGGCTGGTCAGTGGACCTCACCAACGCCCTGGGCCAAGTCATGGGCCTGAAGGTCAACTTCGACATCGGCACCTTCGACAACATCCTTCCGGCCGTGCGCGCAGGAAAGGATGACATGGGCATGTCCTCCTTCACCGACACGCTGGAACGCGAAAAGCAGGTGGATTTCGTCAACTATTACTCCGCCGGGATCCAATGGGCCGCCCCGAAGGGCAAGACCGTGGACCCCGACAACGCCTGCGGACTCAAGGTCGCCGTCCAGGCAACCACCTATGAGGACACCCACGAAGTGCCCGCAAAGTCGAAGGCCTGCACCGACGCCGGCAAGCCGGCCATCACCATCTTCAGGTACGACGCTCAGGATCAGGCGACCAACGCCCTCGTGGTCGGACAGGTGGACGCCATGAGCGCCGATTCGCCCGTCACCCTCTACGCGATCTCCAAGACCAAGGACAAGCTGCAGACCGCCGGAGACGCCTTCGAAGTGGCACCGTACGGCATTCCGGTGGCCCAAGGCAGCGAATTTACGCCGGTCCTCCAGAAGGCCCTCCAGTCGCTGATCGACGATGGCACCTACGTCAAGATCCTGTCCAAGTGGGGAGTGGAAGCCGGCGGAGTGAAGACGGCGGACCTCAATGTGGCAGCCAAAGGGTGATGACAGATGAGCGAGCCGGAATCCGACCGGATGATTGAGGCGGAACCCGGCAGGACGCCGCGGACCGGAAGGGGACGGAGCGCGGAGGAAGCGCCGCCGGAGGCGATCGTCGCCATCCCGCTGCGCCACCCCTGGCGGAACGTGGTGGCGGTACTCCTCGTCCTCGGGCTGGCGGTATTTGTGCTGGACGCCGCCCAGCGCGCTGACTATGGCTGGCCGGACGTGGGCAAGTACATCTTCGACCGGCGGATCAGCCAGGCCGCCTGGGTGACGTTGTGGCTGACCATCTACTCGATGATCGGCGCGATCTTGATCGGCCTGCTGCTGGCCATCATGCGGCTTTCGCCGAACCCGGTCCTGAAGAGCATTGCCTGGCTGTATATCTGGATCTTCCGGGGAACCCCGGTCTACGTGCAGCTGGTCTTCTGGGGCATCGTGTCCCTGATCTATCCGGTGTTCACGCTGGGCATTCCGTTTACGGAGCCGTGGGTCACCATCCCGAATGAGGTCTTTACCAACCTCTTCATCACGGCCGTGATCGGGCTGGCCCTGAACGAAGCCGCCTACATGTCCGAAATCGTGCGGGCCGGGCTGTTGTCCGTGGACGAGGGCCAGGAGGAAGCGTCGACGGCGCTGGCCATGTCCTGGGGGCAGACGATGCGGTATGTCGTGGTTCCCCAGGCGATGAAGATCATCATTCCGCCCACCGGCAACGAGGTGATCTCGATGCTCAAGACCACCTCGCTGGTGGCCGCGATTCCGTTGAGCATCGACCTCTACGGCGTGTCCCGCGGTATTTCCGCGGTGACCTTCACTCCGGTGCCGCTGCTGATTGTGGCTTCCCTCTGGTACCTGCTGTTCACCTCCATCCTGATGGTGGGACAGCACTTCATTGAGAAGCGGTTCTCCCGCGGAACCGGTCGGGTCAAGACGGGCAAGGAACCGGCGACGCCGGCGCCGGCACCGACGGCGGTTCCCGGTAAGCCCACCCCACCGCTCGGCACAGATTTTGGAGGAAAAGGATGACGGACGCGCCGATGGTGCTTGCGGAGCAGGTCTCCAAGAATTTCGGTACTAACAAGGTGCTGCGCGGGATCAGTCTCGAGGTCGATCCCGGCGAGGTGCTCTGCATCGTGGGCCCCAGCGGTTCTGGCAAGTCGACGTTCCTGCGGTGCATCAACCACCTGGAACGGGTTGACGGCGGCCGGCTTTCGGTCGACGGACAGCTTGTTGGCTACCGTCAAAAGGGAGACAAGCTCTACGAACTGAAGCTCAAGGAAGCAGCCTTCCAGCGCCAGGAAATCGGCATGGTGTTTCAGCGGTTCAACCTGTTTCCGCACCTGACCGCTGTGGAGAACATCATCCTCGCCCCCATGCGGGTGAAAGGTCTTTCCAAGGGCAAAGCCACCGCCCGGGCCATGGAACTGCTGGAGCGTGTGGGGCTGGGCGACAAGGGGGACGCCTATCCGGCGCACCTGTCGGGCGGGCAGCAGCAGCGTGTGGCCATCGCACGTGCACTGGCCATGGACCCGAAGCTGATGCTCTTCGACGAGCCAACAAGCGCCCTGGACCCCGAACTGGTGGGCGAGGTGCTCGACGTCATGAAGGAACTGGCCAAGAGCGGCATGACCATGATTGTGGTGACGCATGAGATGGGGTTCGCCCGCGAAGTGGCGGACACGCTGGTGTTCATGGACGAAGGCGTGGTGGTGGAGGCCGGACCACCCCGGCAGATCCTGAGCGATCCGCAGCACGACCGGACCAAGGCGTTCCTTTCCAAGGTCCTCTGACACCTGCTGTTGACCCCCGGCGGTGGGTCTGGGCTTCGCCGGGGCCCGTGGGTTCGCCGCCGGCTCCCTGCCGGACACCAGGGAACGGCTGCTGGGGATCGAGCAGGCGGAGACGGACGGCCGGCTCAGCATCGGGGTGCGGGCCTTCCAGGACCTCCGGGTCGTCCTGCCGTCGGACCTCATCTTCGCTGGCTACTCGCTGCCCCGCATCCACCCGGACCAGGTCGGTGGGTTCTGCGCCGTGCTGCTGAGCGCCCTCCGGCGCCACGGCGTTCACATTCTCGACGTGATCGCCCGCTAACCGTGACTCGCGGCCGGGCCGGTGTCACGGGACGCAGGCTTTTGCCTCCCCGCCGAGAGGACTTCCGCGGCATTCCGCCGGAGCCCCGTCGCCGCAGGGCCAAAAGCCTGCCGTGCGTGACACGCCCGTCACCGCGGAAAGTGGCGTCCGGTTCGATTTTGGCAGGCGCTCTGCGACAGACTGTTGCCGTGAGCAACTCTCCCCGGACGGGCCTGGCCGTCGCAGGACTCAGCCTGGGCACGGCCCTGAACCCGCTGAACTCGTCGATGATCGCCGTCGCCCTGGTGGTGCTGCGCACGGATTTTGGGCTCGACGTCGCCACCGTCACCTGGGTGATCACCTCCTTCTACCTCACCTCCGCGGCGGGCCAGCCGCTGATGGGCAGGCTGGCGGACCGCTTCGGGCCGCGGCGGCTGTTCATGATCGGCATGGCCTTGGTGGCCGTGACCTGCGCGCTGGCACCGTTTGCGCCGAACTTCGCCGTGCTCTGCGTGGCCCGCGCCGTCATGGCCCTCGGCACGGCGGCCGCGTACCCGAGCGCCGTCGTGATGGTCGGGGCCCTGGCGAAGCAGGCCAACGTGAAGTCCACCCGGCCGCTAGGCCGGATCCAGATGGCCAACACATCTGCGGCGGCCGTCGGGCCCGTCGTCGGCGGGCTGCTGGTGGGCTTCGTCGGTTGGGAGGCTCTGTTCCTGCTGAACGTCCCGCTGGCCCTGGCCGCGATCGTCCTGGTCCGGAGGTTCGCCCCTTCGGACGGTGCCCGGGAACGCGGCCGCGCCGCAGATCTCCTGCGGGACTCGGACATTCCCGGCATAGTTGCCTTTATCGGCTCTATGGTCCTGGTGATGATGGCGCTGCTCAACGTGCTGCCGGGCTACCGCTGGTGGCTGCTCGGCGGTGGGACGCTGCTGGCCGTGCTCTTCGTGTGGCGCGAACTGCGTTTCGCTCCGCCGTTCCTGGACCTCCGGCTGCTGGGAAGGAACCGGCCGCTGCTGCTGGTCTATTTGGGTTTTGCGCTGTTCAGCTGCGTCTACTATTTCGCGTTCTTCGGCCTGCCTCAGCTGCTGCAGGAAGCCGGCGGCTACGATCCCCGTGTCGTCGGGCTCCTGGTGTTGCCGCTGGCCGCGGTCTCGGTGGTATCGACGCCGGTGGCCGTCCGCGCGATGGACCGGTTCGGGGTCAAACGCGTGCTGGTGACCGGCGTCGTGCTGCTCATGGTGGCCTCGGCGGCGATGTGGCTGCTGACCGCCTCGTTCGCCATCCCTCTGGTGGTTGCCCTGACCGCGTTGCTGGGTGTGCCCTACGGAGTGGCGAGCATCGCGTACAACCAGGGCATGTACCTCTCCACCCGGCCGGAGGAGCGCGGTGTGGCCGCCGGGATCTTCCAGACCTGCCGGTACCTCGGGGCGATCACGGCGACGGTGCTGATCGGGATTTTCTACGGCACGGGCGTCAACCAGGCCAACTGGGGTCTCGCCGTGATTGCGATGCTGGGACTCGGGGGAGTGGTACTGGTGGTGTCGCTGCTGTGGCGGGAGCGGAGGGGCTGAGGGCCGCCGGCGCGGACTCCGCCTCACCGCCCGGCGGGCCCTCGCCGTCAAACTGGAACTGCCGCAGGAGGCTGGACCGGGACGGGTCCTTGAGCTTCGCCAGCGCCAAGGTCTCGATCCGGCGGATGCTTTCGCGGGGCATTGCGTAACTCTTCGCTACGGCGTCGAGGCTCTGCGCGCCGCCCGCCAGGCCGAAGCGCATCGCAATGACCCGGGCCTCCCGGTCCTGCAGCGTTCCGAGCACAACTTGCAGCTGCGCCTTCAGCTGTTGGTGGAAGATCGGATGGGTCGCGTCGGGGGTGGAGGAATCCCACAGCTGTTCGGCCAGGGCCTCGGTGCCGCCCCGTCCGTCGGGCACCGCGGAGTCCAAGGAGGAAACCGGCTGGTCCGCGGCCAGCAGGCACTCAACCTTCCCGATCGGAATGTCCGTCAGCCGGCTGAGATCCTCGTTGCTGCAGGCGGTTGCGGCCATGGCCGCTGCCCGCTGCGCGGACCGCACCTGCTGCAACTGATGGACGACGTTGGTCGGCAGCCGGATCAGACGGGCCTGATCAGCCAGCGCCCGAATGATGTCGCTCCGAATGCACGTGGTGGCAAGAGTGGAGAATCTGAAACCCATGGAGAAGTCGAACATGCGGACGGCCCTGAGCAGTCCCAGGTTTCCTTCTTGGATCAAGTCCGGAAGGTCGAGTCCCCGGCGCGTGAAGTGCTTGGCGATCGACACCACCAGCCGGAGATTGGCGTGGAGCAGCGCGTCGGCGGCACGCCTTCCCAGAAGGGCAATGGCTTGAAGCTCCGCAACGTCGTCGCCGTGGCGCTGTCTTCCGTCCGCCAAGAGCTGTTCCGCGAAAAGCCCTGCTTCGATCTCTTGCGCCAGTTCCACTTCCTGCTCGGCGGTGAGCAAGGCGTAGCGGCCCAGCCGGCGAAGGTAGTCCCCGACGGCATCGTCCGAGACCCTGCCGCCTGCTGCCAGTATTTCCGGCCAGGGAGGTTCATCCGGTTCGAATGGCTCAGGGGCGGGGGTAGTTGTTGCGGGCGAGGACGGCGCGCTACCGGCGGCCTCGCGGATCGGATCAGCCATGTCATCCCCTGTCGGACGGTTCAAGCTCGTGGGGGCAGACTATGCGGCCGGTGCGACAATTTGCCGGCGCGATCTCGCGGACCGGGCGGGAGGTAAAGGCGGTGGCCAAGGCATCTTGACACCCTCGAACCCCCGGATTACGTTCGGCCTTATCGGGGCGTTTCGCCCGTTCCACACGACTTTTCACAGTGGTTCCCAGTGCTCCGAGCCGGGCCAAGAATGTCGGCCCGGCAGTCGCCTGCGCGGCAACCCGGGGCGCCAATCGTCTGGGGGATCCAATTCGGTCTCACGCCTGCAAGGAGCCGGAAATGGCTGAAGGAACTGGATTGATCAAGCGGTTCTACACAGAGGTGATTGGGGACGGAAACCTCGCCCTCATCGATGAACTGGTGAGTGATGACTTCGTCGATCACAATCCCATGCCCGGACAATCGCCCTCCAAGGACGGTGTCGGGTTCTTCGTCAACACGATGCGGGCGGCCTTCCCGGACCTCAAGGCCACAACCAGCGAACCCGCGCTCGTGGACGGAAATCTGGAGGCGCTCTACGTGGTCCTGACCGGCACGCACCAAGGCGAACTGATGGGTGTCGAGCCCACCGGCCGAAGCGTCGAATTCAGCGGCATCGACATCATCCGCATCGACGGCGGCAAGGTCGTCGAACATTGGGGAGCCACGGACATCATGGCCCTCATGCAGCAGATCGGCGCCGTGGCCGCCGGCTGACCGAACTGACGCACGACGGCGGCCGGCAAGACCGCCGTCGGGCATCGGACGTGTCCACGTGTGTTAGGCCGCCAGCCCGCTCTGGACCTCCGCCGCGTGCTGCGGGGCCCGGGTGTCCGCGAGCCGCTTCGCCAGGTACTTGGCGTCCCGGCAGGCGCCGGGGAGGGTGTCCGATGCTGCCGCGAAGATGAAGTCTTTCCCCAGCAGGTACAGGCCCGGCAGGGCATCCACGATCCCGCGGTGCTGCTGCTCCCGCCAGTTGGCGGGCAGCGCCGG
The DNA here is from genome assembly GCF_052113365.1 of Arthrobacter sp. YAF17. Taxonomy (NCBI): domain Bacteria; kingdom Bacillati; phylum Actinomycetota; class Actinomycetes; order Micrococcales; family Micrococcaceae; genus Arthrobacter; species Arthrobacter sp. YAF17. The sequence continues at coordinate 3,326 of NZ_JBFRDB010000030.1, read as the reverse complement.
GATGTCGAGCCAGGGGTAGGCCTCGGTGAAGCCGGTGCACCAGATGACGGTTGCCACCGGAAGGCCTTGACCGTCGTCGAGCATTACCTCGCCGTCCTGGACTCCGGTGACCCGCGGCACCAGGTGGACGCCGGCGGCGCCCAGGTCCGCGAGTTTGGTGCGAATCAACGGCGTCGCCGTGACAGCCATCTTGGGCAGCACCTTGCGCCCCACCGGCGTGTTGGTGTTCAGCACGTACATCCCGGCGAAGCGGATCACCGGGAGGAAGAAGCGGGCAGCGGTCCGGCCGTGCCGGAACGGGAGCTCGGAACTCGGTTCGCCGGCCAACCAGGTTTCGTGTGTGCGGCTGGTCTCCAGGGCGATCTCCGCCCCGGAGTTGCCCGCCCCCACCACCAGGACGGGACCGGGCCTAAGCTGAGCCGGGTTCGTGTAGTTGTGGGAGTGGAGCTGCACGACGTCGGCCGGCAGTTCCGCCGCGAAACCCGGCATCTTGGGCAGCTGGCAGGCACCGGTGGCCAGGACGACGTTCGCCGCCGTCCAGCGCTGCGTCCCAGCCGTGACATGGAACCGCTCCCCGTCGTGGCTCAGCCGGGTGACGGCCGTGTTGGGTCGAACCGGCAGGTGAAACCGGGAGGCGTAGTCCTCCAGATAGTCCGCCTGCTCGTCCTTGGTGGGGAAGGCGAGGGAGTCGCCTGGGAAGCGCCGGCCGGGCAGGCCGTCGTACTTGGCGGGGGTGAACAGGCGCAGCGAGTCCCAGCGGCTCCGCCACGCTTCCCCAACGCGTGTGCCGGCGTCGAGAATGACAAAGTGCCGGTGCTGCTGAGCCAGGTAGTAGCCCAGCGCGAGGCCGGACTGTCCAGCGCCGATAATGACGGTGTCGACGGCGGCAGTTCCGACGACGCCGCCGGTGTCAGTTGCTGGGGTGGTGTTCATGGTGGTGCCTCCTTGGTGTTGCATGTGAAATGGAGTGGTTATGAACGCTGTGCCTGCTGTGGCGCCGGGTGGCCGGCCGGGTCGGAGCGGAAGCGCACGTACCAGATGAGCAGGAGCGCGGCGGCGACGACGTAGAAGGCGTGCAACAGCCAGATCGGCCCCGGCGAGAGGCTGAAGACGTAAACGGAGTGCACGGCGTTGGCGACGTTGCTCATTGCGAGGTAGCCGAGGCTGTAGGAGTCAAGATCCCTCGTGCGCAGGGCCTTGAGCAGCATCGGCAGGTAGCTCACCGCGAAGAGGCCGGTGGAAACCATCCCTGCGAGCACTGAAACGTTCATGCCATTAACGCTATTTTTCGTCGCGCCGCGGCGAATCGGGCGAATCACCCATTTCCCAGTGGCCGGGGAGAAAGCCGGAATGGGTAGTTTTATGCAGGGCGGGAGCTCAGGCTAGTCCGTGCTGGTAGGCGTAGGCCGTGACCGCGGCCCGGGAGGTCAGGCCCAACTTGGTGAAGATATTGCTCAGGTGCCGGGCCACCGTTTTTTCGCTGATGAACAACTCGGCAGCGATGTTTCGGTTGCTCAGTCCGGCGGACACCAGCCGGACCACCTCGGTTTCGCGGGCGGTGAGCGGACCGGCGTCGGCCGCGTGATGAGCGGCGTCCCGCGTGGTTGGCGGCGGGGCCGTCCGGGCGTCCGGCGCTGCGGGCACCTCAAGCCCCGACAGCTCGGGCGCGGCGCCCAGTTCGGAAAACACGGCACGGGCCGCCTCCCGCTCCAGCCGGGCGGATTCCTCATCGCCGAGCGCGGCGCACAGCCTCGCCAGCAGGGCGCGGCAGCGGGCCGCTTCGAAGGGAGCGTCGAGGCTGAGCCAGCCAGACCACGCGCGGCGAAGCGGGACCAGGGCGGCTTTGGGGTCGCCTTCGTGGAAGAGGACAGCGGCTTGGGACTGGTCGGCTAGCGCGTGCACCATGGGCATGTCGATCGAGACGCACAGCGAGGCCAATTCCTCCATGGCGGCCCGTGCTGCCAGTGCGTCGCCTGCTGCCAGTTCGATCTCCACCCGGGCAGCGAGCATCGGGCGCCGGTAGTCAGGGCCGACACCGTCCATGGCATGCCGGAGCAGGGACTGGGCCTGGTCCGGCTTGCCTTGGGCCAAACGCAGGAGCGCCAGGCCGGGCTGCGGCGGGAAACCGGTCTCCTCAGCGCGCAGGTAGGAGGCCTCGGCGGCGTCGAAGTCGCCTCGGAGCCGGTGGATTTCGCCCTGTTCGTAGAAGCCGCCGTAGGTGGCCATCCGATCACCGCGGAAGGCGAGGTCCAGCGCCGTTTTGGCCGCGTCGATTGCCTCGGTCCAGGCGCCGTGCAGCCGGTACAGCTGGGCCCGGTGCATCTGGCACTGGCCGCTGAAGGCCACGAGGTTCTGTTGCCCGTCGCACCACCTGTCCAGCGCCCGTGTCCACTCGTGGGCGCGCTGCAGATCGAAGGCCAGATGGCAGGTTTCGATCACCGCGCAGTAGATGATTCCGGCGGGAATCGGGGAGATTTCCCCGACGGTGACGGCCACCATGGCCTCGTCGAGCAGGGCCAGGCCGTCGTCGAACTGGTCCAGCATGATCTTCGCCTGCCCGAGGCCCAGCGTACCGAGGGCCGCCGCGTCAGCGTCGCCACGTGCCCGTCCGAGGTCGGCGGCCCGGGTGAAGGCTTCCGCGGCGGCGGCGCCGTCGCCTTGGTAGAGGGCACCCAGCCCGGCCGGGATGTACAGCAGGCCCTCGAAGGGGCAGGGCTCGGGCAGATCGTCGACGATTCGGTGGGCGCGGGCGAGCCAGCCGGCGCTGCGGGCCGGTTCGCCAAGCAGGATGAGGTTCATCCCGGTCCAGGCGGCGCTGCGGGCGGCGGCGGGGTAGTCGCCGTCGGCGAGGTACTTCAGGTGCGCGCGGGCCAGGATGTCCACTCCCTCGGAGCCCCGGCCGGTGAGGATGACGGAGGTGGCCAGCTGTTCCAGATCGCTGGCCGGAAGTTCGGCGTCGTGGTCGGCAGCGGTGTACTGCCCGACGGCGTCCGGCCAGCGCCGTTGGGCGTAGGCTTCCCGGCCGTCTGCGAGTGTCGACATCGCGTTGCCCCGTTTCCGGTGGCGGGTCTGAGCCTGCGGGCGCTGCCCGGCCCGGCACTCCCGGACCGGTGGTGGGCGGCTCGGCTCGTCATCTGCTTTTCAGGCTACTGCCGCCGGATATGGGGCGGCAAGGTGCCGCGTTGACTCATAAAAAACCTCCGCGTAGCCGGATACGTTGCCTCATGGGAAAAGCTCCGGGACGTTGGCCGCGGACATCCTTGAGGGATGGGATTGACGATGGGTGAGCGCAAGGCGGTGACGAAGCACCTGGCCGAGTCCTACCG
>NZ_JBFRDB010000029.1:0-28242 GCF_052113365.1 Arthrobacter sp. YAF17 | reverse complement strand
AGCTAGAAGCCATCGCCACTGCCAAACAGGCTGCCCCCGTCAAACCCGCCGTGAACGAACGATGGAACCAACGCGCCAGCCGGAGGAATTCATCTGAGGCAACGACTGCACCTTCCCGGAGGTATTGACATGAGGCAACAGGCAGGTAGTACCGGACGCGATACCACAGGTGGCCCTTGTGACGTGGGTGTCACCGGCTGTGGAGGACCGTCCATAGGCAATCGTCAGGGTGCTCACGGAAGGCCAGTCCCACTCACCGCCGGCTCTAGTTGCCGGCCGGGGAACCCGCGGCCCCAGGCCGGGTCACAGACGTGACTGCCTAAGAGCGACGTGTCGAGTCATCCCCTTTGGGTGACGTGGCAGCTGCTAGGTCCTGACAGGCTTACCGAACACCAGGGAAGGATCACCGCATGACGACAGCGGCAACATCGACCGGTCCGGGCGTCAGCGTGGGCCCGACGAGTGAGTTCAGCCTGTTCTTCCGGGTAAAGCCCGGCGAGAGCGAATCGTTGCGGGTCGCGCTGGACGACCTGCAGAAGACCCCCGGCTACCGGCCAGGGGACTACGGAATGGCGATCACGACCATCCACGAGGCGCGGTTCGTGCTCTTCGACAACGACACCCGGCTCGCGTTCATCACTAGTTTCGACGGCACTTGGGACGCCTATATGGAGGATTTCTTCAACTCTGGACCGACGCTCGCGCTCTTCGATATTATTTTCCGGCATGCGGAGGGCTACGACGGTCTGCCCGACCTGGCCGCCGAGAAGGCATTTATTCTCGGCGCGCAGCGGAGTGCTGCTGCGTACGCGCGTAACTATCCGGGAACCGTGAAGGAGATCCGCAAGGCGCAACGGGTGACCGCGGCCTTCCAGCGCGTGCTCGACCACCCCGACGCCGCAGCAGCTCTGCAGCACCCCGCCCTGAAGCCCCTGCTCGACGAAGCCGGGGACTGACGCCCATGTCTGATCACATCTCGGGCCCCCGGGCGCTGGCCAACGCGATCGCCGACATCACGGATGTCTTCGCGTTTCCTAGCCCGGACCGGGCGAATCATCTGGTCCTCGTGATGAATACCCTGCCGTTCGCGAAGGTCTCCAACGCGTTCTCGGAGGGCCTCATCTACCGGTTCCGGCTGCGACCGCTCACGGCAAATGCGCCCGGCGATCGGGCGCCGTTCTCTGCCGGCCCCGAACATGGCGCCGAAGAGTTCGTGTTCGACTGCGTGTTCTCCCCGCCGACCAGCGCGGACGCGCACCCGTTCGAACAGGAGGGGACCTGCACCACGCCCTCCGGCGAGTCCGTCGCGTTCCGCGTCAATGACGAGGAGGGCGGGTCCGGACACGGCATGCGTGTCTTCGCAGGGGCGCGCTGGGATCCGTTCATCCTCGATGCTCCCGCGGCCCTGAAGACGGTCGCTACCGGCCAACTTGCCTTCGCTGAGCTCGGGGCGATCTACATGGACGGCAAGAACGTCCTCGGGCTGGTCGTCGAGATCGACACTGCACTGCTGGGGGGCGCCACGCTCGTCGGCGTCATCGCCGAAACGCTAACGCGGGGTACGTTCAACGTGCGTATCGAACGCGTCGGGCGCCCCGAGGTCAAGAACCTGATGCTCGGGCCCAAGCAGTTCGATCCGGTCAATCAAGACCTCGAGATCCGCGACCTGTACAACATGGAGGACGCGTTCCACATCCAGCACGGCTACGAAGGTGCCTACCGGGCACGGCTCAACGCCAACCTCGCCTTCTGGGACGGTCTCGACGGGAGGACCGACTGGCCGATCAACGGCAACGGCCATCCGCTGACCGAACTCGTCCTCGCCGACTACCTGGTCCTCGACCTCACCAAGCCCTACCAGGAGAAGGGCTCATTCCTCGAGATCGAACTCGCCGCCCGCCAGGGGCGGGCCCACGAGACCTGTGGCGGGCGGGCGATTAATGACGACGTCATGGATAAATTCTTCACGACGCTGATCAACGCCGGCAACGGTCCCGTTATCAGCGATGGAGTCGATCGGTCCTCCAGGCCGGCCTCGCGCAGCTTTCCCTACCTCTCCCCTCCCAACCCCAACCCGCCCGAGAAGCCGGAACACCACTGACCATGCCCGGCAACGACAGGGTCGCGCTCGAGCTCGACGACATTCAGAGCGGTGCACTGCACGAGCGGCCTTCGCCTTATGTCGGAGCGTACCTGCTGCTGCGCATCGATGACCGCGCCGCAGGGCGCGAACTCGTCCGGCGGCTGCAGGCGGTCGTCGACACGGGCAGGCCATCGCCCGACCCCGCACACGACGCATGGATGACCGTCGCGTTCACCTATCACGGGCTCGAAGCGCTCGGGGTACCGCAGAGCTCACTTGAGAGCTTCGCACCAGAGTTCCGCGAAGGGATGGCTGCGCGCGCAGCGCATCTCGGCGACGTCGGCGAGAGCGGCCCGGAGCATTGGGAGAAGCCCCTCGGCACGGCTGATGTCCACGTCGCCATCGCGGTGCTCTCACCCGATCTGGCCCGCCTCCAGGCCGTCGTCGTGAAGGCTCGCCGCGCCCATCAGGAGCTGGACGGCATCACGGTCCTCTGGCGTCAGGACTGTTACCAGCTCCCGACCGGGCGTACCTCGTTCGGCTTCAAGGACGGTATCGGCCAGCCGGCGGTCGAGGGCAGCGGCAGGCCGCCATCGAATCCGCACGAGCGGCCGCTCAAGGCCGGTGAGATCATCCTCGGCTATCCGGACGAGACGGGCGAGTTGCCGCCGATGCCGACCCCGGACATCCTGGGCCGGAACGGGACCTATGTCGTCTTCCGGAAGTTGCACACAAAAGTGGCCGCCTACCGGCAATACCTCCGCGCGAAGGCCACGGACCGGCAGGAGGAGGCACTGCTTGGCGCGAAAATGGTCGGGCGCTGGCAGGGAGGCGCCCCACTCGCGCTCTCCCCGGACCGGGACGACCCGGAGCTCGGCAGCGACCCCCAACGGAACAACGACTTCCTCTACGGCGACGATCCCCGCGGCTTCAAGTGCCCCGTCGGCGCCCACGCACGACGCGCGAACCCACGCGACGCACTCGACAACGATGGCAGCGTCAACGTCCGCCTGCACCGAATGATCCGGCGCGGCACGAGCTACGGACCGGCGCTTCCCGAAGGAGTGCTGGAAGACGACGGCGCCGACCGCGGCATCATCTTCGTGTTCGTCGGCGCCCACATCAAGCGCCAGTTCGAGTTCGTCAAGACCCAATGGCTCAACGACGGGATCTTCATCGGCGCCCCCAATGAAGCGGACCCCCTCGTCGGCTCGGGCGATGGCACGACCAGCTTCACTATCCCCCAGAGGCCGATCCGGCGCCGGCTGCAGCAACTTCCACCCTTCGTGATCACGCGCGGGGGCGAGTACTGCTTCGCCCCGAGCCTGGCGGCAATGCGCTGGCTGGCGGAGCTGCCATGACCCGCCTCGATGAAGGAGAGCACAACATGACTACCACCGCCGGGGGCACCGACCGCTGGAAGAAACTCGATTTCGCCCGGCCCTCCGCCGATGTCGCGGAACCGGAGTCCTCCGTCCTCCTCGACTACCGCAAGGACGACCAGATTGCCGTGATCACGCTGAACCGGCCGCACGCCGACAACGCCATCACGACCGAGATGGGCGCCCGGCTGACCGAAATTGTCGAAACGATCGCCGTCCGCACCGCAGTCCGGGTCGTCGTCCTCACGGGCGCCGGAGAGCGGGCCTTCTCCGTCGGCAGCGACCTGCGGCAGCGCAATCAAATGACCAAAGAGGACTGGCTGCGCCAGCGCCAGGCCTTCGATCGCACCCTGTACACCGTGAGGCAACTGCGCAAGCCGCTCTTCGCCGCCGTGAACGGGATCGCCTACGGAGGCGGATGCGAGCTCGCCCAGAGCTGCGACTTCATCATCGCCTCCACGAATGCCACCTTCGGGCAGCCCGAAGCGATGATCGGACTCTCCGCCGGCGGCGGCTCCCCGGTGTTCCTGCCGCGTCTCCTCGGATCCGGAAGGGCCATGCAAATGCTCATGACAGGGGACCCGATCACGGCGGCCGAAGCGCACCGCCTCGGCATGGTCAACGAGGTCCATGGCTGGCGCGAGTTGGCGGACGCGGCGCAGCGGATTGCGGAAACGATCGCGAGCAACTCCCCGACGGCGGTACAGGCCGTCAAACGGGCCGTCCAACTCGGGGAGGGCCAGCCCGTGGAGCAGGCAATCGCCATCATGATGGAAGCGCACTGGCGCTCGGCGCTCCATCCCGACCGCATCGAAGGCATCGGCGCCTTCAACGAAGACCGCGAACCGGTCTTCCGCGACGCTGACTACTGATCAGGACCCACGAGGAGGATTAGCCATGGAAGTAACCGACGATCTCCATGCCGCGCGTGCCGCGCTGCAGATGATCAACCCGGCCCCGTACAACGCCGAAGCGCCCCCCGCGGCCCTCGCCAGCGAAATCACCCCCACCGAGCTCCACTACGTCCGCAGCAACTTCGCACTGCCCGCCCACGACGGAACGCTCGAGATCGGCGGCGCGGTGGACCACCCCATGACACTGACGCTCGATGAGCTACGGGCCATGCCGGCGCACGAACGGGCGGTCACGCTCGAATGCGCCGGGAACGGGCGACTGGAAATGCGTCCGCTGCCCACCGGTGAGCCCTGGGGTGACTACGCCGTATCGACCGCGCGCTGGAAGGGCGCCTTCCTGCACGAAGTACTGGCACAGGCGCATCCGGCCACCAACGGCGTCGACGTGCGCTTCGAGGGCGCCGACCACGGCGCCTACCACCTCACCCCGGTGCTCGCCGACACCAACAAGGACAACCTAAGTTTCGCCCGCGCACTCCCCCTGGCTCACGCCGCCGATCCGGCCGCAGAGATACTCATCGCGTACGAGATGAACGGCGATCCCCTGGGCCAGGACCACGGGTCGCCCTTCCGACTCATCGTCCCTCACTGGTACGCCGTGGCCTCCGTGAAGTGGCTCAAACGAATCGACATCCTGACCGAGGCATTCGTCGGGGAGTTTCAGACCGGACATTACATGTACGAATGGGCAGACCGGCCACCGGAGCCCGTCGACATCATGCACGTACGGGCCCGCATCACCGCTCCGGCCGCCGGATCCACCATCGCCGCCGGCACGCATACAGTACGAGGCAAAGCCTGGTCCGGTACCGGCCCGGTGACAGGCGTCGATGTCAGTCTCACCGGCGAAGGCGAGTGGTACGCGGCCACCCTCAAGCCCCCGTCAGGCCCATACCATTGGCAGGAATGGTCCTTCGACTGGGAAGCCAACGACATCGGACGCCACACCCTGCGCGTCAGGGCCAAAGACGCGGCTGGAAACGTTCAGCCCGACGTCCCGCCCTGGAACCGGCTCGGCTACGGCAACAACGCCATCGAGGTCATCTACATCGACGTCATCTGACCCCGAGGCACCGCTTTCACCGTGCGTGGCTGGCGAAGTCATCAGGCGGGGCAGCTACAGTTGCCACGCCGAACCTGGCCGCGGCTCGGCCTCTTATCGAGCTGTCACCGAGTGCCTCCGCCCGCGCGAAGGGAAGCCTGCATGGGACCCGTAATCGGGGAAATTCTCCCGTTAGCGCTCGGCATTGCGATCAGCCCCGTCCCGATAATCGCCGCGATCCTCATGCTCCTGTCCCCACAAGCGAAGGGGGTGAGCGTAGGCTTCCTCGCCGGCTGGGTCGTCGGCATCATCGTCACCGTCGTCATCTTCACCCTGCTCAGCGGCCTCGTTCCCGACGAGAACCCGGACGCTTCCAAGCCGATCGCGGGGACCATCAGGATTCTCCTGGGCACCGGACTTCTCGTCCTCGCAGCCACGCAATGGCGGAGGCGTCCGGTACCCGGCGAGAAGGCTGCACTTCCCAATTGGATGGCGGCCATCGATACCGTGACCACCGGGCGCGCCACCTTTCTCGGCTTCCTTCTCGCAGCGGCCAACCCTAAGAATCTTCTGATGGCCATCGGAGCCGGGGTCGCCATCGGCGCCGGCGGACTCACCCGCGCCGAAGAAGCCCTGGCAATCGCCGTTTTCTTGCTCATCGCGGCCAGTACTGTAGCAATCCCGGTGATCGCGTACGTCGTCGCGTCCAGACGGATGACTCCGCCGCTCGAGTCGCTGCGTGACTGGCTCGTGACGAATAACGCGACAGTCATGACGGTCCTTCTGCTCGTGCTCGGCATGGTGGTCATTGGTAACGGGATCGGCAGCCTATGAAGCGAATGCAAATTTTCACCCGACAGCGCCGTGGCGAGATGAGCGGCCGATACGGCGCGGGGAACCCGTTCTCGTCTCGCGGAACCCCCCGGCGGTTGCTCCGTGCACGGCGCCGACTGCGTGCCGGCCTTGCCCAACTGTTCTGCGCGCTGGCCGGACTGGCCCTGGGCCTTGCGCTCCCCCGTGTCTCCGGTGGACCAACAGTGGAGGGAAACCGACTCTCCGAGCTACTTTTCACCCTCGGTATCGGGGTGATCGGCGTGGTCAGCATTGTCTTCGCGCTGCTCTTCGGCGTGGTGCAATGGTCCGCCAGCAGCTTCTCGCCACGGTTGAACCTTTTCCACGGCGACCCTCTCGTGTGGCGCACCTTCGCATTGGCCGTCGGCGTCTTCATCTTCGCCATGACTGCCGGTGTGGTCAGCATCAACTTGGCCGAGGTGACCGCGCTCGTACCGGTCACAGCGATCCTCGCCACTCTTGTCACCTTTGCGCTGATCCGGGCCCTGCAGATTCGAGCATTTCTGTCCCTCAAGCTGGAATCCGTGCTGGAGGCCGTAACCTCACGCGGCCGCGCCGTCATCGCCGCTGTATACCCGATGCGGGCCGACCCGAAAAGCGCGACAGAACCGTCCTCGCAGCTGCCGGAGCTGCGGCGCACCGTTACTTGGGACGGCGTGCCCGGTGTCGTTCAGCAGCTTGAGCTACGGCGGCTCATTCATGAGGCCAGGCGAGCAGATGCGTTGGTGGTGTTCTGCGTCGGTGTGGGAGACACCGTGCACGATGACTCGCCGCTGGCCGACATCCACGGAGGTGAGCTGAGCGACCACGTCGTGCGGGCGGCCGTGGTGCGCAGCGCCGAACGGACCTTCGACCAGGACCCGACGCTGGCCTTCCGGTTGCTCGCCGACATCGCGCTTCGGGCCATGTCCCCCTCCGTCAACGATCCGGCGTCCGCCGTGGACGCAATTGACGCCACCGAGGGGCTGCTGCGGGCGCTGGCGAAGAGGGAACTGGCAGTCGCGGACATGATTGATGCGGCCGGTGATACACGGGTCCGACTGGTGCTGCCCAGCTGGGAGGACTACCTGCGCATCGCTGTCGAGGATCTTTTGCAGTTCGCGACACCCTTCACCATGGTGCTCGATCGCCTGCGGCGGTTGCTGGCCAATGTGCTCGAGATCTGGCCTGCCTCTCAGGCTCCCCTCCTCCAGCTCCAGCTCCAAGTGAACGCCGCCCTGCTCGCAGCACAGCCGCAGGCGCCCCGAGAATGACTGGTCCCGCAGCAGATACACGGTGATGAGGACGTCGACCAGCAACCGACCGAACTTTCCGCAACTCTATGCGCTAATCACGATCACTAGTGGCAGTTCGTCGTCCCGGTGACGACAGGCAGCAGGACGCTCTGCCGTAGATGCGGCGTAGACATGAGCGGCAGAAGTCGAAGAAACACCGACGGGCACAGCAGATGCGACCCGCGCACCTTGTAAATGAAAAGTAAGTAGTTCAGCCATTCATCGCGCACTGTTAGTCCGCTGTCCTGACAGCTACTTCCTCGTCTTTGAAAATGTCCCGACCCGATACATGCCGCCAGATGACGTGGTCGAGCCGACTCGGCTCCGTTGGATAAAGCTCGGCCACTTTCTTGATCAGCGCAGGAAGGGTTGGGCAGTCAGCAGCTGAAGTGACATCGCTCCCACGCGGAACGGGCTGGAAGCTCAGCCCTCAGGGTAAATTGGCGCATCGGTCATCCTGTACGCAGGTGGACGCAGTCTCTAGCTGCGCTTCATACCTTTCTAACCCCTTGAATATTGTTCTTCCGGGTGTAACCCGTTATGAATAACCTGAGTGGGCCGAACTGTTCTTGCTGGATCGGCGGAGGATCAGGAGTCCGAAGATGCGTGGGATGACGTCGCCGCCGGCCTTCGGAGTCCATCGCCAGGCCTACTCACGGCCGCCCAGCGAGAGGGTGATGACCCCGAGAATGTGGTGGATGTTCAAGTGCCACGATGATGCGCCGCGCAGCCCCAAGGCAGCCAAGCCGACGCCGAAACGCGTGGCGACGACGCCCTGTGCTGCTGTGACGGCGGGGTTGGCGACGAAAGCGGTGCCGGTGAGGCCCACTACTCCCACGAACGCAGAGGACAACGGCGTGGTCCTGATGGATCTCCATCGGGCGACGCTTTTCGAGAACAGTCCGTGGAACAACAGATCCTCTGGCGGCCTTCCCCTTCGTCTTCAGTACCTTGGCGACCGTCCGCGGCCACCACTGGAGATTGGGTACAGGATTGCTGCATCTTCCCGATGTGTTGTGCGCCTTGGAACGGGGTTCGTATGGCACGTCCGTTGATCTCAACGAAGCTGTTCATCCCAAAAGTGCGTCGAAATGTTGTGACGCGCCCGCGGCTCTTGGATCGTCTGAGTCGGGGAGCTGAGACGCGATTGACGCTGGTGTCTGCTCCGGCCGGGTTCGGCAAGACAACACTCATTGCCGAGTGGCTCGGCGGAATGGAAGAGGACCACCGCCGTATTGCGTGGGTTTCCCTCGACGCTGCCGACAGCGACCCTGCGTCCTTTTGGACCTATGTTGTGTCCGCCTTGCAAACAGCGGTGCCTGGTGTCGGACCGTCTGCCTTGGAGCTCATTGCTCCTTCAGGCGGCTCGACCGAGTCCGTGCTAACCATGATGCTGAACGATCTGGCCCTGGCGCCGGATGATGTCTGGTTGGTGCTCGATGACTACCACCTCGTTGACAGCCACGAGGTCGCCAACGGGATGGTCTTCCTGCTTGACCACCTTCCGTCCCACGTCCACGTTATGATCAGCACCCGCGCTGACCCCGAGCTGCCTTTGCCCCGTTGGCGGGTGCGCGGCGAGCTTGTTGAACTCCGTGCAGCGGAGCTGCGTTTTACGTCGGAGGAGGCTACCGCATACCTCAATGCGGTGGCAGGATTGGACCTTTCCGCCGTCGACGTCGAGGCGTTGGAACAGCGTACAGAGGGGTGGGTAGCAGCGCTGCAGCTGGCAGCGCTCTCGCTCCAGGGCCGCGACGACGCTGCTGGTTTTATTGCCGGGTTCGCGGGGAATGACCGGTATATCGTCGATTACCTGGTCGAGGAGGTACTTCAGCATCAACCCGATCCGGTTCGCAATTTCCTATTGCTCACGTCCGTTCTCGACCGTTTCAGCGGACCCCTCTGTGATGCGGTGACTGGCCGCGGTGACGGGACGGAGATGCTCACGTCGCTGGAGCGGGCCAACCTTTTCATCGTCCCGCTGGATGACCGTCGGGAGTGGTACCGCTACCACCACCTCTTCGCGGACGTGCTGCGGGCGCGTCTGCTCAACGAGCAGCCAGGACTGGTGCCGTTGCTTCATCAGCGCGCCAGCGCGTGGTATGAGCGCATGGACCTGATGGACGAAGCGGTCAGGCATGCCTTGGAGGCCGAGGATTTTAGCCGCGCGGCCCGCCTGGTGGAGCTAGCCGTGCCGACAATCCGGCGCAACCGGCAGGAGGCGATTCTGTTCGGCTGGCTGAAGGCACTGCCGGCCGACGCCGTTAGGAGCAGCCCAGTGCTTAGCGTCTTCTACGGATTCATGCTTATGGTCTCCGGCGACCTTCACGGGGTGGAGCCGCGCTTTGAGGATGCGGAACGTGCACTGGCTGCGGTCCCCTCCGGGGCAGCTCAGCCCTGGGCCGTCACTGAGGAGCTCCGGACGCTGCCGGCGACCATCGCCGTCTACCGTGCCTCCCTTGCGCAGGCACGGGGCGATGCGGCAGGTACGTCCGAGCACGCCCGGCACGCCCTTGCCCTGGCCGGGCCCGGCGACCATCTGGCACGCGGCGCTGCTGCGGGCTTTCTAGGGCTCGCCGCGTGGGCGAACGGGGAGTTGTCGGCTGCGCTGGATACGTTCACTCAGGCCGTGGCCAGCCTGCACGCTGCCGGCAACCTCATTGACGCGCTCAGCAGCACCGTCGTGCTCGCGGACATGTGGCTCGTGGCCGGCCGGCCCGGCAAGGCGCGGCGGCTCTACCAGGATGCGCTGCAACTTGCCGACGCCGAGGGTGAGCCTGTCGCCCGGGCATCCGCCGAGCTGCATGTGGGGCTGGGCGAGCTTGACCTGGAAGCCGGAGATATCGCTGCCGCAACACGGCACCTCACGACCGCTGGTGAGTTCTTCGAACGAGCGCCAATGACCGAGAGCCGCTACCGGTGGTTCGTAGCGAGGGCGCTGATTGCCCGTGCCGAGGGAAGCTTGGACCACGCCACCGACCTGCTTGACCAGGCTGAGCAGATCTACCGGCCAGGATTCTTTCCCGAGGTGCAGCCGATTGGAGCGATGAGGGCCCGGATCTGGATCGTCCAAGGCAAGACATCGGAAGCCGCCGAGTGGGCAGAGACACGAGGGGTGTCTGTAACGGATGAAGTCAGCTACCTAAGCGAGTTCGACCACCTCACGCTCGTGCGGCTGCTCTTGGCGCAGAACCGGGATCTTCCCGACCGCGATGCGTCCGGGCAAGCCGATCGCCTGTTGGGACGGCTGCTCGAGGCCGCAGAGACAAGCGGACGCGCCGGGAGCGTGGTGGAGATCCGCATGCTGCAGGGTCTTTCCCAGGCCATTCAGGGACACCGGGCGCAGGCCCTCGGGATGCTTAGCAGGGCTTTCGCGGAGGCGCCCGAACCTGCCGGGTATGCCGGGCTCTTCATAGGCGAAGGTGCGCCGATGATGGAGCTCCTGCGTGATGCCGCCGGCCACGGAATCGCCGAAGACCACCCCCAGCGGCTACTCGACCTGACTGCGAAGCCCAAAGCGCAAGCCCCCGTTCCGGGGTATAGGCCGACCTCGTCGGCAGAGGAGAAGTTAAGCGGGCGCGAGCTGCAGGTGCTCCGGCTTCTCGACAGCGAGCTGAGCGGCCCGGAGATCGCCCAGGCGCTGTTCATCTCACCCAACACGCTCCGCACCCACACCAGACACATCTTCACGAAGCTCGCCGTCACCACCCGCCGGGCCGCGGTCCGCCAGGGGCGCGACCGGGGCCTCACATAACCGCAAAGCCAAATCTCACCCTGTCACTCACATCATGGGGTGATGCCTGCTCACCCAGCCCGTTCCTAGGTTTGAATCATCCCGCAACTCCCTGACGCGGAACCCAGACCCAGGAGACGAAGATGACCATCACCACCACCAACCTCACCCGGGCGGCCGGCCTGTCCGCCGTCACGGCAGGCCTACTGTTCATCGGCGTCCAAATCAACCACCCCCACCTGGATGCGGAGTTCGCCACCACCACCGAGTACACGGTCCGCCAAAGCCTGAAGGTGCTCATGGCCGGATTGTCGCTGGCCGGCATCACCGGGATGTACCTGCGCCAAGTGAAGGAAGCGGGAGTGTTGGGCCTGATCGGGTACCTCGTGTTCGGCGCCGGTTACCTCATCATGACGAGCGTTGAAGTGATCGGGGCCGTTGTGTTTTCGACTCTTGCCCGCACAGCACCCGGATACGTCAACGACGTCTTTGCCGTGTTTACGGGTGGGCACGCCAGCGGTGACATCGGACTGATGCAAGTCCTTAACCTCGTGTCAGCGGCCACGTTCCTGGGCGGCGGACTCCTGTTCGGGATCGGGCTCTTCCGCGCCAAGGTCCTCGCTCGCTGGGCCGCCGTGCTGCTCGCGGCAGGCTCGGTGGCGACTCTTGCCATCCCCTTGCTGCCGCAGGTCAACGAGCGGCTCTTCGCCATACCCATCGGGGTGGCAATGGTGGGCCTGGGATACTCGTTGTGGCGGGACCAGCGCGCCAAGGCGAGTCGAGCCCTGCCCCAGAACGTAAGTTTCCCGCTCAACCCGGCCGGCGCCAAGTGACCATCTACAAGGCAGTGCGGCCCGCCGCGTCGGTGCGATCGAGCGGGTGGGTGCCGTTCGCACTGGTCGCCCTCGTCCTGATCCCAACCGCAGCGGGCGCTTTACGGCATATCGGGCTGGCCGGCGGACCCGTTCTCATCCCTGAACACCCGTATGACGGCATCGCCCGTGCTGCACATAGTGGGCGCGATCGGGAACGCCGTCTTCGGCGTCAGCCAACTGATCACCGACCTCATGCTGGGGGCTGGATGGGTCCTGAATCTCATTACCGCGGAGGTCATCATCCGCAGCGGCGGCAACCGAACAGCCAGGACAACGGGTAGGGCCCGGCTCTCATGACTCACTCCCACGCACCCCACGGCTACCGGCTTCGGGTCCAGGGGCACCTCGACGACCACTGGTCAGCCTGGTTCGGATACCTCACCCTGATCCGCGAAAACGATGGCACGACAAGCCTCAGCGGCCCCGTCCCCGACCAAGCTACCCTGCACGGGCTGCTGACAAAGATCCGTGACCTCGGCATCCTCCTGATTTCCGTGGAGCCCATCGAGGCAACAGACCAAATCGGCTGCGTCGGCGACGGCATTGCCGGGGAGGGCGAAACCATTGCCCAGCCCGGGCGTCAGAGATCATGAAGCACCGCCGCCACGGGAACTGCGCGGTCGGTAAGTGATGCGGAGGGTCCGAGGACTTTTCTGACATCCAGCACCCCCTGCAGGTCCTGTATTTCCATGGTTCACCTGAGACGTTCGGCGTACCTGCCACGAACGATGATGACTAGCGCCCTGTTAGTTCGTGCCCGCGCCCATCACCAAGGGTGTGGCCTGATCTAACGGATCACCGAGAATCCGATCACCACATTTATCACCCCGGTGGGTGATGCCCGGTCACCACCCACGCCCGTACCTTCCAACTATCGCTGGCACCCATACCGGCTCATGACGAATGTTGAAGCACTCGTTATTTCCCGCATTACCCAAACAGACAAGAGACTCAAATGTCCTCCAAAATTCAGATATCCGCACCTGCCGTACTGATTAGGACCTTCGCCGTCGCGGGATTTCTCTCAGGAGCCATACTGGTGGTGAACGCGGCTAAACGGGCTGGAATCATCCCAACGTCGCCCTTCACGCAGCTGGCCGCACCGGTCGCCCAACTAGCCGCTATCGGATTGGTGATTGGTATTTACCTGCTGATTTCGCGCACAACCGGGGCGCTGGCCGCCTCAGGCTCCCTGCTCACCGTCATTTCGCTGGCTGGCCTCGTCGGGGTTGAATTTGTTCTCAACCTTGTCTTTCCCTACGTTGACCCGGGTGTCATCGTGGCGTTGCGTGCGGGCCCGCTCGGCATCGCCCTGACAGCGGTCTCGGTGCTGTTCCTGATCGGCACCGTGGTCTTCATGATGGCGCTCTGGCGTACCTCAGGTGTGCCGAAGGGCGCGGTCCTGCTCTACACCGCGAGTGCCATTCCCATCTCCTTGCGTACTATCTTTCCGGAGACTGTGCTGCAGCTGGGTCTGATCGGCCTGGCCTTGGCTATCATCTGGCTGACCACCTGGATGCTCCGGAACACCCCTCACGAAACCGCCGACCGGACCGCAGCCCGGGGCCCGGCAACAGGCGTGATTTCGGGCTAGTTCAGTCACGACGCCGGAACGGCCCGGTGACGGTCGCCATGAGCGTGGCTCCCCGCGGGGGACGGGGCGCCAACGACGCAGGCCCAACAGTGTGAGGCGTTGTTTCAGACGTCGTGTGGACAAATTTCAGTGCCGGCTAGTTCGGGCCTGCCCTGTCCGTATGAGGGGTTGTCGTCGCTTCCGGCCCAGATGACACCGCCTCCTGGGCAGGGCATCACATCGAACGCCATGCCGTTATGGTGCGCCCGCAGGTGGCGCCCGTCATCTTCGACCACTTCCCAGCCCGCTGCTGGCAGCGCTGCACGATAGTGCTGCAACACATCGACATCTCCTGAGAGCTCGAACCAGCGTGTACAGCCGCCGACACCACTCAATCCGCCACCGCTGAAGTGGCCGACGTGGCTGATGGAATCGAACGCCTGCTGTGATTCACGATCTGCGCTGGCCATGGGCTCATTCCTTCCTTCGGTTACGCATTGCGGAGTCGAATTGAACTGCGCCTCAAGCCGCTGCCCCAGTGCCGAGGGGGTGACAGCGAACATCCCGATCAGCATGAGGACAGGTATGGCCGCGGCCGTTAGCCGCATCCATCTCGTTGTCGAGAGCACGAAGCCGATTATGACAACGACCGCGACCAGTCCGAGTGCCAATCCGGAGGGTCCGGCCGTCAACCCCCAAGTGAGCCCCTCGAACGCAGTGCCGGTGACATCGCCGTATATTCTCATGAATTCGTAGTGCACCAGCACAGCGAGCGTCGCCAGTCCTGCCCCAATGACGAGCAGCACCGCGGCAGAGACGGCTCGGCCGGTCACGGGCATGGCTCATGGTAGGTTTCGTCTGACAAAATGTCCACGGATTCCTATCGCAGTTTGAAAGCGCTGCCTGGATATCGACGAAGATGTCCCGGTGATTTCAGCTGGGGGGGTGGCTGGAGTCAGTAGGACGTTTCGCAATCAGTGGGACAGGGCCGGCGACATGGCTTGACCGCAAAAACAACCGTTTCTGACCCTCCGGTGGCAAGCCTCAGGGAACGTGTGATTCGCATCGGTAAACGGCGCGCTTATTGCAGACGTAAATGGCCGTCTACGCGAAGACCGCGATTCATGCCAGGACAGCGAGGTGCCCGAATGGCGGTGCTATCAGGCTGTTGACCGGACGCGACTGGCCAACTGATGTTTCCTATCGCACCATACGAGCGTCGACAATCTTTAGAGCACCGGGGTCAGCCTGCTCCGTTCCATCGAAATCGAATCCGTTGCGACGGTACGTTTAGCCTGCGGCGGGCAGTGCGTCCGGGATGCTGGGCCTGGCGTTGCCGGCGAAGGTGAACTTGGCGTCGTCGCCTTCGCCGTCCACATCCACCACAACAATGTCGCCAGCGTGGATTTCGCCGAAGAGGATCTTCTCGGAGAGCTGGTCCTCGATCTCGCGCTGGATGGTCCGGCGCAGCGGCCGGGCACCCATGGCGGGATCGTAACCGCGGGTTGCCAGCAGGATCTTGGCCGCGGGCGTGAGCTCGATGCCCATGTCCTTGTCCGCCAGGCGTCGCTCCAGGCGGCTGATCATCAGGTTTACGATCTCGATGATTTCGTCTTGGGTCAGCTGCGGGAAGACGATGACGTCGTCAACACGGTTCAGGAACTCGGGGCGGAAGTGCTGCTTGAGCTCCTCCGTGACGCGGGCCCGCATCCGGTTGTAGCCGGTCTGCGTGTCCGTACCGGACTGGAAGCCGGTGGCAACGCTCTTGGAGATATCCCGGGTGCCGAGGTTGGTGGTCATGATGATCACGGTGTTCTTGAAGTCCACCACGCGGCCATGGCTATCGGTCAGGCGTCCGTCTTCCATGATCTGCAGCAGCGAGTTGAAGAGGTCGGCGTGCGCCTTCTCCACTTCATCGAACAGGACCACGGAGAACGGACGACGGCGGACCTTTTCGGTCAGCTGTCCGCCCTCGTCGTAGCCCACGTAGCCCGGAGGGGCACCGAAGAGACGCGACACCGTGTGCTTCTCCGAGTACTCGGACATGTCCAGGGTGATCAGGGCGTCTTCCTCGCCGAACAGGAATTCGGCCAGGGCCTTGGCGAGCTCGGTCTTGCCGACGCCGGTGGGGCCGGCGAAGATGAACGAACCGCCCGGGCGCTTCGGGTCCTTCAGGCCTGCACGCGTGCGGCGGATCGCCCGAGACACCGACTTGATCGCTTCCTCCTGGCCGACGACGCGCTTGTGCAGTTCGTCTTCCATCTTCAGCAGACGCGAGGATTCCTCCTCGGTGAGCTTGAAGACCGGGATGCCGGTGGCATTCGCCAACACCTCGGCGATCAGGTCCTCATCCACCTCGGAGATGTCGTCCATGCCGCCGGTCTTCCACTGGCGTTCCTTCTCGGCACGCTCGGCAATGAGCTTCTGCGTCTTATCGCGCAGGGAGGCGGCGCCTTCGTAGTCCTGGGCGTCAATCGCGGACTCTTTCTCCATCTTGAGTTCGGCGATGCGCCCGTCCATGACCTTGAGTTCCGGCGGTGCTGTCATCCGGCGGATGCGCAGCCGTGCGCCGGCCTCATCGATCAGGTCAATCGCCTTGTCCGGCAGGAAGCGGTCCGAGACGTAGCGTTCGGACAGGTTCGCGGCGGCGACCAGCGCGCCGTCGGTGATGGTGACTCGGTGGTGCGCCTCGTACCGGTCACGGAGGCCCTTGAGGATCTCGATCGCGTCGGCCACGGAGGGCTCCTTGACCTGGATCGGCTGGAAACGGCGTTCCAGCGCAGCATCCTTCTCGATGTGCTTGCGGTACTCGTCCAGCGTGGTGGCGCCGATGGTCTGGAGCTCGCCGCGGGCCAGCATGGGCTTCAGGATCGACGACGCATCGATGGCACCTTCGGCGGCACCGGCACCCACCAGGGTGTGGATTTCATCAATGAACAGGATGATGTCGCCGCGGGTGCGGATCTCCTTGAGGACCTTCTTCAGGCGCTCCTCGAAGTCACCGCGGTAGCGGGAACCGGCCACCACGGAGCCCAGGTCCAGCGTGTACAGCTGCTTGTCTTTGAGAGTTTCCGGGACATCCCCACGGACGATCGCCTGGGCCAGGCCTTCGACGACGGCGGTTTTGCCGACGCCGGGCTCACCGATCAGGACAGGGTTGTTCTTAGTGCGGCGGGAAAGGACCTGCATGACGCGTTCCATCTCGGACGCACGCCCGATCACGGGGTCGAGCTTGTTCTCGCGCGCAGCCTGGGTCAGGTTGCGCCCGAACTGATCCAGAACCACGGAACCGGAGGGAATCGCTTCAACGTGATCCTGGCCTGGGCCCACGGTCTCCTTGCCCTGGTGGCCCGAGATGAGCTGGATGACCTGCTGGCGCACCCGGCTCGGATCCGCACCGAGCTTGACCAGCACCTGGGCGGCAACGCCTTCACCCTCACGGATGAGGCCGAGCAGGATGTGCTCCGTGCCGATGTAGTTGTGACCCAGCTGCAGGGCCTCGCGCAGCGAGAGTTCCAGGACCTTCTTGGCGCGCGGGGTGAAGGGGATGTGTCCGGACGGGGACTCCTGGCCCGGGCCGATGATCTCCTGCACCTGCTCGCGGACGCCGTCGAGCGAAATACTCAAGGACTCAAGGGCTTTGGCAGCCACACCTTCACCCTCATGGATCAGACCCAACAGGATGTGTTCGGTACCAATGTAACCGTGATTCAGCATGCGTGCCTCTTCCTGGGCAAGCACAACTACGCGACGCGCACGGTCCGTAAATCGCTCAAACATTTCGCCACACTCCTGGCTGCCCCCATACCTTGATGCTACGTCGCCGCAGGCACGCTTGGGGCGTTCGCCGGAGGCAAGATATTAGTGAGCCGGATACAGCTGACCTCCCCCGGGTAAGCGGCCGTGTTCTATGGCATGTACTCCCAGATTCCCGTGATACTCAAAGGCCGACGGCGGTGTCATCGCGAAGACCTCCTCGGTTCTCCGGCTCGTCGGTGACGCCAAGGCGGTTCCCTAGTCACGGCTAAGGACGGAGTCGCCAGCACCACC
Source organism: Arthrobacter sp. YAF17 (assembly GCF_052113365.1). Classification (NCBI taxonomy): domain Bacteria; kingdom Bacillati; phylum Actinomycetota; class Actinomycetes; order Micrococcales; family Micrococcaceae; genus Arthrobacter; species Arthrobacter sp. YAF17. The sequence goes on along the minus strand of NZ_JBFRDB010000029.1, from coordinate 10,464 downwards.
AAGGCCGCCGCGCTGGGCTACGCGGCCAGGGTATCCGCGTCAACTAGATCCACCCGGGCTACATCGACACACCGCTGTTGAAGGGACTCCCCCCTCTCGTGCCCGGCCGGTTGGTGGACAGGGTCCGAGGTGTGTTTTCTAGCTCGCCCAGCCCGAGTAGGGATTCTGATCCTGATCCGGCAGTTTTCTCGCCAACCATTGGAGTACTGTTCCACCATGACGACATCTGGGCGGGAATCCGGTACTCCACAGCCCAACGTCAGGGTGACGGCGAACCGTGTGAGGTCGGAAGGCGATGACCTGTACTTCGAAGTGCGAGGTCACGGGCCGGCGGTTTTGTTGATCCCTGGAGCCGGTGGGGACGCGGACCTGTATGCCGCCGTCGCGGACCTCCTTTCAGATGAATTCAAGGTCATCACCTACGACCGCCGTGCGAACGCCCGCAGTACTTCCAACAGTCCCCAGAATTTCGAGATCAGCCAACAAAGCCGGGATGCGGTAGCAGTCATCCATGCCGCCGGCGAGCAGGCGGCATTCATCTTCGGAAGCAGCAGCGGGGCTGTAATTGCCCTTGATGYGGCGAGGACCCAAGCCCATGCCGTGCTGGCCGCCATCGCTCACGAGCCGCCGTGTGCGAGGTTATCCCCGAACGATGCCAAGTGGCAGCGTTTCTTCGCCAACGTGTACCGAATGGCCTACTACCTCGGCCCTTCGCTGGCAGGCCTTCGTTTCGTCTTCGGCATTCAGGTTCCCGTGAGGAAACTTGTCAAAGGACATGCCCAAGCGGTGGAGTATGCTCGCGGCCAGAGAGAGTCCCGGCAACACGAGCCTCGCATCAGCTCGCTCGACGCGAACAATGTCCTGATGAAGCTCGAACTCCTACCGGTGACGAACTATCTCCCGGATGTTCAACTGATTCATCGCAACGGGGTGACGATCATCATGGCCGTGGGCAAGTGGACCCAGGATCGGAAGACCTGGCTGGGTGAGGTGTCACGCATCCTGGCAGAGCGGCTGGGCTGTGAGCTGATGACATTCCCCGGCCATCATGGCTCGTACACCGACATGCCCCACGAATGGGCGGCAACCCTGCGCAGGGTCTTGCGCAAAGCCGGCGGAACAGAGCAAACCGCCAGCTGACGAGATGACAGCCTGCTCAGACGCATCCGTGCCTTTGGACCGCCGCGTTGGAAGCCAGTCGTGCTGCCGTCACCGGGACCGGCGTGTAGGTGGTACCGTCACCGGGACCGGCGTGTAGGTGGTGCCGTCGCGGATCATGGTCCAGAGGACATTATGGCGCCGTCTGGCCGGGTGTCTTCCCCTGAGCCAAGACCCACCGCTCCCGGTCTCAGAACTTAGTCGCGGCAGGCCCCTGTTAGCCATGGACGACCTCGGAGTTCCGGAAGCGGACCCAAAGAATGTCGGCACGCTTTCGAAGTGCCCACCTTCGCTGACCATGGACCACCAGCCTCGCCCGGCAGTACTGGGAAACCACCGTGCTCGGCGTGGGTCCGACAACAGCCATCGCGTGCGCTCCGGGGGCATCTCCACGATTCGCTGCAGTAACCCGGCGGGCCTCTGGAAAGGCCGCTACTGGTCACTCCCGACGTCGTCCTGCTTAGCGGTGGCCTGGTGGCGGGCCTCCTCAAGGTGGTGCTCCAGTTTCTCCTCGGCGTCCCGCCGGCGCTGGCCGACCGTTCGCATCTGGTTCGTGATCGGTGAACCGGCGTGGCTCTCCGCATGATGACCATGCTCCCGCGGAGCCTCAGCCTTGTTCACACTCATACTGGAATTTTCCCACCGTGCATCTTCGAGATAAAGCATGTCGGCCGGTCAGTGTTTTGCCGCACCGGACATGGCAGTGGCGACTGCTGTGCGTCCAGCCCCGGCCACTCGACCCTGCGCCCAACAGACAGCCAACCAGAACCTACTGAATTGGCGGCGGCTCTCCTATCTCCCAACTTGGAGAACCAGGAAGTCTCTGCGCTTGACCCCTCAGTTTCGCGTGGACACTTCCCTATTTCCGCCGCCAGCTCCCTCCGGTCAAGGGCTGGGCTTTTCCGGGGACCCCTTCGGGTTGCTTCGGTCCTGCGCGTCGGGGGTCTCGGTGCGGAAGTTGATCAGTTTGTGCGTGCCGTCGCAGTAGGGCTTGATGGCGGAGGCACCGCATCTGCAGAGGGCGACGGTTTCGCGCTGACGTTCCACGGGTTCCCCGGTGGGCCTAAGGACGGCGAAGTTACCGCGGACCAGAATCGGGCCGTCGGGGCACAGGACAAGCGAGGCACCGGCGGGGTCAATGGGGTTCTCGTTCATGGGTACTTCCGGTCTCGGCGTGCGGAGGGCTGAACGGACCTTGCTGCATGCCGCAGCCGCAAGGCGTCGTCGGATGAGGAGCGGTTCTGATACGGGATCCCGCAAAAGGCACTCCGCCGCTGAACCGGAGTGCCCGGGCGAACCGACGCAGATGGCGCGTTCGGGAACAGGATGTCGGCCAGGAGTGACACCAGGGACGGCTCCGCGGCGAAGCGTGCGGGTCGGCGTAGCCGCGGCAGAACGTACTCATCCCACCGTCCCCGGAAAAGGAGCGGAAGCCGGTCCGTCATACCGCGGGTACAGGGGATCGCAGCGAGGACCGGTCGTTTTCCCAGGCATCCATGAGGTGGACGGCGAAGCGCGCGTCGATGCAAGAGACCGCTGCGGCGCCGAAGAGAACGTCCTCCAGAAGATCTGGTTCCGCCTCCACGAGTCCGCCGGCCAGGTCCCTGCCAGCGATCTGTTCGTGGACGGCGTCCGCCTCGACGTGCTCATCGAAGTAGCCGGTGACCTCCGCATCAAAACCCAGGCGCCGGAATCCGTTGCCGTATAGCTGGTTCGGGCGTGAGGAGGTCATCTCGTACATGGCCAGATGCCCGGCGATGGCTCCTCGGAGCCGCCGGTTCAAGCCGAACAAGGACATCATGTTCACCGAAGCCAGCGAGATGGCCGGTACGGCGTCGACGTAGCCGCCGTAGCTGTCGTTGAGCCCCAGCCCCCTCATGGTGCGGGCGAACAAGGCACTGTGCATGCGCTCCGGGCGGCCGCCGCCATACTCGTCGGCCTGGATTTCCACGAGCGCAGCCTTGGCCCGTCCGGTCAGGCGCGGGATAGCCCAGGTGTGCGGGTCTGCTTCTTTGAGTTGATACAACGACTTGTGGATCAGGAATTCACCGAGCTGCTCGGCCATGGCCTTCTTCGCCACGTAGCGGGAGACGCTGGGCCCGCTGTCACGGGCGGCCAGGTCAAACAGCAGGGATGCGGTGGCCTCGCTGTCGGGGTTCCCGGAATCCGGGCGCGGGACGGACGCCGTTACCCGGCTGGCCTCGGAGCGCAGCCACGCTTCAAAGGGTTCCTCCAGCAGTTGCCGGATTCCAATCAGTCCGGGATTCCACTCCCAGCGTTCGTCGACGCCGTCCAGGCCTCCGTAGTGCAGTTCATAGAGGCAGAACAAGGTGAGTTGCACGTCGTCGTCAATCAGGTCCTCGACCAATGACAACCTCTCGGCAACCAGTGTGTGCAGGGCGGTCAGACCCGCAGGATCGGCTCCGGCAACCCCGGTCAGCAGGGACATCAAGCCGGCGCTGATGGGTCCTCGGGGTGGAGGGATGTTCAATGGTTCTCCTAGATAGGCGCGCTGTGGTGGGACGGCGCGGATGTTTACAAGCTCAGCTGTTGCCGGCGTACACAAGACTGTCGGGGTCCTGCTGGCTTGCCGGCGCACCCGCAAGCCCTTGTGGCGATAGGTCTAGGCCTTCCACCCCGGCGTGTTCCGCAAGGGTGGCCGTGTTCGGTGCGACGTACGCGCTGGTGTGGTTTGTCGTGGAGTCGGTGTCCTCGGGGTCTGATCGTACGGCGGGGTTGCGGTCACGGCCGGGCGGGAGCATCCATCTGAAAACCGCATCTACAGCGCAGGACCCGCGCCGGGTACTGGCCTGCTGGATGCTCTGCCGGGCCGAAGTGCCCGGTGGCGGCACATTCGGGTAGCGGCGCCACCACGGACATGGGTTCTCTGCAGTGGACGGCGGCCGAATCGATGTCGGACAACCTGTCGCCCGTCCCTGCCGTGCCCATCATGGCAGCGGCGAACCCTGCGGTGGTTGCCAAGACCCGGGATCCTCCGCACCGTGTGCAGGTGACAGCAAGGGCCAGTGTCTCTTCGCGGGGGTCCAGCACGGTGACAGAATCGGCGACCAGGTGCCGGCCGGTGCGGCAGTTGGCGCACCAGGGGCGCCCGCCCCGGGGTTGGTGCGAGCTCCTCGGCCGGTACGTTCCGGTCGTGACGGTCACGCGGTCAGACCAGGCCCGGGTAGCTGGCCAGGATGTAGTCCGCCGCGGCGGGGCCTTTCATGCGAAGGCCGGTGCGCCTGGGATGGATCTGCTTCTTTTTCATCGCAGTCCAGAACGCATCTTCTGGACGGGGCGCGGCCTGGCGGAGGAAGCACCAGCTGGTGTAGAGGCCGTAGAGGCGGTTCCGTCCCAGGGCGTGGTCGGCGGCAGGGTCCGGGGTGGTGGCTTCCTGCAGGAATTGGTCGTACTGAGAAGTTGCCATGAGTGGCTCGTTTCTTCGGCGTGCAGGGTGAACCGCCGTGTGGCTACAGCAGCTGAAGCTTCAAGGCCCTGCACGGGACACTGAAGCAGTTTCCCGAATTGCCGCTGTACGGCAGACCCCGGGGATAAAGCGTTGTCGGACTGGAAATCCCAGCATCGCCGGAGACCAGAGAACAACTTCTCTACAATGTAGACAGTAGGCGTAGACTACATAATAAGCAAGCTGCTTATCTCTTGGAACTGTGATTAGTCCGCCCCGACCGAACGGAACACCATGTCGCCTGACGAGAATCCGGACCCTCCCGCGGCCCCTGGCAAGAAGAACCGGCTTAGCCGGGAGATCGTGCTGGCCGCGGCGCTGGCGCTCGTGGACTCCGAGGGACTCGATGCACTCACCATGCGCAGGCTCGGGCAGGAACTCGGGCGGGATCCCATGGGCCTGTACCGCTACGCCGAGAACCGCGCAGCACTGCTGGACGGGGTCTCCGAGCTCGTCCTGAATGAACTGGCCATCATTCCCGATGACCCGGACTGGCAGGCGCAGCTCCGCCGGATTGCCCACGACCTGCGCGATCTGGCCCTCCGTCACCCCAACGTCGTGCCTCTCCTCGTGACCCGCCCCCTCTCGACACCCCTGGGTCTCAGGCCGCTGGGAACCTTACGGCCGCTGGAACAGATCCTGTCCCTGCTGATCGAGGCCGGGTTCGCACCAGCAGATGCGTTGCACGTCTACCGCGCCTACTACGGGTACCTCTACGGGCACATCCTCAACGAGCTGCAGGAATTCATCGTCGACCCGGACGAAAACGAGGCCCTTCTCCGCTTGGGCCTGCACCGCCTGCCGGCGAAAGACTTTCCCCGGCTCCGTGCCCTCGCCCCGGTCCTCGCCGACTACGACGGGATGGCCGAACTGGACGAAGGAATCTCCATCCTGCTCTCGGGCCTCGCAGCCCGCCTCCGGCCCGAGGCGTGATCAACCACCCTTTTCGAAAGGCGCCACCGATGTTCCTGCTCTTCGGCCTCAAAACCGTCCTGAACGACCGGCCCGGGCGGCCCGCAACCTGCCAACACTGCCTGCAGTTCGTCCACCATCACCTGCAGGAACGTGCCACAAAATTCACCTTGTTCTTCATCCCGGTCTTCACCACGTCAAAGACCTACCGGATCACCTGCTCGAACTGCGGGCGGACCACGGCCGTCAATTCGCGACCGAAAACAGCCCCGACCCGGTGAGGCCTCAGTGACTGTTGCTGGCACGAGACGCTAGGCGGCAGCAGTCGCGGCGGCATAAGTACGACCGCGGATGGGAGCCGCTCCCCCTGACCGGTGCGGAGCGACACGGACGGGGTCAGTCTGGTATCTCCATCTGGAAACCGCAGCGACAGCGGAGGACCCTGGTGCGCAGGTACACCTCCAGGGGCACGTCGCCACTTTCTTCGGTTGATACCGCGGCGTAGATGCCGCGGTGTTCCGAGCCGCCCGCCGTCATTGGCTCCCCGCAGTGCAGGTATGCCCCGCCGAATCGCACTCAACGCACGTGTATGAGGCTTTCACCAGCCCGGTTCTCGGCGGTTCGAGCGCCTGGATCGATTCGATAACGAGGTGCTCGTCCGTGGCACATCCGGCGCACCAGGGTCGTCGACCGCGGACACGAACTGGTTTGCGGTGGTGAGAGACGGTAGACACAGTCAGACTCCTTTTCCGAAGCGGCCGGCCGGGATCTTCCGGCCCTGGCTCCAACATCGCCCCTCCCCCGGCATCAGGTTAGGCTCTGAGCCGGGATACTGACAAGGAAACGGCCCGGAGGGGGCGTCCTGGCCACGCCGGGCCCGTTTGCCTCAGCACGGCCCCGGGAACCTACCGCTCCCCGCACAGCGCCGACGACCCACAAGGCAGTCCCGCGCGGACTATTTCTTTGGCTTCTTGGCTCCCTTGGTCGAGGATTCCTTGGGGCTATCGGCCTCTTTCAGTTCGACTTCGGCCGTTGCCTGGATGAGCGCCAGAAGGTCAGCATCCAAGCCGGGAGCGAACTCCTCGCGGCGTTCCGGCGAAATAGTCATCGGGAAACCGTCAGGCATGACATCGGTGCTCAGTTCGGTGCCGTCATTAGAGGGCGAAGCGCCCCGGTACAGCTTGCCCGCTTCGCTGAGGTTGTCGGCACTGAAGGTGTACTGGATGCTCTGCAGGCCCAGGTCCAGGAGCTTCTTCACTTCCGGGAACTGCTCGGCATTCGTTTTCGGGATCGGGAGCACCTTGCCCCAGTTCACACCCAGGCTTTCCAGGGCCTTCGCGAAGGCGTTCTCATGGGCCTGGTCCCGGACGATGAGGTACGCGATCGTGGACCGCGCGGCCTTGTTTTCGGTCATCTCGTAAATCCGGCATTTCTGCAGCCGACCGGTGGACTCCAGCATCAGGTTGTACAAAAGGTCCAGAACCAGATTGCCGCTGTTGTACACATAGGAGCCGGACCACGGATTCCCGACGGCGTCCACCGGCAGCGCACCCTGTGCGCCGACCAGATAGTGGTGGATGTTGCTGGTGTCCAGCGCGATCTTCAGCGGTGTGGCACCCTTTGCGCCTGGCTGGTCCACCGGGTCCGTCTTCTTGCCCTGGTACTCGGGAGACCCGTCCAGGAGCCGTGAAATGGTGGTGCAGATCAGCTCCACGTGGCTGATCTCCTCGGTGCCGACGCCCTGGAGCAGGTCCTTATACGGCTTGGACGCGGGATCCCCACGGAAGTTGATGCTCTGGAAGAGATACTGCATCATCGTGCGCATCTCACCGAACTGCCCGCCCAGGCCCTCCTGCAGCGCGTTCGCTGCCGCCGGATCAGGCTCATCGACGGCGATTTCATTGATCAGTTGCTGGGTGTGCAAGTACAAGGTGACTCCTCAAATGATGATGGATAACACTTATTACTTCACTGCTGACCGAGGCCCGAGCTGATCCACACGTACGTACTCCGCCTCAGAAGAGGACGGGCAGGCACGCAACCAGCCAGGCGGCCCGGCCACCGTGTCAACCCAACAAGAGAATAGTAAGCATGGTTATCTTAGGATAGTAAGTACCCTTGCTATTTTTGTCGTACACCGCACTCAGCAGTACTTCACGCTCGCCGTCACGTCAGGGTGACAATTTTGCCTACGCCGGATCATCCAACACCGAACACACCACCGCCGGGGCGAACACCTCGTTCATCCGCGACCCGGACGGTACGCTCATCAGCATGCGAACCAGTGCCGGTGGGAGCATCTACTACCCCACCGATGCGCTCGGCTCGACCATCGCCTCTCACTGACTGCACCCAGGCCAAAGTCGCCTCCTACGCCTACGAGTCATGGGGCAACACCGCCGCCGCCGGGGCCCAGGCCGCGGCGAATCCCTGGCAGTACGCCGGGGCTACAAAGACACCCCCACCGGGCATACGAAGTTCGGCGCCCGCTACTACGCCCCCACCACGCGCAGCTTCAGCCAAAACCGATCCCACCGGACAGGAAGCGATCGCCAATCTCTACACTGGAGCCAACCCCGTCAACCCTCGCGGCCGCGCTGGGGGAGCTTCCCATCAATCAGGTCTACATGTGGGTGACGGAGCAGGTGAACAACCTGAACGTGCATTGCAGCTGTCACGATCGTTTGATCCACTGGCCTCGGCTTGGAATAAGTCCCGGCGGAACGCTCGTCCCGTCACTGGCTCTGAATGGGACAACCGAATCCGGTGTTGCCCTGCACAGCAACGCAGCATCCGCTAGCGCTAACGGCTCCCAGGGCTTCCCACCCTCGCGAAAGTTGAAACTAAACTACTATGCTAAGGTTGCTTAGTTTCTCTCTCTGTCTAGCCGAGGGCGGAGAGGGAGACGATCAAGATTCCCAGCCAGCCATAGGGACTGACGGGGGCTTCGTTCTCCTAAGCAATTCAAGCCTGCCAGCCGACTCGGCTCTCCTGTCCCCCAGCTTGGAGAGCCGGCAGCCGCCACGCTTGTGTCCTGGGTTCCCGCGGAGGCTTCGTCATAATCTGCTGATCCCATGACCCGTGCCCGCTGAGGGACGTTCTGATGCTTAGCCCGCAGGCCCCGAATTTGTCCCTTTGATGTTCAGTCAGGCGCTAATTGACGGACGCTTTCCGGCCCGGTAAGCAGACGCGATGACTGGTTCGAGTTCGTCGATCACGGTGCGGTTCCCGGGAAGAACCACATGGGCGAGAAATTCCGATTCGAGCGTAGCAACCCCGGCTGCCACCGCTGCGAGTTTGGCGTCTGTCGATAGGGCGAAGGCATGCCAAAACCGGCGGGTAGTGAGGTCGAGGACTTTTGCCGTGACTCCCCGGTCATCGACCTCCGCGAGGTTGCGACGGAGAGCAGGGATTCCGTCGGGCTGCGGCAGGGAGATGACAATGCGGAACTGCCTTCCACAGGCCCTGAACGCGATGGCGCTGAGGTGCCCGCGTTGGCTGAAACGAACTTCGGTCGCCCCAAAGCCCAGGAGCGACTGCTCGACATGTTCTCGTGAAGCCCCAACGCTGAAGGAGTCACCACGCGTGTAAAAACTCCGGGAATCAAAAGTTGCCATCGTACAACTATGCACCCATGCTGCCCTTCGGCTGCTTCAACGTATCGGCGGGATGACCAAGCCACAGGAACGATATTCGCGGAGAACTCCAACTGCAAGGGGGCCCGTCAGTCCTAGTGTTGGGTGTGTCGGCACATGCCGCGCAACTACCCTCAGGGAGGGTGCATTAACTCCAGACAGTCCGGCTCCGAACAATTCATGCTGTATCTGAAAAGTTTGGGTAGTTCAGAAGCTGACGTTACCGGACCTGCCTGCGCGGTCAGCTATGAGAACGAACTCCTCCGCGACAACCACGACCGCACCCAACTCGGGATCATCCTCATCGGCGTGCCACTCAGAGGCCTGAAACCCTGCTGACCTACGGAAACACTGTGCCCGAGGTGGGACTCGAACCCACACACCTTTCGATACCGCATTTTGAGTGCGGCGCGTCTGCCAATTCCGCCACTCGGGCGCGGAGTACACCGGTGTCATAATCGCCCAACCCACAGTGCTGTGAGCAACGCGATCGCTTCCAGTGCGCGAAATTACTCTACATGCAGATAGGCTGAATTCCAGAATCGCGCCAGTGACGCCGCATCGAACATAACCGGTCCAAGTACAACAGCGGACAGAACCTAAGATGGTCCTGTTCCCGCCGTACCTTTCCAAGGAGTTCCCGTGTCAGAACAGACGGAGTCAAACCCCACGTCCAAGCCGGCGCGCCGCGTGGTTGTTGCCGAGGATGAAACCCTCATCCGGCTCGACATCATCGAGATCCTGCGGGGCGAGGGCTACGACGTCGTCGGCGAAGCGGACAACGGCGAGAAGGCCGTGCAGCTCGCCGAGGAACTGAAGCCGGACCTGGTCCTCATGGACGTCAAAATGCCCGTCATGGACGGCATCTCCGCTGCCGAGAAGATCGTCAAGGCCCGGATCGCCCCCGTCGTCCTCCTGACCGCGTTCAGCCAGAAGGAACTCGTCGAACGGGCACGCGACGCCGGCGCCATGGCCTACGTGGTCAAGCCGTTCACCCCGGCGGATCTCATCCCGGCCTTGGAAATTGCCCTGTCACGCCACGAGGAAATCAAAGCCCTCGAAAGCGAAGTTACCGACCTGCAGGAGCAGTTCGCCACCCGCAAGCTCGTGGAGCGCGCCAAGAGCCTCCTGACCACCAAGATGGGCCTGACGGAGCCGGAAGCCTTCCGCTGGATCCAGAAGACCTCGATGGACCGCCGCCTGAGCATGCGCGAGGTCGCCGAGACCATCATCAACCAGGTCAACTAGCAACCGGCAAGCAAACAAAAGAGACCAAAAAGGGAGGGGGGAGGG
>NZ_JBFRDB010000028.1:0-29120 GCF_052113365.1 Arthrobacter sp. YAF17 | reverse complement strand
GGGCGGGAAGACCCGGGAGGCGCGGCCGATGTCCAGGATCCGTCCTTCGCCGCCGAGGAGGACGGGGATGATGTCCGCGTCGCAGGCGATTTTCCGGGCGGTGGAGGCGGTGACGGGCCCGGTGAAGAGCAGGGTTCCGGTGTGCGCCTGAATTGTGCCTTCTCCGTTGGTGCTGGAGAGCCGGTCGAGGAGGTCGCGGTAGTCGATGGTGACCAGGACCTGCGGGCGGAGTCCTCCGGTCGCGGGCAGTGTGCCGGCGGCGAGGGCGACTTTGCAGCCGCCGACGAGGCCGTCGAGGAGTTTCTGCGGGCGCGAACGCAGGTCGAGCGGGACGTCAACGCCGTCGTTGGCGCCGTGGGTACCGTCGGCCGCTGCTGCTCGTTCCGGTTCGGTTTCTGTGCCGCCGGAGGGGCTCCCTGTGGGTGCTGGGGCGCTGGTGCGGGGGTTGGTGGCGGTGTTCATGACGGTGAGGAGGTGTTCGAACTGTCCGGCGGTCGCGAAGATCTCCAGGTGCTGGAGTCCGTGGCGGGGTTTGCGGATGAAGGCGCCCTGGAGCTGGCGCAGGAGTTCCTCGGAGGGCTCGGCGCCGTCCTGGTCCACCGCGTCAATCCAGCTCCGGGCCATGCGGGAGAGGAAGTCCGGGTCGTTCTCGGCCGCGGTGCGGGTCAGGGCGTGCTCCATCCGGGCGGCGGCCTCGGCGTCGCAGGCGTGCCGGACCCGGTCCAGGGCCAGGCTGATGATGGTCGCGGCGCGGGACGCGACCTCACCGGCGGCGACGGCCGCCCCGAGTTCCGCGTGCACGGCAGGCAAGGGTTCCCCGGCGAATCCTTGCCGCGGCAGGAGGGCCTCGCCGAGCGACAGCCGGCGGCGGGACTCCGCGGCGCTGATCCTCAGCCGCGCCCGCAGAAACTCCGCCGTGTTCCGGTAACCGTCATCCACGGCGGCACCTGAATCCGCCGCAGAACGAGCAACAGCGGCGGTCACGGCCACCGCGCCGGAAGCAGCACCGGAATCATCATCCGGCGCGGCGGGATCCCCGTAGCCGGTGTCATCTCGCCAGCCCGTGGTCCACGCCGTACCGGCCACCGTAGCGGTGGCCGCGGCCTGCTTCCTGGTCCGGTCCACGGCTCTGGCCGCCACGAGCTGCAAGTACTCTGCGATCCGTGAGATCTCCTCGACCGTGCCGGCGAAATCCGCCGCCTCCCGGAACCCCATGAACGCGGCGTCCCCTGCCGCCGTCGAACTCGCGTCCTGCAGCAACGCCAGGGCACTTTTCAGACCGTCCGTACTGACCGGTGAGTCGGTTGAGTGCAATCCCTCAACGCGTGCCGCACCGGAGTGCCCGGCCGGAGCCGTTCCCCGGCCTGGATCCTCGACGGTGATGAAGTCCTTGGCGGCTTTCATGGAACCATTCCATCAGGCAGCACCGACATTTTTCGCGACCCCGGCAACCCGCCCCGGTAGGGCCGGATTTCTACTGGCGGCACCGGACCGTCTGCACCGGAGTGCCCGGCCGGAGCAGTGCCGCCGGCCGGCTCCTCAATGGTGATGAAATCCTTGGCGGCTTTCATGGAACCATTCCATCAGCGAGCACCGACATTTTTCGCGACCAGAGGAACCCGTCCCCGAGCCCAGCCCAGGTTCCTCACGAAACCGGCATCGTTCCGTCATTGAAGCCTCTGATGGCACCAAAGCCGGGTTCGCACGACAGGGGAGAGGGCATAGATGCGGGCGGTCCCGTGAAGTTGGCAGCGGTCGCTGCACCCAGTTGTTCCTCGCCGGTACGAGTTGCGACCGATGCATCGAACTGGTTGCTTCGATGGCGGTCCCAGGGCCGTCGGGGGAGGTCCGTGCCGCCGGCCGGCGCGACCGTGCCTGCCCGGCCGCTTTCCGTCCGTTGCCGCCCCGGCCGGCACCTTCGTGGCTATGCCGTCCGACTCGTCCCCGCCACCCGGACCCGCCCCGGACGGCACCACTCGTGGCGATGCCGTCCGACTCGCCCCCGCTACGACGCCCCCGCCAACCCGCCCCACCACCCGCACCCACCCCGGAGGCCAGCCACCCACTCCCGGACCGATTCCCCGAACCCGTCCCGGCCCAACCCCCGAGTGCAACTAAACTGGACTGGATCCCGCCGCCGCCCACCGTAAGGACACATTGCACATGGCCATTTTGAATATCCGCATCATCGGGGATCCTGTGCTGCGCACAGTTGCCGATCCCGTGACGGAATTCGGGCCTGAGCTGGCGAAGCTTGTTGCCGACATGACCGAAACCATGGAGGACGTCGACGGGGCAGGCCTGGCCGCGCCGCAGGTCGGCGTCAGCCAGCGCGTTTTCACCTACCGCATTCATGGCGTCGAGGGACACATCATCAACCCGGTGCTGGAAAACAGCGAGGACTTGCAGCCCGACGAGGTCGAAGGCTGCCTCTCCATCCCGGGCCTGGGCTTCCCGGTCCGCCGGCACCGGCACACCCGCGTCACCGGCGTCGACCTGCACGGCAACCCCGTCACCGTGGAGGGCGAGGGCATGCTGGCACGTGCCTTCCAGCACGAAACCGACCACCTCGACGGCATCCTCTTCACCGACCGGCTGGAAGGCGAGGACCGGAAGACCGCACTGCGCGCCATCCGGAACGCCAACTACGACTCCATCACCGAGCAGACGACGGCGAAGCGCGCCAAAACGGTCGGCACCAGTTTTGGTTCCGGCACTGCAGGTCCGGGAAGCTTCGGCTCCTTCGGAAACGCCCAGTGAGGGTTCTCTTCGCAGGCACGCCGGCCGTGGCAGTGCCGTCCCTGGACGCCCTGGTCGCGGCAGGGTTCGACGTCGTCGCCGTCCTCACGCGCCCGGATGCGCCGCTGGGCCGCAAGCGTGTGCTGACGCCGTCGCCCGTTGCCGCCCGGGCCGCGGAACTGGGCATCAACATCATCCGCGCCGCCAAAGTCGACGCCGGGGTGACGGAGCAGATCGCGGCTGCCGCCCCGGACGTCGCCGCCATCGTGGCCTACGGCGGCCTCATTCCCCGGCCGGCCCTGGACCTTCCCCGGCACGGCTGGATCAACCTGCACTTCTCCCTGTTGCCGGCCTGGCGCGGCGCTGCCCCCGTGCAGCGGTCGCTGATCGCCGGCGACGACGTCACCGGTGCCGTCACCTTCCTGCTGGAGGAGGGGCTGGACACCGGCCCCGTGTTCGGCACCCTGACCGAAGCCGTGCAGCCCGATGACACCGCCGGTGCGCTGCTCGACCGGCTGTCGCACAGCGGCGCCGTGCTGCTGACCCAAACGCTGTCAGCCGTCGACGCCGGCCGGGCCACCGCCGTGCCACAGCAGGGCGAGGTCAGCCTGGCCCCCAAACTCACCCTCGAGGACGGCCGGCTCGACTGGAAGCAGCCCGCTTTGGCGATCGGACGGCGGGCGCGTGGAGTCACTCCCGAGCCCGGCGCCTGGACCACCCTCGACGGCCAGCGGATCAAGCTGGAACCGGTACGGCTGCGGCCCGGGGGACCGGCCCTGCAGCCCGGGCAGCTCGCCTTGGACGGCAAGAGCGTGCTCGTGGGAACCGGCTCCCACCCTGTGGAACTCACCCGGGTCCAGCCTTCGGGCAAGAAAATGATGACCGCCGCTGACTGGGCGCGCGGACAGGCAACACTTGAAAGCGTGGTATTCGAATGAGCGAGTCCGGGAGCGGCAGCGGCCGCGGCAACGGCCCCCAGCGCGGGGGATCAGGCGGCCAGCGCGGCTCCGGCCAAAGCGGCCAAGGCGGTCAGGGCGGCCAGGGCGGCCGCGGCCGGGACGGCAGCATGCGGAACGCGCAGGGCCGCGAACGCAACCGCGGACCGCAGCGCGGTTTCACTGAGAACGCGCCGTCCCAGCGCACCCGCCGGGCCGATCCCGCCCGGCTGGTGGCCTTCGAAGTGCTCCGCGCCGTCGCCGCCGAAGACGCCTACGCCAACCTTGTGCTGCCCGCCCGGATCCGGCACCACAACCTGGACAAGCGCGACGCCGGCTTCGCCACGGAACTGAGCTACGGGGCACTGCGCGGCCAGGGCACCTACGACGCGATCCTGGCCCGCTGCGTGGACCGGCCGCTGGACCAGCTGGACCCGGCCATCCTCGACGCGCTCCGGATCGGCGCCCACCAGCTGCTGGCCATGCGTGTCCCCGCGCACGCCGCGCTGGACCAGACCGTTGGCCTGGCCCGCGCCGTCATTGGTGCCGGACCGTCGGCCCTCATTAACGCCGTGCTGCGCAAAGTGTCAGCCCGCACCCTCGAGGAGTGGCTGGACCTGCTGCTCAGCGACGAGCCGGACGAAACGAAAAAGGCCGCCATCCGCTACGCCCACCCGGAGTGGATTGTCCGGGCGCTCCGGCAGTCCCTCGTGGCCCACGGGCGTCCCGTCAGCGAAATCAGCGACCTTCTCGAGGCGGACAACGCGGCACCGGTGGTCAACCTTGTGGCACTCCCCGGACTCGGCAGCCTGGACGAGGCCCTCGAAGGCGGAGCCACGCCCGGTGAACTCGTCGAAGGATCCGCGCTCTCCAGCGGCGGAGACCTCGGCCGGCTCGCGTCGGTCCGCGAAGGCACCACCCGCGTCCAGGACGTCGGCTCGCAGCTCGTCGCTCGGGCCATGGCCGCCGTCGATCTCCGTGGCAGCACCAGCAGCACCAGCAGCACCAGCAGCACCAGCGGGCCCGACGGCGACGGCGGCCCCGCGCCGGAAAGGGCCGAACGCTGGCTGGACATGTGCGCCGGCCCCGGCGGCAAGGCGGCCCTGCTCGGCGCCCTCGCCCGGGAACAGGGCGCCACGCTGCTGGCCAACGAACCGGCACCGCACCGCGCCAAACTGGTCCGGCAGGCCCTCGCCGCTGTGCCGCACGAGGTCTGGCATGTGCGGACCGGCGACGGCCGCGAGGTCGGCACGGAAATGCCGGAGAGCTTCGACCGCGTGCTGGTCGACGCGCCGTGCACCGGTCTCGGCGCCCTCCGCCGCCGTCCGGAATCGCGCTGGCGCCGGACCCCCAAGGACCTGACGGACCTCGGCCCGCTGCAGCGGGAGCTGCTCAAGTCCGCACTGGCAGCCGTGAAGCCCGGCGGCATTGTGGCCTACGTGACCTGCTCGCCGCACCCGGCGGAGACGACCGCCGTCGTCAGCGATGTGCTGCGCAAACGCGACGATCTCGAACTGCTCGACGCCGGCGCGGCGCTGGACAGCGTCAGCCTCACCGGCCACCTCGACGCAGGACACGAGCTCACCGCCCAGCTCTGGCCGCATGTGCACCGGACGGATGCCATGTTCCTGGCGCTCATCCACAAAAAGGCCTGATCAACAGGGAATACTGGGGGCACTGGAAGCTCTCGCTCTCAACAGGACGCCTCAGCAGAACGACAAGGATTTTCACATGGCCAAGTGCTGTATCAACCCGAGCATTCTCTCCGCCGACTTCGCCAACCTCGAAGCCGAACTGCATAGAATCAGCAACGCCGATGCGGTCCACGTTGACGTCATGGACAACCACTTCGTGCCGAACCTCTCGCTGGGGCTGCCGGTCGTTGCCCGCCTGCAGGAAATCAGCCCCGTGCCGCTGGATGCGCACCTCATGATCGAGCACGCGGACCGCTGGGCTCCGGCCTACGCGGACGCCGGGGTCGCCTCCGTGACGTTCCATGCCGAGGCCTCGATTGCGCCGATCAAGCTCGCCCGCGACCTGCGGGCCCGCGGGGCCAAGGCGGGCCTGGCGCTCCGTCCGGGCAGCGGTGTGGAGCCTTTCCTGGACATGCTCGGCGAGATCGACATGCTGCTGATCATGACGGTGGAGCCGGGCTTTGGCGGCCAGGAATTCCTGGACCTCACGCTGCCCAAGATCCGCCGTGCCCGCGCGGCCATCGATGCGTCCGGCCTGGATGTGGCACTGCAGGTCGACGGCGGCATCACAGCAGACAACATCTGGCGCGCTGCGGACGCCGGTGCCAACGTCTTCGTGGCCGGTTCCGCCGTCTACGGTGCCGACGACCCGGCCGAGGCGATCGAGCGCCTCCGCGCCGCCGGCCAGCGCTAACTGAAGCCGGCCAGCGCTGACTGAAAATGACGCACGCCGTAACATCACGCCTGCGGGAATAGCCAAAGCTGCCGTGCAGTTGTGCCAGAATAGCAAGACACATACGTGCTCCGGGGTCGGTGTAAGTCCGAACCGGCGGTTATAGTCCGCGACCCGCGAACCGGCGCTTCCCTCGGGAAGAATGCCGGCAAACGGTTGAACCGGTGGAATTCCGGTACCGACAGTTAAAGTCTGGATGAGAGAAGCACGTACAGCTGTTACTGCGGAGCCCTGTGGCGCCGCGGAAGTTCGCTGTCGTATACCCCCGGAGCCATCGCGGCTTTTGAGGGAAGGAACGACACACAAATGCGCTCTCTGCGATGGCTCTTCACCACCACTCCGGTTCTCGAAGGCCCGGTGGCAGGTTGATGAGCGTCAAGCACTCTCCACACGAAACGACGGACGACGCCGGGGCCCTGGCTCCCGCGGATCTCACCGATGCGCAGCTCACTGCTGCGGGCTTCAGCGCAGCCGAGGCCGCCGCCATGGATGCCGCCCTCGCAGCGGCCCTGCAAGGGCCGCGGGGCGCGAACCCGCTGGTTGGCGCCGTCGTGATCGCCCCCGACGGAACCCACTTGGTTACCGGCTACCACCGCGGGGCAGGCAGCGCCCATGCTGAAGCCGACGCGATTGACCAGGCGAAAGCCGCCGGCCACGACGTCAGGGGCACCACCATGGTGGTCACCCTTGAGCCCTGCAACCACTGCGGACGCACGGGGCCCTGCGCCCAGGCGATCATCGAGGCCGGTGTCGCGGACGTCGTCTACGCGATCGACGATCCGCACGACCCCGCGGCCGGCGGCGCGGCCACTTTGCGTGCCGCGGGAGTGCGCGTCCGCTCCGGGCTCGGCGCCGAAGCCGCCCTGGAACTGAACCGGCGCTGGTTCGACGCCGTCGCCGGCCGCCGGCCGTTCGTCACCCTGCATATCGCGCAGACCCTCGACAGCCGCATCGCCGCCAGCGACGGCACCAGCCAGTGGATCTCCAGCCCCGAATCGCTCGCCGACAACCACGCCCTGCGCGGACGGATCGACGCGATCCTCGTCGGGACGCAGACGGTGCTGGTCGACAACCCGCGCCTCACCGCCCGCGGCACCGACGGCGCACCTGCCGGCCGGCAGCCGCTGCGTGTGGTGATGGGCTACCGCGGGATCCCCGAGGGCGCAGCGATCAACGGCGACGACGGCAAGGTTCTCCACCTGCCCACCCGAGACCCGCTGGAAGCACTGGACGAGCTCTTCTCCGCCGGCGTCCGGCACCTCATGGTTGAAGGCGGCTCCCGGATCCTCAGCGCCTTCCTCGCCGCCGGACTCGTCGACGAGCTCATCGTCTACCTCGCCCCGACCCTCCTTGGCTCCGGAACCCCGGCGCTGGAGGACCTCGGCATCACCACCCTGGCTGATTCCCAGCGCTGGGAATGGGACCCGGCGTCGGGCGGTGCGGTCCAGCAGCTCGGCCGCGACCTCCGGCTGCATTTGCACCCCGCCCTGACACACACTTCATCCGCTTCAACCCAGCTCCGCGCCAGCGCGGACACCGCCGCAGGAGGCAACTGATGTTCACCGGAATAATCGCCGAGCAGGGAAAGGTGTTGTCCGTTGAGCGCAACGGCGACATCAGCGCCACCGTCCGGCTCCACGCGCCGGGCAGCACCGACGGACTGGCCCTTGGCGGCTCCATCGCGGTCAACGGCGTCTGCCTCACGGCCACGGACATCGACGGCAAGGACTTCAGCGTCGATGTCATGGGCGAGACGCTCACCCGCAGCACCATCGGCGAACTCGCCGCGGGGGACCCGGTCAACCTGGAGCGTTGTGTTCCGGCCGGCGGACGGCTCGACGGCCACGTCGTCCAGGGCCACGTCGACGGCGTCGGCCAGCTGCTTGAGCGCGAGGCGCTGGGCAACTGGGACCGGCTCCGCTTCGGCGTTCCCGGAGGGCTGGCACGCTACATCGCTGAGAAGGGCTCCATCGCGGTCGACGGCGTTTCGCTGACGGTGACCGCCGTGAGCCCGGCCAATGACCAGGCGCCGTGGTTCGAAGTGGGGCTGATCCCCACCACGCTGGCAGACACCGGCCTGGGCGGGAAAGCAATCGGCGGCCAGGTAAACCTCGAAGTGGACGTCCTGGCGAAGTACACTGAGCGCCTGCTCGCGTTTTCCGGGACAGCGGCCGGCGCGGCAGCCGGGGGAGCAGCAGTACGCGCAGAGGGGGCGACAGCGTGAACAACGTCAAGGACATCCCCGCCCGGCCCCTCCTCACTGACGCCGCCGACGCCGCGCTGCCAGCGGAACTCGCCCCCGCAGTCATCCCGCCGGCCGGCCTCGACCTGATCGAAGACGCCATCAGCGCGATTGCCGCCGGGCGCCCCGTCCTGGTGGTCGACAACGAGGACCGCGAAAACGAAGGCGACATCATCTTCGCCGCGGAGCACGCCACCCCGGCCCTGATGGGCTGGACCATCCGGTACAGCTCCGGCGTCATCTGCGTACCGCTCGACGGCGGCCGCGCCGACGCCCTCGCGCTGCCGCCGATGGTCGAAATCAACGAGGACGCCAAGGGCACCGCCTACACGGTGTCCTGCGACGCCGCGGTGGGCGTCAGCACCGGAATCTCCGCCACGGACCGGGCCCTGACGGCCCGGATCCTGGCCGATCCCGAGAGCGAGCCGGCGGCCCTGACCCGTCCCGGGCATGTTTTCCCCCTCCGCGCCGTTAAAGGGGGAGTGCGGGAACGTCCCGGGCACACCGAGGCAGCGGTGGAGCTGTGCCAGCTCGCCGGACTCGAGCCCGTCGGTGTGATCGCAGAAGTGGTACACGACAACGGAGAGATGATGCGGCTGGACGGACTTCGCGGCTTCGCGCGGGAGCACGGCTGCCCGCTGATCTCGATTGCCGACCTGGTTGCTTATCTTGAGGCCCGGCAGCCCGCCGGCCACGCAGCAGATCCCGCGTGATGGAGGAAACAATGACGACGTCTGAAGCACAAGAACAGATGGCGGCCGGACGGCAGCCGCATCCGGTCAGCGCCGGCCCGATCGTGCAGTTGCCCACCGCCTTCGGCGACTTCGTGGCGCAGGCCTGGACAGATCTTGCCACCGGCGCCGAGCACCTGGCGGTCAGCTCCCCGCTGCCGCCGGTGGGCGGGACGGCCCCGCTGGTCCGCCTGCACTCGGAGTGCCTCACCGGAGATGTTTTCGGTTCCTACCGCTGCGACTGCGGTGAGCAGCTGGCCTACGCCCTCGAGCTGATCAACGAGTTCGGCGGGACGCTGCTCTACCTGCGGGGCCAGGAGGGCCGCGGGATCGGCCTCGCGAACAAGATGAAGGCCTACGCCCTGCAGGAAGCCGGTTTCGACACGGTAGAGGCCAACGAACAGCTGGGCCTTCCCGTGGATGCGCGCTGCTACAAGGCCGCGGCGCAAATCCTCGCGGACATGGGGCTTTCCGAGATCCGCCTGCTGAGCAACAACCCGGACAAGCAGGACCGGCTGGCCCAGGCCGGCGTCCGCGTCGTGGAAATGGTGCCCACCGAGGTGCCGTCCCGCGAGCAGAACCTCCGGTACCTGCAGACCAAAAAAGACCGGATGGACCACCGGCTGGTCCTGGACATGGAACCGGCCACCCCGGTCGCCGGTCCGCGCGGATTCGACCACGAACAAGACTGAAATTTCAGCCGGCCCGGACGGGCGCGCTGACATTGCCAACACGACCTAACAGCACACGACTGAGCAGAACAAGGATTCCCAGATGAGCGGACACGGCGCACCACAGATTGACCTCAGCACCTTCCAGCCGGAGGAAACCTCCCGGCTGAAACTGGCCATCGTGGCCGCCAGCTGGCACACCCAGATCATGGACGGGCTCCTGGACGGCGCCCTGCGCGCAGCCAAGGACGCCGGCATCAGCGAACCGACGGTGCTCCGCGTCCCCGGAACGTTTGAGCTCCCCGTGGCCGCCGCCCGGCTGGCGCCGCACTTCGACGCCGTCGTGGCGCTCGGCGTCGTGATCCGCGGCGGAACCCCGCACTTCGAGTATGTCTGCGAGGCGGCCACACTGGGCCTGACCGAGGTCTCGGTCCGCACCGGCATCCCCGTCGGCTTTGGTGTGCTGACGTGTGACACGGAACAGCAGGGCATCGACCGCGCCGGACTGCCGGGTTCCACCGAGGACAAGGGCCACGAGGCCGTCACCGCCGCCCTCGCCACCGCAGTGACCCTCAAACAGTACAGCTAAGCGCAGGGTACGGCCGGGCACTGAAGCGGCCCGGCCGTGCCCTTCGCTGTGTCATCACTCACATCCCCGCCGTCATGCAAGCCCCCGGCAGGCGCCCTCCGCCCGCGAGCAAGTAGGCTGGAGGGTGTGAAGAATTTCGAATCGCTGTTCGCAGAACTGAGTGAGAAGGCAGCCGTCCGCCCGGAGGGCTCCCGCACCGTCGCCGAACTGGATTCCGGAGTCCACGGCATCGGCAAGAAAGTCGTGGAGGAAGCAGCCGAGGTCTGGATGGCTGCCGAGTACGAATCCGATGAAGCCGCCGCTGAAGAAATCTCGCAGCTGCTCTATCACCTGCAGGTTCTGATGCTCGCCAAAGGACTCAGCCTGGAAGACGTCTACAAGCATCTCTAGCCACGTCCGCGCCGGAACCCCGCAGGCCCTGCCCCGCGGATCCGGTGCATAGCGTGGCCCGTTGTGCCTGAACCGACCACTTCCTAACCAGAAAGACCTCCCCAATGCTGAGAGTTGCCGTCCCGAACAAGGGATCCCTGTCCGAAGCCGCCTCCGCCATGCTCGCCGAGGCCGGCTACCGCCAGCGCCGCGATACCCGCGAGCTGGTCATGGTGGACCCGGACAACGACATTGAATTCTTCTTCCTCCGCCCCCGCGACATCGCCGTCTACGTCGGCCAGGGCACGCTCGACGTCGGCATCACCGGCCGCGACCTGCTCCTCGACGCCGAGGTTGAAGCCGAAGAGCTGCTCCCGCTGGGCTTCGCGGCCTCCACCTTCCGCTTCGCCGGACCGGTGGGCGACTTCACCACGGTCGAGGAGCTCGAGGGCAAGCGCCTGGCCACCAGCTACGACGGACTGCTGCGCGGCTACCTCGCCGATCGCGGCGTCAAAGCCAAGGTGGTCCGCCTCGACGGCGCCGTGGAATCCTCCGTGCGCCTCGGCGTCGCGGACGCGATCGCCGACGTCGTCGAAACCGGCAACACGCTCAAGGCGGCCGGCATGGAGATCTTCGGCCAGCCCATCCTGAACTCCGAGGCCGTCCTGATCGGCCGCAAGGGCGAGCAGAACCCGGCCGCCGAGGTCCTGATCCGCCGCCTGCAGGGCGTCCTCGTGGCGCGGCAGTACGTCATGATGGACTACGACATCCGCAAGGAGCTTGTGGAAGCAGCCGCGGCCCTCACCCCCGGCCTGGAATCGCCCACGGTCTCCCCGCTGCGCGACTCGGACTGGGTTGCCGTCCGGTCCATGGTGCCCAAGCGGCAGACCAACCGGATCATGGACGAGCTGTACGACCTCGGCGCCCGCGCCATTCTGGTCAGCACCATCCACGCCTGCCGCATCTGACCCGGCCCGCGTACACCTTCCGCAGCAAATACCAGGAGAAGTCATGGCTGTAGCCGTCCGCGTTATCCCGTGCCTGGACGTTGATGCCGGCCGCGTGGTCAAGGGCATCAATTTCGAAGGTCTCCGCGACGCCGGAGATCCCGTCGAGCTGGCGCACCGCTATGACAACGGCGGCGCCGACGAGCTGACCTTCCTCGACGTCACGGCCTCCTCGGGCAACCGGGAAACCACGTTCGACGTCGTCCGGCGCACCGCCGAGGAAGTCTTCATCCCGCTCACCGTCGGCGGCGGCGTCCGCGGCGTGGCCGAGGTGGACCGGCTCCTGCGCTGCGGCGCGGATAAGGCGGCAATCAACACCGCCGCCGTCGCCCGGCCCGACGTGATCGACGAGATCACCCGGCACTTCGGCTCCCAGGTCCTGGTGCTGTCCCTCGATGCGCGCCGCACGCGTCCGGGGTCGCAGCCCACCCCCTCCGGCTTCGAGGTCACCACCCACGGCGGCCGCCAGGGCACCGGGATCGACGCCATCGCCTGGGCCCGTGAGGCGGCCGACCGCGGCGTGGGCGAAATCCTGCTCAACTCGATCGACGCCGACGGCACCAAGGACGGCTTCGACCTGGAACTGATCCGGCTCGCGCGGGCCGGCGTCAAGGTTCCGCTCATCGCTTCCGGCGGGGCCGGCAAGCCGGAGCACTTCCCGCCTGCCGTGGCTGCAGGGGCCGACGCGGTGCTTGCGGCGTCGGTGTTCCACTTCGGCCCGCTGGACATGATCGCCCAGGTCAAGGCCGCGATCCGCGAAGCAGGCTTCGAGGTCCGCTGATCGGTAGTCTGGCACCATGCCCATTCAGAAACGCGGCGCGACGCGCTCTCCTGTAGTCGCTGCTGGCGTCGTCCTTCTGGGCCTGCTCGTCCTGTGGGTGGCGCAGCCGGTCCTGCCGGGTTGGGGATGTGCGGTCAGTATTTCGGCGATGTGCGCTCCGCATTTGCTGCCGGTTCGTGCATCGCTGATCAGTGCGGGCATCCTCTTCGCACTGCTCGCGGCTGTCATCGTCGGGGTGTTGATTCGGCCCCGGGCAATCGGCTTGCTGGGCGGGATGTCCCGACGTGTCGTCTTCGCCGTGCCGGTCATCCTGGTTCTGACAGTTGCCGCGCACTACGTGATACCGCAGCCGTGATTCGAGGAGCTTAGAGTCCGACTTCGGCGGACTGCAGGAGGGCGACGGCGTCCGGCTGGCCTTCGAAGGTCACCAGCGCGTGGCGGGTGCGGCCGTGTGCGTGCATCAGGAGTTCGCCCGGCTCGCCGACGATCGCGACGGACACGGGAGCGCGCTTGGCGACGTGCCGGGGACCGGAGGGGCGCACCAGCACGATCCCGAGGTCCACGCCGCGGTAGAGGATGGCTGCCCGTTTGACCAGTTCATCCCAGAGGGCGTCGGAGTATTCCTCGTCGAGGGCACGGGGCGCCCAGCGGTCCACAGCCCGGCGGACGTCCTCGGTGTGGACGAAGTATTCGATCAGGTTGGCGCTCTCGTCCAGGGCCTTGATCTTCATGGGGGAGAACGCGGACGGTCCGGCGCGGAAGGAATTGACCAGCTTGTTGTAGTCTTCCGGCGTCTTGAGCTTGGCTGCCAGGCCGGCCGTGGCCTGGTCCGACGCCTTGGACAGGCGCTTGATCAGCAGGCCAAGTCCGACGGCGGCTTTCCGCTCGCGCAGGTACAGGTGGGCGGCAAGGTCCCTGGTAAGCCAGCCCTTACAGAGCGTGGGGGAGTCAGGACCGGCCGCCAGTAAGGTTTCGGCCAGAACTTCTCGGGACGGATCGACGAAATGCATCACTTGTGAAACTAGCACGAGACGACGGCGCGTGTGCACCTGAACCGCCGTCGTACGGCGCCGGGACGGCGATTCATGCCGTGGCGACGCCGATGTTAAGCAGGGCGCCGGGGATCTGGGCGACGCCCCTCCGCAAGGCACTAGACTTGAGAGGATGTCTGAGCAGCCCGCCCCCGCCCGTATTGACGGAACCCGAAGTGAAGTGCCCGCAAGCCCGCTCCCCGTGGGCCTGGCTGAAGCCCTGAAGCGGGACAGCGCCGGCCTGGTCGCCGCGATCGTGCAGCAGTACGACACGAACGAGGTGCTCATGCTGGGCTGGATGGACGACGAGGCCCTGCACCGCACCATGACCAGCGGGCGGGTGACGTTCTATTCCCGCTCCCGCCAGGAGTACTGGCGCAAGGGGGACACCTCCGGCCACGTGCAGTGGGTCAAGTCCCTCGCGATGGACTGCGACGGCGACGCGCTGCTGGTCCGCGTGGACCAGGTCGGCGCGGCCTGCCACACCGGAACCCGCACCTGCTTCGACGGCCGGGACCTCGACGTCGTCGTCAGCTGAACTCCCGGCTGAACCGGCACGCACAGTATTTGAGGCTTCGGGACCGAAGCCTCCGGAACCACTGAAAGAACAGGCGGAAACCACAGCCATGCAGGACCTTGGAATCATCAGCCCGGGCCTGGAGGAGTTCCGTGAACTCGCAGGCCACAGCCGTGTCATCCCTGTCCGGCTGAAGGTGCTCGCTGACGCCGAAACCCCGATCGGGCTGTACCGCAAACTCGCCCAGGGACAGCCCGGCACGTTCCTGATGGAATCCGCGGCCGTCGGCGGCTCCTGGTCCCGGTACTCCTTCATCGGCGCACGGTCCCGGGCCACGCTGACCACCAAGGACGGCCAGGCGCACTGGCTCGGCGAACCGCCGGTCGGCGTGCCGTTGGGCGGCAGCCCGGTGGACGCGATCCGCGACACCGTCGAGGCCCTCCGCACCGACCGCTTCGACGATCTGCCGCCCTTCACCTCCGGCCTGGTCGGATTCCTCGGCTGGGAGACCGTCCGGCACTGGGAGAAGCTGACCAGTCCGCCCGAGGACGACCTGGACCTGCCCGAAATGGCGCTGAACCTCGTCACGGACATGGCAGTGCACGACAACATGGACGGCACCGTGCTGCTGATCGCCAACGCGATCAACTTCGACAACAGCTCCGACCGGGTCGACGAGGCCTGGCACGACGCCGTCGCGCGCGTCAAAGCACTCCTGGCCCAGATCAGCACGCCCGTGAAGCAGCCGGTCTCCGTGCTGGACCCGGCGGCCCTGGACTTCGCCTCCAGCGTGCAGGAACGCTGGGACGAGACGGACTATCTCGCCGCCCTGGACCGCAGCAAGGAAGCGATCGTCGACGGCGAAGTCTTCCAGGTGGTCATCTCGCGCCGCTTCGAGATGGAATGCGGCGCGGACCCGCTGGACGTCTACCGGGTGCTCCGGAACACCAACCCCAGCCCGTACATGTACATCTTCAGCCTCGAAGACGCCGCCGGCCGGCAGTACTCGATCGTCGGTTCCTCCCCGGAGGCGCTCGTAACCGTGACGGGCGAGGAGGTCATCACCCATCCCATAGCCGGGTCCCGGCCGCGCGGCAAAACCGTCGAGGCGGACAAGGCCCTGGCCGAGGAACTACTCGCCGACGAGAAGGAACGCGCCGAACACCTGATGCTGGTGGATCTCTCCCGCAACGACCTGTCCAAGGTCTGCGTGGCCGGCTCCGTCGACGTCACCCAGTTCATGGAAGTCGAGCGCTTCAGCCACATCATGCACCTCGTCTCCACAGTCGTCGGCAAACTGGCGCCCGCCGCCAAGGCCTACGACGTGCTGAAGGCGACCTTCCCCGCCGGAACGTTGTCCGGCGCGCCCAAGCCCCGCGCCCTGCGCCTGCTCGACGAACTGGAACCGCACCGCCGCGGCATCTACGGCGGTGTGGTGGGCTACCTCGATTTCGCCGGGGACATGGACATGGCCATCGCCATCCGCTCGGCCCTGCTGCGGGAAGGCCGCGCCTACGTCCAGGCCGGCGGCGGCATCGTGGCCGACTCCGTGAACGCCACCGAGGCACTGGAAACCGTCAACAAGGCCGCGGCCCCGATGCGGGCCGTCCACACGGCCCAGTCATTGCGCAACATTACGGCCGAGTCCATTTCCGACGCCGGGACGCAGTCATGAGCGGCGCCACGGTCAAGAGCACCAGCCCCGTAGTTCCCCGCTGGGCCCGGAAATCCACCCTCGTCCTGGCCATCGTCGCCCTGGCGCTGGCCGTCTTCGGCACCACGACGCAGACCTGGTTGGTTGTCCACCTGGACCCCGCCCAGCTCGGCCAGGCCGTCAACAGCCAGGACGGCCTGCAGGTGCAGGGCAGCAAAGCCGCCACCACGGTGACGGCCCTGGCGCTGGTGGCCCTGGCCGGCGGGCTGGCCGCGTCGATTGCCGGCCGGATCGCCCGCTGGGTCATCACGGCGCTTATCCTGCTGGCCGCGGCCGGCATCGTCAGCGCCGCCGCTGTGGTCATCGCGGACCCGCTGGCTGCGGCCCAGGGCTCGATCGCCGCCGCCACCGGAATCACGGGCAGCGACGTAAAAGTAGACGTCACCGTCTTCCCGACCCTCGCCGTCGTGGCCGGGACCCTGCTGGGGCTCAGCGCGCTGCTGATCATCCCGGCGGGCCGCTACTGGAAGTCGCGCACGAAATATGACACGGCGGCGGCAGGCAGTGCAGCAGGTACCCAGGCCGGCGGTTCCGCGGCGGCCGCCGGGCCGGCGGACGAGATCGACAGCTGGGACCGGTTGTCCCGCGGTGACGATCCCACCTGAGCCGATCCCACCTGAGCCGACGCCGCGGCCGGTAACCCGGCAAATAAGGCCGGCAATAAATGGCAGAATGTAAGCAGTATTCACCCTGAGGAGATTTCAATGAGCAACGCACCTGTTTCCGCCCCCAAGCCCGCTGCCGGAACCGGCTACTCCTACGACGACATCGATCACAGCGAACCGACCGGCCACGGCAACAGCCCGGCAGCCTGGACCACCGTTTTCGTAATGCTCGCCGGCGCGCTCGTCATGTCCATCGCCTTCGTCATCGCCAACACCCCGATCTTCATCGCGGGCGGCGTTGTGATGCTGGTCGGCCTCATCATCGGCTTCGTCATGCGCAAGGCCGGCTACGGTGTGGGCGGCAGCAAGCTGAAGAACTCCGGCCACTAGGCGTGACTGTTCTCGATGACATCAACGCCGGTGTCAGGGAGGATATGGAGGCACGTCAGCGCCTCGTCACGCTCGCGGAACTGAAGGAGCGGGCCGCCGCGGCCGCGCCGGCCCGCGACGCCTGGACAGCCCTGGGCGGCCCTTCGGACACGCGCGGGCAACTGAAGGTCATCGCCGAAATCAAGCGCCGCAGCCCCTCCAAGGGCGATCTCGCGAGCATCGCGGACCCGGCCTCCCTCGCCGTGCAGTATGCCGACGGCGGCGCGGCTGCGATCAGCGTCCTGACCGAACAGCGCCGCTTCAACGGCTCCCTCGCCGATCTCGACACCGTCCGGGCAGCCGTGGACATCCCACTGCTGCGCAAGGACTTCATGATCGACGAGTACCAGATCTGGGAAGCCCGGGCACACGGGGCCGACCTGATCCTGCTGATCGTGGCGTCCCTGTCCGACGCGCAACTGCGCGAGTACAGCGCCCTCAGCCGCGAACTCGGCATGAATGTGCTCGTGGAGACACACACCGCCGAGGAAATCGAGCGGGCCGTTGCCGCGGAAGCGCGGATCATCGGCGTCAACGTACGCAACCTCAAGACGCTCGACGTCGACCGTTCCCTCTTCGCCGAACTCGCCGGAGGCATCCCCGCCGGCGCGCTCGTCATCGCGGAGTCGGGCGTGCGCGGCGTCGACGACGTCCGGCACTACGCCGCGAACGGCGCCAACGCGGTCCTCGTCGGCGAGGCACTGGTCAGCGACGCGACCCCGCGGGAGCGGATCGCGGAGTTCATGTCCGCCGGAGCCGAAGAAATCGCCGCACGTTCCTGACCCGCGGTCCGGCCGGGCAGCGCCCGGGCCGGACGCCGGCAGAGCATCCGTGTGGCACCAAAGAACTAGTTAGCAGTGGAACAGGATGGTGAGACTGATGGTCGATGCGCCAGCAGCCGGCTCAGACGAAAGCGCCGTGGACGCGTTCCTGCAGGGTGGGGAATCCCTGCGGCACGCCCCCGGGCCCTACTTCGGCTCCTACGGCGGCCGATGGATGCCCGAGTCACTCATCGCTGCCCTGGATGAGCTCGAGGACACCTTCGAGAAGGCCAAGGCCGATCCGGACTTCACCGCCCAGATCGCGGAACTGAACAAGAACTACTCCGGCCGGCCGTCGCTGCTGACCGAGGCCAAGCGCTTCGCCGAGCACGCCGGGGGAGTGCGGATCTTCCTCAAGCGCGAGGACCTCAACCACACGGGTTCACACAAGATCAACAACGTGCTGGGCCAGGCCCTCCTGGCCAAGCGCATGGGCAAGACCCGGGTCATCGCCGAAACCGGCGCCGGCCAGCACGGCGTCGCCAGCGCCACCGCCGCCGCCCTCATGGGCCTGGAATGCGTCGTTTACATGGGCGCCGAGGACTGCCGCCGGCAGGCCCTCAACGTGGCCCGCATGGAGCTCCTCGGAGCCACCGTCATCCCGGTGACCAACGGATCCCAGACCCTCAAGGACGCCATCAACGAGGCGCTCCGCGACTGGGTGGCCAACGTGGACAACACCCACTACCTGCTGGGCACCGCCGCCGGGGCACACCCGTTCCCCGCCATGGTCCGCTACTTCCACGAGGTCATCGGCGAGGAATCCCGCGCCCAGATCCTGGAGCAGACCGGCCGCCTGCCCGACGCCGTTTGCGCCTGCATCGGCGGCGGCTCCAACGCGATCGGCATCTTCCACGGCTTCCTGGACGATCCCTCGGTCAAGATCTACGGCTTCGAGGCCGGCGGCGACGGCGTCGAGACCGGCCGCCACGCCGCCACCATCACGCTCGGCAAGCCCGGTGTGCTGCACGGCGCCCGCTCCTACCTCATGCAGGACGACGATGGCCAGACCATCGAATCGCACTCCATCTCGGCGGGCCTGGACTACCCCGGCGTCGGCCCGGAGCACTCCTACCTCGCGGACATCGGACGCGTCAGCTACGAGCCCATCACGGACAGCGAGGCCATGGACGCGTTCCGGCTGCTGTGCCGCACCGAGGGCATCATCCCGGCCATCGAATCCGCCCACGCCCTGGCCGGCGCCATCAAGGTCGGCCAGCGGCTGGCCGCGGAGGGTGCCGGCGTGGCAGCAGACAAGATCGTGATCGTGAACCTCTCCGGCCGCGGCGACAAGGACGTGGCCACGGCCGCGGAATGGTTTGACCTGCTGGACAAGGATTCACCCGAGCACGAAATCGCCAAAGAGGGGGAACAGCTGTGAACCACGTCGAACCGAGCACCGGCCAGGACACACAGGGCGCCAGCAAATCGGCAGCGGCCATCGACCGGGCCAAGGCCCAGGGCCGCGCGGCCCTGATCGGCTACCTGCCCGCGGGCTACCCCACCGTCGAGGACACTATCGCGGCCGGCATCGCCCTCGCGGAGAACGGCGCGGACCTGATCGAGATCGGCATCCCGTATTCCGATCCCGTCATGGACGGCCACGTCATCCAGGCCGCCACCACCGAGGCCCTCGCCAAGGGCTTCCACGTCAAGCAGGTCTTCGACGTCGTCCGCGGCATCACCAGCAAGACCGACGCCGCCGTGCTGGTCATGACCTACTGGAACCCCGTGGTCCGGATGGGCGTGGACGAATTTTCGCGCCGGCTGGCCGAGGCCGGGGGAGCCGGGCTCATCACCCCCGACCTCATTCCCGACGAAGCCTCCGAATGGATGGCGGCCTCGGACAAGTACGGCCTGGATCGGGTGTTCCTCGTGGCGCCGTCGTCCTCGCCGGAGCGCATGAAACGCACCGTTGAGGCGAGCCGCGGCTTTGTCTACGCCGTCTCGATCATGGGTGTCACCGGTGCCCGCTCCTCGGTCAGCACCGCGGCCAAGGATGTTGTTGCCGCCGCGCACGCCGCCGGCGCCGAGCGGGTCTGTGTCGGCCTCGGCGTGTCCAACGCCGACCAGGTCCGTGAGATCGCCGCGTACGCGGACGGCGTGATTGTCGGCACCGCCCTCGTTGTGGCCATCGGCGACGGCGGCGTGGATGCGGTAGCGTCCTTGACGAAAGACCTCAGCACCGGCCTTACCAAGGAAGAAGCCTAAGCACATGCAGTCAGTCCTCCACGCGGCAGCGATGATTCCCGCGAGCATTCCGAGCCCGGACTGGTCCGGATTCGACATCCCGCTGCCGTGGGGGTCACTGCGCATCCACGCCTACGCCCTGTGCATCCTGCTCGGCATCATCGCCGGCCTGTGGCTCACGTCGGTCCGCTGGGCCAAGCGCGGGGCCCCGGAGGGAAGCGTCTGGGACATCGCCATCTGGGCCATCCCCTTCGGCATCATCGGCGGCCGGCTCTACCACGTGGTGTCCTCCCCGGACGCGTACTTCGGCCCCGGCTTCGACGGCACCGGCGACCTGTCGCTGATCCCGCAGATCCAGCGCGGCGGACTGGGCATCTGGGGCGCCGTGCTGCTGGGCGCCGTGGGCGCCTGGATCGGCTGCCGCAGGGCGGGCGTCAAGCTCAGCGCGTTCCTCGACGCCGCAGCGCCCGGCCTGCTGCTGGCCCAGGCGATCGGCCGCTGGGGCAACTACTTCAACCAGGAACTCTTTGGCGGCCCCACCACCCTGCCCTGGGGGCTGCAGATCGACGCCGACAACCCGAACTTCCCGCCCGGCATGGCCGCGGACACACTCTTCCACCCGACGTTCCTCTACGAATCCCTCTGGAACCTCGCCGGCGTCGGCATCCTGCTGCTGCTGGACCGCAAGTTCCGGTTCCGCCGCGGCCGCCTGTTTTGCCTCTACGCGGTCTACTACACGCTGGGCCGGGTCTGGATCGAAGCGATGCGGATCGACGACGCCGAGCAGATCAACCTCTTCGGCATCACCACCCGGCTGAACGTGTGGACGTCCATCTTTGTCCTGCTGGGCGCGCTGGCCGCATTCATCATCCTCGGCCTGCGCAAGCGCACGGAACCCGACACCGTCTACCTGCCGGGCCGCGAACCGTCCGAGGTTGACCCGGCCGCCGACACTGATGCCGATGCCGACGCCGATGCAGCCGCCGCCGCGCATGCTGAGGAAGAACCGGACGCCGACGACGACGGAAAGCCGGCGGCCGCCGTCGACGGGAACGCATCAACGGATACAGATGACGAGGCCGAAGGTGCCCGCGCTGAGGCCGGGAACGATGCGGCAGTCAAGCAGCCGGCCACCGTTCCGGCCGCTGCTACTGTCCACAGCGGCGCTGTCCAGCATTCGGATTCTGCTGTCTCAGATAGTGAATCGCGTGATAATCTCCCTGATAACCAAAGCGGTCCCGGCCGCGCTTCCGCCCCAGCTGAAGCGTCAAAGGAATCCTCTGGCGGCACCAAGCCCGCCACAGGAGCACCGGTGGCCGGAACATCCGGCCACCAGGGCGCCGGAACCGTGCCGGAAGCTGAGGGCACCAAGTAGCTCAGCCCCGGCAAACCGGGCCGCGGAGTCACCCCTCGCAGCGCCCGTTTCCACAGCGTCGTGGCAGCAGGGAAGGCGGCGGACAGCAGACAGTTGTTGTTCACGCAAACCCGGGCCGGCGGCCGCGTAACTGTTAGTGCAGAAAGCGGCCCTGACCTACAATTCGTATAAGAAGAACACTTTGTTGTGCCCGTCACACCGGCGCACCGATGCGGGCCAATGTTGTCCCTCCCATACGCACGATCAGGAGGAAGGACGTCTCCCATGACCCAAACCCTGCACAGCCCCAGTTGGTCCGAGCCCCAGCAGCCCGCCATGTCACCTTTCAAGCGTTTCGCGGCGCTTCCCGAAGCGGCCGGACTCTACAACCCGGAGCAGGAGAAGGACGCCTGCGGCCTCGCCATCATCGCCACGCTGCGGGGGGAGCCGGGGTACGACATCGTTGACGCCGCCCTGACAGCCCTGCGCAACCTGGAGCACCGCGGTGCCGTGGGCGCCGACGAAGGGACCGGCGACGGGGCCGGACTGCTCATGCAGATCCCGGACGAATTCTTCCGAGCCGTCACCGACTTCGAACTCCCGGCCGCCGGCCAGTTCGTGGCGGGCACGGCGTTCCTCCCGTCCGAGCAGCGCGAATCCGACGCCGCCAAGGCCGGCATCGAAGGCCTCGCCGCCGACGAGGGCCTGACCGTCCTTGGCTGGCGTGAAGTCCCGATCGTGGCCGACCTGGTCGGGGCGATGGCCCGGGCCTGCATGCCTTACTTCTCCCAGCCGTTCTTTGCCTCCAGCACCGGGGAAGTGCTGGAGCGCAACGAACTCGACTCCCGCGCCTGGCGCATCCGGAAGCGCGCGCAGAACAAGTTCGGCGTGTACTTCCCGTCGCTGTCCTCCCGGACCATCGTCTACAAGGGCATGCTGACCACGGCCCAGCTGGAGCCGTTCTACCCGGACCTCTCGGACAAGCGGTTCAAGACCAAGCTTGCGATCGTCCACTCGCGCTTCTCTACGAACACCTTCCCGTCCTGGCCGCTGGCCCAGCCGTTCCGGACCATCGCCCACAACGGCGAAATCAACACGGTCAAGGGAAACCGCAACTGGATGCGTGCCCGCCAGTCCCAGCTCGCCAACCCGCTGCTGGGGGACTCGCCGGAAGAGCTGTACCCGATCTGCACGCCCGGCGCCTCCGACTCGGCCTCCTTCGATGAGGTCGCGGAACTGCTCTGGCTCTCCGGCCGGCCGATCACGCACTCCATCATGATGATGATCCCCGAGGCCTGGGAAAACCACGCCACGATGGATCCCGCCCGCCGTGCCTTCTACGAGTACCACTCGCTGCTCATGGAACCGTGGGACGGCCCCGCCGCCGTTTCCTTCACCGACGGCAGCCTGGTCGGCGCAACTCTGGACCGCAACGGCCTGCGCCCCGGCCGGTACTGGATCACCGAGGACGGCCTGGTGGTCTTCGCCTCCGAAGTCGGCGTGATCGACGTCGAACCTTCCAAGGTGGTCAAGAAGGGCCGTGTCTCACCCGGCAAGATGTTCCTCGTGGACACCGACGCCGGGCGGATCATCGACGACGCCGAGGTCAAAGCCGAGGTCGCCGCAGCGAACCCCTGGGCCGAGTGGCTCAAGCACAACCTGATCGACCTCAAGGACCTGCCCGAACGTGAGCACGTGGTCCACACCGCCGCGTCGGTCAACATCCGCCAGCGCACCTTCGGCTACACCACCGAGGAACTGAAGATCCTGCTCGGCCCGATGGCCCGCACCGGCGCAGAGCCGCTCGGCGCCATGGGTTCGGACACCCCGGTGGCCGTGCTCTCCAAGCGCCCCCGGCTGCTCTTCGACTACTTCGTGCAGTCCTTCGCGCAGGTCACCAACCCGCCGCTGGACGCGATCCGCGAAGAACTCGTCACGTCGCTGACCTGCGCGATCGGACCCAACGGCAACCTGCTGGACACCAAGCAGGTCCGCCAGCCGCAGGTTTCGCTGCCGTTCCCCGTGATCAACAACGACCAGCTCGCCAAGATCGCGAACATTGAGAACGCCGACGGCGACAAGGTCGCCATGAAGGTCCGCGGCCTCTACCGCCCCGAGGGCGGCGAGAACGCCCTCCGTGCCCGGCTCACCGAAATCTGCGAGCAGGTCTCCGGCGCCATCAACCGCGGCGTGCAATACGTCGTCCTCTCGGACCGCGACTCGAACGCCCAGTGGGCGCCGATCCCGTCCCTGCTCCTCGTCAGCGCCGTGCACCACCACCTGCTGCGCAGCGCCAACCGCACCAAGACCGCCCTGGTGGTCGAGGCCGGCGACGTCCGCGAAACGCACCACGTGGCCGTCCTGATCGGCTACGGCGCCTCCGCTGTGAACCCGTACCTGGCCATGGAATCCGTGGAACAGCTCATCTCCACCGGCGACGTCCTTGGGGTCACCCCGCAGGACGGCGTCTACAACCTGATCAAGGGCCTCGGCAAGGGCGTCCTGAAGATCATGTCCAAGATGGGCATCTCCACCGTTGCCTCCTACACGGGAGCCCAGACGTTCGAAGCCCTGGGCCTCGGCCAGGACCTCGTGGACGAGTACTTCTCCGGCACGCATTCCCAGCTCGGCGGCGTCGGCCTCGACGTCATCGCGGCCGAGGTCGCGGCGCGCCACCGGATGGCGTACCCCGAGAACGGCATCGAGCAGCCCCACCAGGCCCTGATGGGCGGCGGCGAGTACCAATGGCGCCGCGACGGCGAGCCGCACCTGTTCAACCCGGAGACCGTGTTCCGGCTGCAGCACGCCACGCGTGAGCGCCGGTACGACATCTTCAAGTCCTACACCCGCGGCGTGGACGACCAGTCCGAGAATCTCATGACCCTGCGCGGGCTCCTGAAGTTCAAGGCCGGGCTGCGCCCAGCGGTCCCGCTCGAGGAAGTCGAGTCCGTCTCCAGCATTGTCAAGCGGTTCTCCACCGGCGCGATGAGCTACGGCTCCATCTCCCAGGAGGCCCACGAAACCCTGGCGATCGCCATGAACCGGCTGGGCGGCAAGTCCAACACCGGTGAGGGTGGCGAGGACGTGGACCGACTGCTCGATCCCGAGCGCCGTTCCGCTGTCAAGCAGATCGCGTCCGGCCGCTTCGGCGTGACCAGCCTGTACCTGACCAACGCCGACGACATCCAGATCAAGATGGCGCAGGGCGCGAAGCCCGGCGAGGGCGGCCAGCTGATGGCGCAGAAGGTCTACCCCTGGGTGGCCCGGACGCGGCACTCGACGCCCGGCGTCGGGCTCATCTCCCCGCCGCCGCACCACGACATCTACTCGATCGAGGACCTCGCGCAGCTGATCTATGACGCGAAGCGCGCGAACCCCTCGGCCCGCGTGCACGTCAAGCTGGTCTCCGAGGTCGGGATCGGCACGGTGGCTGCCGGCGTCACGAAGGCCAAGGCCGACGTCGTCCTCGTTTCCGGGCACGACGGCGGCACCGGCGCCTCGCCGCTGAACTCGCTCAAGCATGCGGGTGTGCCGTGGGAACTCGGMCTCGCCGAGACACAGCAGACCCTTATGCTCAACGGCCTGCGCGACCGTGTTGTGGTGCAGGTGGACGGCCAGCTCAAGACCGGCCGCGACGTCGTGATCGCCGCGCTGCTCGGTGGCGAGGAGTTCGGTTTCGCCACCGCCCCGCTGGTGGTCTCCGGCTGCATCATGATGCGCGTCTGCCATCTCGACACCTGCCCGGTGGGCGTCGCGACGCAGAACCCGGAGCTGCGCTCCCGCTTCACCGGCAAGCCCGAATTCGTGGTCAACTTCTTCGAATTCCTCGCCGAGGAAGTCCGCGAGATCCTGGCCGAGCTGGGCTTCCGGAGCATCGAGGAAGCGATCGGCCACGCGGAAATGCTCGACACCCGCGAGGCGATCAACCACTGGAAGGCCGAAGGGCTGGACCTGGACCCGATCCTGCACGGGCTCGAGTTCGACGACGACGCCCCGCTGCGCAACCTTACCGGCCAGAACCACGAGCTGGACAAGCACTTCGACCAGCGCCTGATGGTGATGGCCGCGGAAGCGCTGAGCGACCGCACACCGGTAAAGATCTCCGTGAACGTCATCAACACGGACCGTTCCGTCGGCACGATGCTCGGCCACGTGGTCACCAAAACGTTCAGCACCGACGTGCTGGCGACGGACACCATCGACATCACGCTGACCGGCACCGCCGGCCAGTCGCTCGGCGCCTTCCTGCCGGCCGGCATCACGCTGCGGATGTTCGGGGACTCCAACGACTACGTCGGCAAGGGCCTCTCCGGCGGCCGTATCATCGTCCGGCCGGACCGCACGAACGTCTTCCCGGCGGAACGGAACGTGATCGCCGGCAACGTGATCGGCTACGGCGCCACCAGCGGCGAGATGTTCCTGCGCGGCCAGGTCGGCGAACGCTTCCTGGTCCGCAACTCCGGCGCCACCGCGGTGGTCGAAGGAATCGGCGACCACGGCTGCGAGTACATGACCGGCGGCCAGACGCTCATCATCGGGCGCACCGGCCGCAACTTCGGTGCCGGCATGTCCGGCGGCACGGCCTACGTCTTGGACCTGCAGACCGAACGCGTCAACAAGCAGGCCCTGGAGGCCGGTGAGCTGCAGCTGCGCGAACTCGACGCCGAGGACCGTGACATTGTCCATGGACTGCTGGTCAAGCACTCCGAGGAGACCGAGTCGCTGCTCGCGGCCCGGTTGCTCGAGAACTTCGACGACACCGCAGCCCGTATCACCAAGGTGTTGCCGCGCGACTACGCGGCCGTCCTGCAAACCCGTCTTGACGCCATCGAAGAGGGCCTTGACCCCGACGGCGAAGAAGTTTGGTCTCGAATCCTGGAGGTGACCGGTGGCTGATCCACGCGGATTTCTGAAAGTACGTCAGCGCGAAACCCAGCCCCGCCGTCCCGTTCCGGTCCGCATCATGGACTGGAAGGAAGTCTATGAGGCCCAGGAAAAGGGAGTCCTCAAGGCCCAGGCCGGCCGCTGCATGGACTGCGGCGTGCCGTTCTGCCACCAGGGCTGCCCGCTGGGCAACCTCATTCCCGAGTGGAATGACCTGGTCTGGCGGGACAAGGGCGAGGAAGCCATGGAGCGGCTGCACGCCACCAACAACTTCCCCGAGTTCACCGGGCGGCTCTGCCCGGCGCCCTGCGAGGCGTCCTGCGTGCTGGGCATCAACCAGCCCGCCGTGACCATCAAGCAGGTCGAGGTCTCGATCGTGGACCAGGCGTTCGAGAACGGCTGGGTCAACCCGCTGCCGCCGGCCCGCCTCAGCGGCAAGACGGTCGCCGTCGTCGGCTCCGGCCCCGCCGGGCTCGCCGTCGCGCAGCAGCTCACCCGCGTGGGCCACACCGTCGCCGTCTACGAACGCGACGACAAGATCGGCGGCCTCCTGCGGTACGGGATCCCCGATTTCAAGATGGAAAAAGAGCAAGTGGACCGCCGGCTGGAGCAGATGAAGGCCGAAGGCACCCGCTTCCGGACCGGCGTGGCCGTCGGCACCGACGTGACGTGGGAGCAGCTGCGCCGCCGGTATGACGCCGTCGTGGTCGCCACCGGCGCCACCGTCCCGCGTGACCTGCCCATTCCGGGCCGCGAGCTCGAGGGCGTGCACTACGCGATGGACTACCTCGTCCCGGCCAACCGGGTGGTGGCGGGGGAGACGGTGGAAAACCAGATCAACGCCGCCGGCAAGCACGTTGTCATCCTCGGCGGCGGCGACACCGGCGCGGACTGCCTCGGCACCGCGCACCGGCACCACGCCGCGTCGGTCACCACCCTGGCGATCGGCAAGCAGCCGCCGGCGGAACGCGCCAGCCACCAGCCGTGGCCGACGTTCCCCACCCTGTTCGAAGTTGCCAGCGCCCACGAGGAAGGCGGCGAACGCACCTACCTCGCCTCCACCGTGGAGTTCGTCGGGGAGAACGGCAAGCTCACCGGCGTGAAGGTGGCCGAGACGGAATTCGTCGACGGCAAGCGCCTCCCGAAGGCCGGCACCGAGCGGATCATCCCCGCGGACCTGGTCTTCCTGTCCCTGGGCTTCACCGGCCCGGAACCGGCCGGGATCACCGAGCAGGTCAACGCCGAATTCGACGGCCGCGGCAACGTGGCCCGCGACGGCTACTACATGACCAACACGGAAGGCATCTTCGTCGCCGGGGACGCCGGCCGCGGACAGTCGCTGATCGTCTGGGCCATCGCCGAGGGACGCGCCTGCGCCGCCGCGGTGGACAAGTTCCTGATGGGCAGCACCATCCTTCCGGCTCCCGTGGCGCCGACCGACCGGGCCATGGCCGTCCTGTAGGCCTCCTCCCAACGGCCTCCGGCCGTTCATCCTGAAACAACTTCATCCATGCAATCGACTACTAGGGTAGGTAAATGAGACGCGCTAAGATCGTGGCCACGTTCGGACCGGCAATCGCAAGCTTCGAGAACACTCTCGCGGTGCTGGAAGCCGGCGTCGACGTGGCCCGCATGAACATGAGCCACGGCGAGTACGCCGTGCACGACACCACGTACGAGAACGTCCGCAAGGCAGCAGGACAGCTCGGAAAGCCCGTCGCCATCATGGCCGACCTGCAGGGGCCGAAGATCCGCCTCGGCCGGTTCGTGGACGGACCGCACCTGCTGGCCGTCGGTGACACGTTCACCATCACCACCGAAGACGTCCCTGGCACCAAGGACATCTGCTCCACGACGCTCAAGAGCCTCACCGAAGACGTCAACCCCGGCGACGCGCTGCTGATCGACGACGGCAAGGTCGCCCTCCGCGCGATCGACGTCGACGACGTCAAGGTCGTCGCGCAGGTGATC
The DNA here is from genome assembly GCF_052113365.1 of Arthrobacter sp. YAF17. NCBI lineage: Bacteria > Bacillati > Actinomycetota > Actinomycetes > Micrococcales > Micrococcaceae > Arthrobacter > Arthrobacter sp. YAF17. The sequence continues at coordinate 1,113 of NZ_JBFRDB010000028.1, read as the reverse complement.
GTCGGCGGGTACGTCTCGAACAACAAGGGCATCAACCTGCCCGGCGTTGCGGTCAATGTGCCCGCGCTGAGCGAAAAGGACGAGGATGATCTGCGCTGGGCCATGCGCCGCGGCGTGGACATGGTTGCCCTCTCCTTCGTCCGGGATGCCTCGGACATCAAGCGCGTGCACGAGATCATGGACGAGGAAGGCCGCCGTGTCCCGGTGATCGCCAAGATCGAAAAGCCGCAGGCCGTTGAGCAGCTGCCGGAGATCATCGACGCCTTCGACGCCATCATGGTGGCCCGTGGCGACCTCGGCGTGGAGCTTCCCCTCGAGGAAGTGCCGATCGTCCAGAAGCGCGCCATTGAACTGGCCCGCCGCTGGGCCAAGCCGGTCATCGTGGCAACCCAGGTGCTCGAGTCGATGATCGACAACCCGCGCCCGACCCGCGCCGAGGCCTCCGACTGCGCCAACGCCGTCCTCGACGGCGCCGACGCAGTGATGCTCTCGGGCGAGACCAGCGTGGGCAAGTTCCCGATTGAGACCGTCAAGACCATGGCCCGGATCATCGAATCCACCGAGGTCCACGGCCTGGAGCGCGTCCCCCCGCTGGGCACCAAGCCCAAGACCCGCGGCGGCGCCATCACCCGTGCCGCCGTCGAAATCGCCGACCAGCTGGATGCGAAGTACATCTGTACCTTCACCCAGTCCGGTGATTCAGCACGGCGCCTCTCGCGGCTGCGTCCGATCCGGCCTGTCTTTGCGTTCACGCCTGTGGAGCAGGTCTGGAACCAGCTGGCGCTGACCTGGGGCATCATGCCGGTGCTGGTTCCGATGGTGAACCACACCGACGCGATGACCGCGCAGGTCGACCGCAGCCTGCTGAGCCTCGACGTCGTGGAAGACGGCGACATGGTGGTCATCGCCGCCGGTTCGCCTCCCGGAAAGGCGGGTTCCACGAACATGCTGAAGGTCCACAAGGTCGGTGACCTCGCGGATGCCGGCAGCACCGGCGAAGCCGAGGTCGCCAAGGACAAGCTCGGCCCCTGGCCGGAAAAGAAGAAGAAGAGCGCTAAGGCTTAGCGGCTCAATTTCAGACAAAAGGGAGGGTCCCCGCCACGTTTGCACGTG
>NZ_JBFRDB010000027.1:0-29854 GCF_052113365.1 Arthrobacter sp. YAF17 | reverse complement strand
CCCCAATCCGGGCAGAGGCTTCCTTGACCGACACCCCCTGCCGCAGAAGCGAAAAGAACTCATCCTTCAGCGCATCCGGCGCCCGAAAACCACTCGGCATGGCAACCTCCAAAAAATCAGATGTTGCAACGACCGTATGATTCTGCGCCCTCGGGACGGGCGCTAAGTGACCCCGCGTTGCTTAATCGTCGCTGCGGAGTTCTCGCTGCCGTGCGCTGAGCAGTTCCAGTTCCGGCCGGGCGGCCACAAAGCGTTCGACGGCGGTGAGCACCTCCACGAGGTGTGCCCGGTCGGCTGCGACCAGCCCCACGCCAATCAGGGCGCGCCGGTACTGGTCCTGGCAGCCGGCCTCGGCCACGGAGACGTCGAAGCGGCGTTTGAGCTCGGCCAGCACCGGGCGCACCACGGAGCGTTTCTCCTTCAGGCTGTGGACGTCGCCGAGGAGGACATCGAATTCAATCCAGCCGATCCACATGCCCTAAGCCTATCCACGGGGTTAGATGGTGAGTTCGCCCATCCGGTCCCAGCCGTCGCCGTCGAACTGGCGGCTGATGATCCGGGGTGTCTCCAGCAGAGCCTGGGGCATGTCCGCCATGGCCTGCTGGAAGTGGGCGCTGTTGACGTGGTCCCCGGCGGCGTCGTCCTGGAAGGCTTCGACCAGGACGAACTCGTTGGGGTCCTCCACACTGCGGGACCAGTCGAACCAGAGGTTGCCGGGCTCCCGGCGGGTGGCCTGGGTGAAGTCCTCCACGAGGCCGAGCCAGCGTTCTGACCAGTCGGGCTTGACCTTGAATTTGACGACGATAAAGATCACGAAAAGTGCCTTTCGGTGCGGCGGGACGGGGTTCTATTGTTGCAGGAGGGTCAGCAGGCCTGGATCGCTTCCCGCGCCAGTTCCTGCTGCCGCGGGGTGCCGACGCGGTCGGCCCACTGCTCCGCGAGCTGGAATTCGACCATCGCCTCCGTGCAGCGGCCTGCGTCGTGCAGGGTCCAGCCCAGGTTGTTGTGCAGGGCCACGAGCCACCGCTTGGTCCGCTCGTCGTGCACAGTGGAGGCGTACTCCAGGGCGCTGCGGGTCCAGGTTTCGGCGTGGGCGGAGTCTGCGATGGCCAGCATGTGCAGGGCATCCACGGCCAGGAATTCCTCGCCCAGATGGTCCGCGAGTTCGGCAGCCTGTTCAAAAAGCGGCACGGCCATTTCCGCGTGGCCGCTGGAGTTCAGCACCCGCCCGCGTTCCAGGAGCACCCGGACGGCCACGGTGGGCTCGTCGCCGTCGACCGCGTCCAGCAGGGCGTCGGCTTCCTCGTACCGGCCCTGCAGCCCGATGGCCCGCCCCAGTTGGGTGGTGAGTTCGGCCCGTTCGTCGGCGTCGTAGCGGTCCTCGGATACTGCCGCGCGGAAGCGGGCTTCCGAAACGGCGGGGTCATCGAAGTTCCATAGTTGGTCAAGGGTCTGTTGATTCAGCATTGTGCCTGCTCTCAGTCCACACCTGCGGCCAGTTCTGGTGCACTCCTAATGTATCGGGAAGTGATGTGGCCCCGGGCCCGCTTCGTCAGGGCCCCGCCTGCCGCGTAGAACCAGTTGGATGGCCCGCCGAAGGCAGTGACGCGGATCAGGACCCGGCCCGCCGCATCGATGGAAATCTCAAACGCTTCCTCACCCCGGACCGGATGCCCGGGAAGGGTCCCGTAGCCGAACCCGGCGGACTGCGGGGCGCCGCCGGGCACCGGACGGCGGACCCAGACGACCTCGCAGGGGGCGTTGAGCCGGAAGGGCCCGACGCCGAAACCGCTCACCACGCGCGTGCCGGGGACCACGACGTCGGACTCCGCGCGGACCCGCGGCCCTGCGCGTTTCTGCAACTGCCAGGTCAGCAGGCCCTGGACCACGCGGCGATACGTGGCCATGCCCTCGCCGACAAAGGCGTGGGTGACCAGGCAGTCGGCGTCTGCGGGAGGCGGGCCATGCTCGGTGGACCCGATCCCTGCATAGTTCAGCTCCCCGGCCGCGATCCGCGCGTTCACCCTTGGCCGCCGGCCAGCCGCGCCCAGCCCAGCGGTTCCTGTTGGCGCCGGCTCAGCGTAGCCACCACGAGGTCGTACGAGTCCTCGACCATGTCGCGCACCATCGAATCGGGCAGGGACCCGTCCAGGCGGACTCCGTTCCAATGTTTTTTGTTCATGTGCCACGCCCCGGTGATTTCCGGGTGGGCGGCGCGCAGCTGCTCGGCCAGGGCAGGCTCGCATTTCAGGCTCACGGCGAAATCGTGGTGGTCCATCGCGGACAGTGCGAACATCTTGGCTGCGTGGCCGGCACTGCCGGAAACTGCGGCCCGCACCTTGAAGACGGACGTCTCCGGTCCGAACGGGAAGTCCTCGAAAGCGCCGGGAAAGCCGAGGCAAATTCCCCGGAGTGCAGCTACATCCATGGTCCGAGCCTACTGGCCGGCCCGGACATTTTTGCAGGGCCCGTCCTGCTCCACCGGACGAGCCGTCAGAGGCCGAAGCGCCTGGCGTCCTGCGCCGGGCAGGCGTTCATGATGACGTCGAGGCCGGCGGCCTTCGCGCGGGCGGCCGCCGCTTCATCGATGACACCCAGCTGCATCCAGACCGCCTTCGCGCCGACGGCGATCGCCTGATCCACCACGGCCCCCACCTTCTGGGAATTCACAAAGCAGTCGACGACGTCGATCGGCTGCTTCTCAGCCGGGATGCCGGCCAGGGTGGCGTAGCCGGTCTCCCCGTGCACGGGATCAGCCGGCAGATTCACCGGGATGATCTCCATCCCTAGCCGGTCCCGGATGAACAGGGACGTATCGTAGGCGGCACGCCATTGATTCGTGGACAGGCCGACAATGGCCCACCGCCCCTTGGTGCGCATGAGTTTTTCCAGGACTGCCGGATCGTTGACGTGGGCCATGTGGACAGCCTACCGCCGTGCTTCCGGCCGGGCGGTAAGCGCCGGCATGCGGCCCGCCGCGGCATTTTCCGAACTCGTACCCCCGGTGGAGATCCAATTTTCGAACAAGTGACTGGCGGCTGCTCCAAGAGGAGGACAAGTCCGAATATTACGCAGAAAAACCTTCCCATTTGGGAAAAAGTGTCGATTCCGATTTAGTGGGGAGCGACCATCCCGAGCGGCCGAGAGACCTGGATCGATGAAGCCGCAGCAACCCTGGTCGCCGTCATCCCTCCCTGGATACCGGCGATAGCAAGGTATGGAGCCAAGGGAACCACCGGACTGACCACCCGGATCAAAGGCTCATTCCGTAGGGTGCTACTGCCAGGACCGATGGAGTATTCCTATGACTGCTGTCCTGTCCTCCTCCGCGGCCGCGGCGTCCCCGAACGCCCCTGCCGGAGCCGCCACCCGCACACCGGCCCTGCCGGTTGCCTTCCGTTCCCTGCGCCGGGCCTTCGGTAACGGAGCAGACGCCCACACCGTCCTGCGCGACGTTGACTTCGAGATCCATGCCGGCGAGGTTTTGGCCATTCTCGGCACCTCCGGCTGTGGCAAGTCCACGCTGCTCCGGGCCACCGCCGGGCTGGACTCCCCCAGTGCCGGCAGCGTTGATATCAATGGCACGCCCGTCCAGGGGATCGACTCCCGCTGCGCCTTCGCCTTCCAGGAACCGCGCCTCCTGCCGTGGCACACCCTGCGGGCCAATATCGCGATCGGGCTGCCCAAGGGAGTCAGTGCCAGGGACGGCAAGGCAAAAGTGGCCCGGTTGCTCGACCTCGTGGGGCTGACCGACTTCGCCGGGCACCGTCCCCGCGAAGTCTCGGGAGGCATGGCACAGCGCGCCTCTCTGGCCAGGGCACTCGCGCGCAACCCCGGTGTCCTGCTACTCGATGAACCGTTCGGCGCGCTGGACGCGCTGACGCGGATCAAGATGCAGGACCTGCTGCTGGACATTCACCGCGCCGAACCCACCACGGTGCTGCTGGTGACCCACGACGTCGACGAGGCTCTCCAGCTTGCCGACCGCATCATCGTCCTGGGCAAGGAGGCCGACGCCGGTGCGGGTTCAGCCGCCGCGTTGCCGGGGGCGACGATCGTCCGCACTGTGAGCGTGCCCGGCGAGCGCCCCCGGGACCGCGGTTCCGTGGAACTCGCCCGGTTGCGGGCGTCGCTCCTGGAGACTCTCGGCGTCGACGGCCACTAGCCGTCACGCCGGCCGGGTCCCTCCGCATTCGCCCACCAGGACCGTCGCAGCCGCGGCTGCGTTCGCCCGCCTTTCCACCCGCCACGTCCGTCCGCCGTTCGCGTCCATCGCTTCATTCCTTAGAGGAGTTCCATGTCATTCGCCCGCAAAGCCACCCGCCGGTCCGTCATCGGCGCCGCCGCCGTCTCCGCCGTCCTCGTCCTCACGGGCTGCGTCGCAGGTGAGGGTTCAGGCGGGTCGGCCGCGGCAAGCGCCGGCGTCGAGAGCGGCAAGCTCAACATCGACTTCGCCACGTACAACCCGCTGAGCCTGGTCATCAAGAAGAAGGGCTGGCTTGAAGCCGCCCTGAAGGATCAGGGCGTCACCGTCAATTGGGTCCAGTCCGCCGGGTCCAACAAGGCCAATGAGGCGCTGCGCTCCGGCGCGATCGACGTCGGCTCCACGGCCGGTTCCGCGGCGCTGCTGGCCCGCGCCAACGGTTCCCCGATCAAGACCATCGACATCTACTCCCAGCCGGAATGGGCGGCGCTGGTGGCGAAGGAGTCCTCCGGTATCACCACCGTGGCTGACCTCAAGGGCAAGTCGGTGGCCGCGACTAAAGGAACGGACCCGTACTTCTTCCTGCTTCAGTCGCTCTCCGAAGCCGGGATCTCCGCCACGGACGTCACCGTGCAGAACCTGCAGCACGCCGACGGCCGGGCCGCGCTGGAAAACGGCTCGGTGGATGCCTGGTCCGGGCTGGACCCGATCATGGCCGGTGCGGAGCAGAAGGGTGCCAAGCTCTTCTACCGGAACCTCTCCTTCAACACCTATGGCTTCCTGAACGCCACGGAATCCTTCCTGAAGGACAAGCCGAAGCTGGCGCAGGCCGTCGTCAACGCCTACGAGAAGGCCCGTGCGTGGGCCGCGGCCAACCCGGACGAGACTGCGCAGATCCTCGCCGAAGCTGCTGGCCTGGACCTCGCCGTCGCGAAGACCGTGGTGCTGGAGCGCAGCAACCTGGACGTCGACCCGGCACCGGGCGAGGCGCAGCGCAAGGTCCTGGAGAAGATCGGCCCCACGTTTGTGGAGACCGGCGACGTCAAGAGCCAGCAGCAGATCGACGACGCCGTCGCCTCCCTTCTTGATGACTCGCTGGTGAAGAAGGCGGATGCGTCCGCCATCAAGGATTCCTGATGACACAGCTCGGAAATCCCTACCTCACCGGCAACAGTGTTGCGGACGGGCGCGCTGCAGCCGTCCCCGCAACTCCGGCAGACGCCGCCCAGCCGAACTCCCCCGTGAAGGGTGGAGGCGGGTCCCCGGCGAACGGATGGTCCCCCGCCGGGATCCTGGCCAACGGCTGGGCGCGTCTGCTCCTCGGATTGATCATTCCCGCTGCGGTGCTGGCCGCCTGGCAACTATCCACGGCGGCCGGGGTGTTCAGCGTGGTCCAGCTTCCCCCGCCGGCCATGGTGCTGGAGGCCGGCCTTGACCTGCTCCAGCGCGGGCAACTCGGGCAGCACATCGCGATCTCCACCCAGCGTGTGCTGATCGGCTTCGCTGCCGGCGCCGGCCTGGGGCTCGTGTTCGGATCACTGGTAGGCCTGTCCCGGTTTGCCGACGCCCTGCTCGCGCCGACGGTCGGCGCCCTCCGCGCGGTACCGTCCCTGGCCTGGGTGCCGCTGCTCATACTCTGGATGAAGATCGGCGAGGATTCCAAGATCACGCTGATCCTGATCGGCGCCTTCTTCCCCGTGTTCACCACCGTCTCCTTGGCGCTGCGCCACGTGGACCGGAACCTGGTGGAAGCCGCGCGCGCGTTCGGACTCAAGGGCGTCAAGCTGCTGACTACGGTGCAGCTTCCGGCCGTGGTGCCGGCCGTCTTCTCCGGCCTCCGGCTCGCTCTGGCCCAGGCGTGGCTGTTCCTCGTAGCCGCGGAGCTCATCGCCTCCTCGATGGGACTCGGGTTCCTGCTCACTGATTCGCAGAACAACGGCCGCACGGACCGGCTCCTGCTGGCCATCGTGCTTCTCGCCGTGATCGGAAAAATCACCGACGCCCTGCTGGGCCTGGCCGAGAAATGGGCGGTGAAACGATGGGCGTAGCCATCCAGACCGCCCCGGCCAGCGTCCCGGCCACCGAAGAGGAGCGCCTCGCCTTCTGGGAGGAGGCCGCGCTCCGCCTCGACTGGCAGGACCTGCCCGGGCAGGACAAACCGTGGAACACCACGCACCGCCGCGTCCCGGCCGACGTCGGCGCCGGCATCGGCCCGGACATCACCTGGTTCGAGGGTGGAAGGCTCAACGTTGCCTACAACTGCGTCGACCGCCATGTAGCGGCGGGACGCGGGGACAAGGTGGCCCTGCACTTCGAGGGCGAGCCCGGCGACCGCCGCACCATCAGCTACGCCGAACTGCAGCACGAGGTGTCCAAGGCCGCCAACGCGCTGCTGGGCCTCGGCATCACCAAGGGCGACCGGGTGGTCATCTACCTGCCGGTCATCCCCGAAACCGTGATCATCACGCTCGCGGTGGCGCGGATCGGCGCCATCCACTCGCTGGTGTTCGGCGGCTTCTCCGCCGCGGCGCTCAAATTCCGGGTCGAGGACACCGGGGCCAAACTCCTGGTCACCACCGACGGCCAGTTCCGCCGCGGCGCCGCCGTGCCGGTCAAGGACAACGCGGATGCCGCCGTGTCCGGGGACAACGCCATCGAGCACGTTTTGGTGGTCAACCGGACCACTCCGGCCGACGAACTCGGCACGGTCCCGATGACCGCGGGCCGCGACGTCTGGTGGCATGACGCCGTCGGGACCGCTTCGGAGGTCCACAACGCCGAAGCGTTCGACGCCGAGACGCCGCTGTTCATCATGTACACCTCCGGCACCACCGGGAAGCCCAAGGGCCTGGTCCACACCTCCGGCGGCTACCTGACGCAGGCGTCCTGGAGCTTCGAGTACCTCTTCAGCAACCCGGATCCGGCGCTCCGCGACCGGGACGTCCACTGGTGCACGGCGGACCTCGCCTGGGTCACCGCGCACACCTACGAGCTCTACGGCCCCCTCTCCAACGGCGCCACCCAGGTGATCTTCGAGGGCACGCCCAACACTCCGCACCCGGGCCGGCACTTCGAGATCATCGAACGCTACGGCGTGACGCAGTACTACACCGCGCCCACCCTGGTCCGCTCGCTGATGGGCTGGTTCCCGGACGGCGTCCCGGCCACGTACGACCTCTCCTCCATCCGCCTGCTCGGCACCGTGGGCGAGGCCGTGAACCCGGAGGCCTGGCGCTGGCTGCGGGCGAACGTCGGAGCCGGCACCGCCCCGGTGGTGGACACCTGGTGGCAGTCCGAAACCGGCGCCACCATCCTCTCCCCTGCACCAACGGACACCGAGTTCAAGCCGGGCTGCGCGGCCCGGCCGCTGCCCGGCGTCGGCACCCGGATCGTGGACGAGGCCGGCAACACGGTCCCGCCCGGTGTCCAGGGCTTTATCGTGGTGGACGCGCCCGGCCCCGCCATCGCCCGCACCGTCTGGGGCAATCCGCAGCGCTACTTCGACTCCTACTGGCGGCAGTACGCGGAGCAGGGCTGGTTCCTCGCCGGCGACGGCGCCAAGTACGACGACGACGGCGACATCTGGATCCTCGGGCGCGTGGATGACACCCTCAACGTGTCGGGACATCTGCTCTCCACGATCGAGATCGAATCGGCCCTCGTCTCCCACCCGGACGTCGTGGAGGCCGGCGTCTGCCCCGTCGCGGACCCCAAGACCGGCCATGCGATTGTGGCCTTTGTGGTGCTGAAGGATTCGGCGGCTACCGCGGACACCGCGGGCGAACTCCGCAACCACGTCGCGAAGGCGATCGGGCCGATCGCCAAGCCGCGCGACGTCGTCGTCGTTCCCGATGTGCCGAAGACACGCAGCGGCAAGATCATGCGCCGGCTGCTGACCCAGCTGTTCGAAGGAACAACTCTGGGCGACACCACCTCCCTGCAGAACGAGCCGTGTATCGCCGGCATCCAGACCGTCCTGGACGCGCGCAAGGACAACCAAGAAATACCCCGAAGTAAGGAACTCTCATGACCGACATCAGCAGCGTTGCCCGGCTTTCAGAACCGCTCAAGTTCGCCTATTGGGTTCCGAATGTTTCCGGCGGCCTGGTGGTTTCCACGATCGAACAGCGCACCGGCTGGGACTTCGACTACAACAAGAAGCTCGCCAGGATCGCGGAAAACTCCGGCTTTGAATACGCCCTCACCCAGACGCGCTACGCCGCCTCCTACGGCGCGGACAAGCAGCACGAGGCCACCTCGTTCAGCCTCGCGCTGCTGGCCGCCACCGAGCGGCTCAAGGTGATTTCGGCCGTCCACCCGGGCATGTGGCACCCCGGCGTGCTGGCGAAGTTCATCATCACGGCGGACCACATCTCCAACGGCCGTGCCGCCGTGAACATCGTCTCCGGCTGGCTCAAGGACGAGTTCACCAACTTCGGCCTCGAATGGCTCGAGCACGACGAGCGCTACGTCCGTACCGAGGAATTCATCAAGGTCCTCCGCGGGCTCTGGACCGAGCAGGACTACAGCCAGTCCGGCAAGTACTACAACATCAACAACTTCACCCTGCAGCCTGCCCCGGTGGACGTGCCGGGCCGGGCGCACCCGGAGATCTTCTTCGGCGGCAACTCCACCGCGGCGCAGGCCACCGCCGGCCGCGTGGCCGACTGGTACTTCTCCAACGGCAAGGACCTCGAAGGCTTCAAGGAGAACATCGCCGGTGTTGTGGCCGCGTCCGGCGAGACCAAGCGTGGCACCGCTGGCGCCCTCCCCGCCCCCAGGTTCGGGTTGAACGGCTTCGTCATCGCCCGCGATTCCGAGAAGGAAGCCCGCGACACCCTCCGTGAGATCGTCGAGAAGGCGCACAAGCCCGCCGTCGAGGGTTTCCGCGCCGCGGTCCAGGAGGCCGGAGCCGCCACCAAGGACGGCAAGGGCATGTGGGCCGACTCGAGCTTCGAGGACCTGGTCCAGTACAACGACGGTTTCAAGACCCAGCTGATCGGCACCCCGGAGCAGATCGCCGAGCGGATCGTGGAGTACAAGAAGATCGGCGTGAACCTGTTCCTCACCGGCTACCTGCACTTCCAGGAGGAAGTTGGAGCGTTCGGTCAGGACATCCTGCCGATCGTCCGCGAACTCGAAGCGGACCTGGCCCGCAAACACGGCACCGAACTGCTCCCCACCCCGGCAACCAAGATTGAGGTAAACGCATAATGGCTGACCGTAAGTTCGGTTTCCGCACCCGCGCGCTGCACGCCGGCGGCACGCCCGACGCCGAGCACGGCGCCCGTGCCGTGCCGATTTACCAGACGACGTCCTTCGTGTTCAAGGACACCCAGGACGCCGCCAACCTCTTCGCCCTGCAGAAGTATGGCAACATCTACTCCCGGATCGGCAACCCCACGGTAGCCGCGTTCGAGGAGCGCATCGCCTCCCTCGAGGGCGGCATCGGCGCGGTGGCGACGTCCTCGGGCATGGCCGCGGAGTTCATCACGTTCGCCGCGCTCACCCAGGCCGGCGACCACATCGTCGCGGCCTCCCAGCTGTACGGCGGCACGGTGACCCAGCTCGACGTCACGCTGCGCCGCTTCGGCGTGGACACCACGTTCGTTCCCGGCACCGACCCTGCGGATTACGCCGCGGCGGTCCGGGAGAACACCAAGGCGATCTTCGTCGAGGTGGTGGCCAACCCGTCCTCGGAAGTCCAGGATCTTGAGGGGCTGGCGAAGGTGGCGCACGACGCCGGCATCCCGCTCGTCGTCGACGCCACCTTGAGCACGCCGTACCTCGTGCGGCCGATCGAGCACGGGGCGGACATTGTGATCCACTCCGCCACCAAGTTCCTCGGCGGGCACGGCACCACCCTCGGCGGCGTGATCGTCGAAAGCGGCCGCTTCAACTGGGGCAACGGCAAGTTCCCCACCATGACCGAACCGGTGGCGTCCTACGGCAACGTCTCCTGGTGGGGGAACTTCGGCGAGTACGGCTTCCTGACCAAGCTGCGCTGCGAGCAGCTCCGCGACATCGGGCCCGCACTGTCCCCGCAGTCGGCCTTCCAGCTGCTGCAGGGCGTCGAGACCCTCCCGCAGCGCCTCGACGAGCATCTGAAGAACGCGAAGGCCGTGGCCGAGTGGCTCGAGGCGGACGAGCGCGTGGCCTACGTGAACTTCTCCGGCCTGCCCTCGCACCCGCACTTCGAGCGGGCGCAGAAGTACTTGCCTCTGGGCCCGGGCTCGGTCTTCTCCTTCGGAGTGAAGGGCGGCCGTGCCGCAGGCCAGAAGTTCATTGAGTCACTGCAGCTGGCTTCGCATCTGGCCAACGTCGGCGACTCACGCACCCTCGTGATCCACCCCGGCTCCACCACCCACCAGCAGCTCAGCCCCGAACAGCTCGAGTCCGCCGGAGTCCCCGAGGACCTGGTCCGCATCTCGATCGGTCTCGAAGACATCGAGGACATTCTCTGGGACCTCGACCAGGCGCTGGACGCCGCCTCACTGGAGACCTTGGAGCCCGACGCGGAGGCACTCCCGGCCGGGTCGGATGAAGCAGCCGCCTGCACGATCGGAGCAAACGCATGAGCAGCGAAGAAACCAGGACCTGGACCGGCCCGTCGGCGCCGGAGCGGCTGAACCTGCTGCGGCAGGCGAAGTCCATCGCGATTGTGGGAGCCTCTGACAAGCCGTCCCGCGCCAGCTACTTCGTGGCGACCTACCTGCAGTCATCCACGCGGTACAAGGTGTACTTCGTGAACCCGGTGGTCAAGGAGATCCTGGGCGAGCCGACGTATGCCTCGCTCGCTGACCTGCCGGAGAGCCCGGACATCGTGGACGTGTTCCGCAAGCACGACGACCTCCCGGGCGTCCTGGACGAGGCCGTCGCGGCCGGCGCCAAGACGCTCTGGCTGCAGCTCGGTTCGTGGCATGAAGACGTCGCGAAGGAGGCCGAAGCCGCCGGGCTCGACGTCGTGATGGACCGCTGCGTAAAGATCGAGCATGCCCGGTTCCACGGCGGCCTGCACCTGGCCGGCTTCGACACCGGCGTCATTTCGTCCAAGCGGCAAGTCCTGGCCTAAGGCTTCCGCGCGCCGCTGCTATCCCTCTCGGTCCCCGGAGGCAGTTCCCGGGGACCGCGGAGTATTAGGGGCGGCGTCGTCGAAATCTGCGCCCTCCGCCGGGTCCTCGGAATGGACCCGGATCTCCGACACGTCAGCGGTCGGATCCCCCTCGGCCGGAGCCTCGCTGTGGCGGCGTTCGGCTGGATCGGGCGTTTCGCTCATCTCGGGTCCTTTCGCGTGGCGGCCCCAGCCGTTCCCCCAAGCTGCTGCTCGGAGATTTCATTGGGGGCCACGATTTGCCGGGAGTCCTGCTTCTCACATCGTGGCTTGGAGATGATCCACGGTCAAGATCTCCCGGAACCGGGACAGTCGGCCCGCCGGAACAGTCAACCGGGTCCCGGACGACGCAGTCTACTCGTCCCCGATGACCCCGCCGGGACCAGTGCTCTTGGTGGGTTCCACGCCGGGCAGCGTGGGTGCCGGAAGGGGGTTGCCCGGGAAACTCCGCCCATTGCCCAGGCCGGGGATCGCCGGAATCCCCGGAGTGACCGGGCGGTGCGGCGGCGTCGGAAGGACTCCGCCGCGGCCGACCGCGGGCGGAGTGGCCTCCGGCGCCGGAGCGGCTGGGGGTGCAGCCGGCGATCCCGGAGCTTCCGGCTGCCGGTCTGCCGGGGCAGTCCCCGCCGGAACTGGCAGCGGCGCGGCCGGAACATCGGACGGCGAGGGCTTGGCGGGCTCCGGGGCCACATCGGGGGTCTCGCCGGAAGGCTGGAAGATGATGCCCACCGTGTGGTTGATACTTTCGCGGAAGTCGCCGCTGGCGGCCGCCACAGCGCCGGCCCCGAGGGTCATGGCACCCACGACGGCGCCGCCGACGATTGCCAGCCTGCGCTTCCGGCCACGGCGCTCGGCGAGGCTCGTGACGCCGGCCGGCAGCGCCTCGTCGGTGTGGTCCGGAGCGGACGCGACAGTGGGCATCGTCGTCGTTGCGGGGGAACCTGCGGCGGCGGAGGTGGAGGCGCTGAGTCCGGGGGCGCCGGCGGCGAGCAGCGCCGCGAGGTCGGCGCGGGGCGCGGGGGCCTGGTCCGGCACCAGTGCGCGGAGCTCCTCCAGCGAGCTGCGGAGCTCGGTGGATCCTTCGAGTCCGGAATCACGGAGCATCGCCTGGATGCTGCCATCCTGCTGGGGTTCGCGTGTTCCGGTCATGATGCTGCGTGGTCCTTTTCGGTGACGAGTTCGCGCAGGGCGCTGAGCCCGCGTCGTTGAAGCTGTTTGATTGCCCCGGGCGTCTTGTCCATGATGCGGGCCACCTGGTCGATGGAGAGGTCCGCGACGATTCGTAGGAGCAGGACTTCCCGTTGCTCGTCATTGAGTAGGGAGAGGGAATCGGAAATGCCGCCCAAGGAACCCAGGGCCTCATCCTCGGCGGACGCGGCGTACCGGGTGTCGTCCCGGGGATCGTATTCGGCCAGGTAGGGCCTGCGTTCGGCCCGCCGGTGGTGATCGACCAGCCTGGCGTGGGCGATAGAGAAGATGAAGGTCCGCAGGCCGCTGTGGCCGCCGGTGACCTTGGCCAGTTTCGGCAGGACATCGACGAAGACGTCCTGGGTGAGCGCCTCGGCGTCGTCCACGCCGCGCGCCCGGAAGTATCCGAGCACCGCGGGTGAAATGACGGTATAGACAGCGCTGAAGCCTGATGGGTCGCCAGCTAAGGCTGCTGACAATTCGTCATCGCTTAGCTGTTCCGCCAAGAGGCTGTCCTTCCGGTTACTGCTGGGGTGCGGCCCCGGCAAGTTTAGCGGCCGCACCCCCGGTGCCTCCAAAGAGGCGTTCAATGCCTACTTGTTGAGCTCAGGCAGTTCGTTCGACGGCAGGGCCGGAACGGCCGGCGTGGCCGGAACTGCGGGCACGTCCTTGGCGCCCGGCACGGCGGGAACGGCGACGGTCACGCCGGCGTGGGCCTTGGCCTCGGCAGCACCCTTGGCGTTGGCGGCACCCTCGACGGAGACACCGTCCTTGTCAGCTTCGACGGAGCCCTCTGCGGAGCCCTCGGTACCCTCAACGCTGGCGTCACCTGCGGCCGAGCCGTCAGCGGACGGGGAAGCCGGAACGGCGGGGACGCCCGGAACAGCAGGCGCTGCGGGAAGTTCAGGAGTCGCCGGAACCTCGGGGGTTGCCGGGACGGCGGGCGTAGCGTGGTTCACTTCAGCCTGCTGGGTGTTCGAAACCTGGGCCGCGTTGGCCAGGCCGATACCGGAGAATCCTCCAACAGCGAGAATCGCGGCGCCGACAGCAATCTTGGTGGTCTTGCTAACACTCTTCATAAGAAACGTACATCCTTTGTTTTTGTGTGAAGGCTGGCTGAAGCCTGATGGGGGCAGTCAACAGCCCGCTCTTCAATTGGAAGGCTGGCCAGCGCCCGATGGGGGCGGGCGCCGGCCTGCACTTGCAGTGGAAGGCCGGCCGGATTCCTGGTGGGGGGTCCATCCTCCGGCGGCGCTTACAAAGGAGTAATCGCCGGGGCACGCCAAARGGTTACGCACGAATCAAAAGTTTTTTTCGGCACAGCGTTCCGCGAGTGAACGACGACGGCGGCGGGCCGCCTTTTCAGGTGACCCGCCGCCGTCGTCGGCTGTGTCAAGAGCAGTGCCAGGAGCTGAGTCAGGAGCGGAAGAGTCCGCTGTAGGCGTTGAGGGCGATCTGGCCACCGAGGTGGGCGTAGAGGACATTGCTGCCGGCCGGGATCTCCCGGCTTTTCACGAGGTCGATCAGTCCGGCGAGGGACTTGCCCTCATAGACGGGGTCCGTGATCATCGCTTCGAGCGAGGCGCCGAGGCGGATGGCTTCGAGGGTGGACTCGACGGGAATTCCGTAGAGGTCCCCGGCCCAGCCCTCCATGACGTTGATTTCTTCATCCCGGAGCTCCCGGCCCAGGCCGATCAGCTCGGCGGTGTTGCGGGCAATGCGTTCCACCTGGTCGCGGGTCTTTTGCAGCGTGGCCGAGGCGTCGATGCCGATCACCCGGCGCGGTTTGTCCTGGCCGGCAAAGCCCGCGATCATCCCGGCGTGGGTGGACCCGGTGACGGTGCAGACGATGATGGTGTCGAAGAAGACGCCGAGCTCTCGCTCCTGCTGTTCCACCTCATAGGCCCAGTTGGCGAAGCCCAGCCCGCCCAGCCGGTGGTCGGAGCCGCCGGCCGGGATGGCGTAAGGCTTGCCGCCGGCGGCCTTCACGTCTTCGATGGCGTTCTCCCAGCTGCTGCGGACGCCGATGTCGAAGCCTGCGCTGTCCAGCCGCACGTCGGCGCCCATGATGCGCGAGAGCAGGATGTTGCCCACGCGGTCAGACAGGGGGTCCGGCCAGTCGACCCAGTTTTCCTGGACCAGGCGCGCCTTCAGGCCGAGTTTCGCGGCCACGGCTGCGACCTGGCGGGTGTGGTTGGACTGGTAGCCGCCGATGGAGACGAGGGTGTCGGCGCCCTGGGCCAGGGCATCCGGGACGAAGTACTCCAGCTTCCGGGTCTTGTTGCCGCCAAAGGCGAGGCCGCTGTTGACGTCCTCCCGCTTTGCCCAGATCCGGGCGCCGCCCAGGTGCGCGCTGAGCCGCGGCAGCGGGTGGACGGGGCTCGGCCCAAACATCAGCGGGTAGCGTTCGAAATCAGTGATGGCCATCGACGGTCCTTTGCTCGCGGTGGGAAACTGCTTCTGCACAGCCAACATGCAATATATTGCATTGTCCGACAGTGGCCCCGGATGGGCAAGGGGGATATACGATATGTTGCATGCCAGTTCCCCCTCTCGCCGGAGTCCATAAGCGGCCGCTGCTCCGGGACAACGTCTTTGACTCGCTCCGGAACGCAATCGTGGACGGCACATTCGAGCCCGGCGAGCGGCTGAAGGACACGGAACTGGAAGCCTGGCTGGGCGTCAGCCGCACCCCGATCCGCGAGGCCCTGCTGCGGCTGGAACACGCCGGGCTGGTCATTGCGCTGCCGGGGAAGGCGACCATCGTCGCCCCGTAC
Source organism: Arthrobacter sp. YAF17 (assembly GCF_052113365.1). Classification (NCBI taxonomy): domain Bacteria; kingdom Bacillati; phylum Actinomycetota; class Actinomycetes; order Micrococcales; family Micrococcaceae; genus Arthrobacter; species Arthrobacter sp. YAF17. Next base: position 14,574 of record NZ_JBFRDB010000027.1, on the reverse strand, counting down.
GACCAGGCCTCAACCCTGAGTTCGCAGCAGGTGGTGGCCGGGCTGCACGAGCTGGCCGCGCGGCTGGCCGTCCCGCTCCTGGCGGAGGACCACCTCTCCGCCATGTCCGAGGCAAATGCGCGCTTCGAACAGGCCCTGCGGGACGCGGACGTCGAAGCGGCGCTCCAGGCCGACGACGACTTCCACGCCGTCTTCGTCACGGTCAGCGGCAACCCCGTCCTCCGGGACCTCCTGGAGCAGACCACCCCCGTCCTGCGCCGCGTGGAGCGGATGCGCTTCGGCTCTTTTGCCGCCCGCGGTTCCGTGGCCCAGCACGCCGAAATCATCAGGCTCGCCCGTCTCGGCGACGCCGACGCTGCCGCCAGGGCGTGCCGGGAGAACTGGCTCTCGCTGCGTTTTGCATCGGCGGACTAGGTCCAACCTCACCACGACTTAAACCACGACGGCGGCGGGCCACCTTTCCAGGTGACCCGCCGCCGTCGTGCGTCAGTTATTGCGTCAGTCGTTGATCAGGTCATTGATCACGATGGTCTGGTCGCGGTCCGGGCCGACGCCGATCGCCGAGAAGCGTGTGCCGGAGAGCTTTTCGAGCGCCAGCACGTAGTTCTTGGCATTTTCCGGGAGATCGTCCAGGGTGCGGGCGCCGGTGATGTCCTCGGTCCAGCCGTCGAAGAACTCAAAGATCGGCTTGGCGTGGTGGAACTCGGTCTGGGTCATCGGCATTTCGTCGTGCCGGACGCCGTCGACGTCGTAGGCCACGCAGACCGGGATCTGCTCGATGCCGGTGAGAACGTCCAGCTTGGTCACGAAGTAGTCCGTGAACCCGTTGACGCGGGAAGCGTGACGGGCCAGCACGGCGTCGTACCAGCCGCAGCGGCGCGGCCGGCCGGTGTTGACGCCGAACTCGCCGCCGGTCTTCTGCAGGTACAGGCCCATCTCATCGAACAGTTCCGTGGGGAACGGCCCTGCGCCCACCCGGGTGGTGTACGCCTTGATGATGCCGATGGAGCGCGAGATGCGGGTAGGGCCGATGCCCGAGCCCACGGAGGCGCCGCCCGCCGTCGGGTTCGAGGAGGTCACGAACGGGTAGGTGCCGTGGTCGACGTCGAGGAAGGTGGCCTGGCCACCCTCCATGAGGACCACCTTGCCCTCATCCAGCGCCGTGTTCAGGACGAAGGTGCTGTCGATGACCAGCGGGCGAAGGCGTTCGGCGAAGGACAGGAAGTACTCCACGATCTCGTCCACCTCGATGTCGCGGCGGTTGTAGACCTTGACCAGGAGTTCGTTCTTCTGGCGCAGCGAGCCTTCGACCTTCTGGCGCAGGATGGAGGCGTCAAAGACGTCCTGGACGCGGATGCCGAGCCGGGCCACCTTGTCCATGTAGGCCGGGCCGATGCCGCGGCCGGTGGTGCCGATGGCGCGGCTGCCGAGGAACCGCTCGGTGACCTTGTCCAGGACCTGGTGGTAGGGCGCCACGAGGTGGGCGTTGGCGGAGATGCGCAGCTTGGAGGTGTCCGCGCCGCGGGCTTCGAGGCCGTCGATCTCCTGGAACAGGGCCTCAAGGTTCACCACGCAGCCGTTGCCGATAATCGGAACCGCGTTGGGGCTCAGGATCCCGGCAGGAAGGAGCTTGAGCTCATACTTCTCACCGCCTACGACGACGGTGTGCCCGGCGTTGTTGCCGCCATTGGGCTTGACGACGTAGTCGACGCGGCCACCAAGCAGGTCAGTGGCCTTGCCTTTGCCTTCGTCGCCCCATTGGGCTCCGACGATCACGATTGCTGGCATGGGATCCTCCCCCATTCGTTCGGGCCGGACTGCGTTTGACCACCAGGTGGCCGCCGCAGCTCAGCGCCGTTCATGAGAATGCCCCGAATCTACCGCTGTGCTCGTACCCAACGCCAGAGTTCCGGGGCTCTTACCACCCAAGTTTAGCCGATTGCGGTGGCGGCGGGTCATTTGACCATCCAATGGACTCATTGCCGGGAGAAATGTGATTGCCTGCACAGACTGCGGCCCCGGCGGCCGCACTCACCCGCACATCGCCTGACCCCAGCAGGATTTCGAGGCAGGAGGCGCCCGCCGCGGCACCGCGCTTCGCCGGGATCCGCGCCTCCGGCAGACATCTCGTTTCGCAGGGCTTGATAGACTAATAAGGATCGATCAGGAATCGGTCCTCACCACATTTTCAAACCACACCGTACTTGGCGCGCCCGGTGCCCGGCGCGCCCGCGTACGGTCTGGCAGCTTTACCAATCCCGCAGGAGACTCAGCAATATATGACAGCCTTGGCCACTGAAAATTCCCGCGAACAGCTTCTGAGCCGCCGCTACGAACCTAGCGTCGCGGCCGTCAACGAGCTGTGCGACACGCTGCAGGCAACCAAAGCTGGCACGAATGTCCCCTACGTGGATCCCATGCACGACGTCGACGAGTGCCGCATCATCAGCCTCTTCTCCAACATCGGAACCGAAGACGAATCGGGTTTCATCACCGCCGGCGACGACGAAGCCGCCGTCCGCCTGCTCGGCGTCCAGTGGAAGCTGGGCCTGCGTCCCGAGTACGTGATGCCATGGAACGTCCACCCCTGGCACGTCCCGGGCGAGCCCAACGGCAAGTTCACGCCGGACCAGATCTCCGCAGGCCTGAAGCCGCTGCTGAAGTTCCTCGCCCTCGTGCCCCGTGCCTCCGTGATTGTGGCCCACGGCACCGAAGCCAACCGCCTGGCGAACCTGCTCCTCAAGACCGAGGTGCCCATGATCTGGCGCCGCGGCCTCAAGACCTACAAGGTCCGCTCGCTCAGCGGCCGCGCCTTCGCCGGCACCCCGGCCCGCCAGGAGCAGTACCTCGATGAAATGGGCACCGTCTACGCGGACGCGATGGCCCGCACGGGCCTGGCCAAAACCAGCTGACGTTTCCGCAACGACGACGGCGGGCGCCCACCTTTCGGTGGACGCCCGCCGTCGTGCGTTAAGAAGCAACGCGGGATCACTTCCGGCCGATCCCACGGTGTGGAATGGGCCGGAAGTGACCCCGCGTTGCTGTGTTCTGTCTGTTTAGCGCTTCTCGGCTTCGATGGCTGCCTTGGCGGCGGGGTCGGAGTCCTTGAGGAACTTCTCGATCCGCTCCGGTTCCTCAGCCTCGCCGATCGCCGCTGACGCGCGGCCCAGCGAGTACAGGGCTCGCAGGAAGCCGCGGTTGGGTTCGTGCTCCCACGGGATGGGCCCCACGCCGCGCCAGCCGTTGCGGCGCAGCGAATCCAGGCCGCGGTGGTAGCCGACGCGGGAGTACGCGTAGGAATCGATGGTCCGCCCCTCGGCCCATGCTTCCTCGGCCAGAACGGCCCAGAGCAGCGACGACGTCGGGTGTTTCTCCACCAGGTCCAGGGCTTCCTGGCCGAGCGCCAGGTGCTGGTAAACCTCGGTCTCGGCAGGCAGGAGCGTGGGCTCGGGGCCCATCAGGTTCTTGCGGAACTCGTCCGACATGCCTAGAACGTCTTGCCGGTGGAGCCGAGCTGCTGGGCGGCTTCGACGACGCGGGCCGCGAGGCCGGCTTCGGCGGAGGCGCCCCAGACGCGGGGATCGTACAGCTTCTTGTTGCCGACCTCGCCGTCGACCTTCAGGACGCCGTCGTAGTTGCGGAGCATGTGGTCCACCACCGGACGGGTGTAGGCGTACTGAGTGTCCGTGTCGATGTTCATCTTGATCACGCCGTAGGAAACGGCGTCGGCGATTTCCTTCTCGGAGGAGCCGGAGCCGCCGTGGAAGACGAGGTCGAACGGGTTGGCCTTGCCGATCTTGGCGCCCACCTGCTCCTGGATGTCCTTGAGGATTTCCGGGCGGAGCTTGACGCCGCCGGGCTTGTAGACGCCGTGCACGTTGCCGAAGGTCAGCGCCGTGATGTAGCGGCCGTTTTCGCCGGAGCCGAGCGCGTCGATCGTGGCCAGGGCGTCTTCGACGGTGGTGTAGAGCTTGTCGTTGATGGCGTTCTCGACGCCGTCTTCCTCACCGCCGACGGTGCCGATCTCGACCTCGAGGATCATCTTGGCCGCGGCGGTGCGCTCCAGCAGTTCACGGGCGATGCGCAGGTTTTCCTGCAGGGTCTCGGCGGAGCCGTCCCACATGTGCGAGTTGAAGAGCGGGTTGCGGCCGGCCTTGACCTCGGCCTCGGAGGCTGCCAGCAGCGGCAGGACGAAGCCCTCCAGCTTGTCCTTGGGGCAGTGGTCGGTGTGCAGGGCGATGTTGACGCCGTAGTTCTTGGCGACTTCGCGGGCGAACGCGGCGAAGCCGAGCGAGCCGGCCACCATGTCCTTGGTGGACGCGCCGGACCAGTAGGCCGCGCCGCCGGTGGAGACCTGGACGATCCCGTCGGACTCGGCCTCGGCGAAGCCGCGGAGGGCTGCGTTCAGGGTCTGGGAGGAGGTGACGTTGACGGCGGGGAACGCGAAGCCGCCCGTCTTTGCGCGGTCGATCATCTCGGAGTAGATCTCTGGGGTTGCAATGGGCATGCTGACTCCTAAAGTGAATTTCGTCTGCGGGCTGGTGACCCTGGAGTGAACCTCGTCGGCTAGGAACCATCCTAGCCATTCCCGCGCCGGTGGCAGTGGTTCCGGTCACTCGGGCCTGTAATACTCGCTCGCCGCTGCCGGGTCCGGTGTCCCGTCAGCCCCATCGAGTTCGCATTTCGCGGCAGTGTCGCGGGAAAACACTGCCGCGAACTGTCAACTCGAGCGCCAGCCGCGGCTCACGAGCGCGTTGCGGACCTTGGCCACGGCTGCGGGATGCCCGCCGGCGAGGTCCAGCCGGGACAGGCGCACCTCAAGCCAGCCGGAGCGCGCCGCTGTATCGGCCCTCCGAATGTCGCGCAGATACTGGTCTTCCCCGTTGTGGTGCGCCCCCTCGTACTGGAGGGCAATCCGCCACTGCGGGTAGGCGGCGTCGGGCCACAGGACGGGACAGGCCGGGCCGCCACAGGGGTCGTCACCCCGGACGACGTGGTTCAGGACGGGCTCCGGCAGCCCGGCACGAACGAGCAGCAGGCGCAGCCTCGTCTCGGGCGGCGAATCGGCGCCCACCCGGATAAGCCCGACGGCGGTCCGGGCCTTCCGCAGGCCGCGGCTTCCCCGGTGCCGCTCCAACTTGCACCGCAATTCCTCGATGCTGCACAGCGATTCCCGGGGGACGGGGAACTCCGGCCCGTGCTCGCAAACCAGAGAATCGCCGACCACCACGAGGTCATCGGTGCTGAGTACCGAGGCAAGATCCAGCCAGGTCCGGGCGGGCGAGGTGAGCCGGACGCCGTCGAGCTCCACCACTTCATCCGGGAGGAGCGCCAGCTGGTGCCCCACAACGTTGACCCGCCGCGGCGTGCTGCGTCCCCGGCGCCGGGCGAGGTGGATGCGCCAGTCCTCCTCCAGCCAGCCGGGAAGGGGCGCGCGCCAGAGGCGTGCCGCCGATCCGAGGCTGAGGGTGGCCTCGTCGTCGAGGTCGGTGTAGGCGCGCAGGGCGGCGGATCCGGCGGCGGCAGAGCCCGACGGGACCCGGATGCCGCGGGAGACAGTCACCAGGTCCTGCGCCGCGGTGCGCGAGCGGGTGACGCCTGCCTTGTCCGCGGCCCGCAGCGAGAAGGATCCGGTGGTCAGGTGGAGCGGAAGCGGTGCCCTGCGCATGGCCCATTGTGCCTGCTGCCGTCAGATCCCGGAGGGGTTATCCACAGCTCCGCACCCCTCGGCGCGTCGAGTTCGCATTTCGCGGCAATGTTTCTCGAAAACACTGCCGCGAAGTGCCAACTCGACGCGGGCACTACCCCGGGAGCTGGTTGAACACGTGCCGCCGGATCCAGGCATGCATCGCGATGGCCGCGGCCGAGGCGGCGTTGATGGAGCGGGTGGAGCCGAACTGTTCGATCGACAGGGTGTCCACCGCCGCCTCGTGGACCTCGGGGCTCAGCCCGGGTCCCTCCTGCCCGAACACGAGCACACAATCGCGGGGCAGTTCATAGGTTTCCAGCGGGACGGAGTCCGGGAAGATGTCGATGCCGATGATCGCCAGCCCCTCCCCGTTCGCCCAGCTCACGAAGTCCGCGACCGTGGGGTGGTGGCGGACGTGCTGGTACCGGTCGGTGACCATGGCGCCGCGGCGGTTCCAGCGGCGCCGTCCGATGATGTGCACTTCCTTGGCCAGGAACGCGTTGGCGCTGCGGACGACGGTGCCGATGTTCATGTCGTGCTGCCAGTTCTCGATCGCGATATGGAAGTTGTGGCGCCGCGAATCGAGCTCGGCCACGATCGCCTCGTGCTTCCAGTAGCGGTACTTGTCCAGCACGTTGCGGCGGTCCCCGTCCGCCAAAAGGTCCGGATCCCAGTGCTCGCCCTCCGGTGTTTCGCCTTCCCAGGGACCGACGCCGACCTCCGCCTTGGGCTCCGCGCCGGCCGCCGCCTCGACCGCCGCCTCGCTGGCGTTTCCAGCGGGCGAGCCGGAAAGGGTTTCGCTGGGTACCTCTGGTTCAGTCACGACTCAACATTAGACTGGGACTGGCATCGGCACATTATCGGCGGAGGACAGCATGGCGGAGCAGCAGGAAGACCACAGGGACGGCTCGGAGCACGTGCATTCTTCAAAATCGCTGTACCGCAGCGGCCAGGAGATCGAGTGCTGGCTGACCGATATGGACGGAGTCCTGGTCCACGAAAACCAGCCCATCCCGGGCGCCTCGGAACTCATCCAGCGCTGGGTGGACACCTCCAAGCGATTCCTCGTCCTGACCAACAATTCCATCTTCACGCCCCGGGACCTCGCCGCACGGTTGAAGAGTTCGGGCCTGGAAATCCCCGAGGAGAACATCTGGACCTCGGCCCTGGCCACCGCCCAGTTCCTCAAGGACCAGGTGCACGGCTCGGATTCCGGCAACCGCGCCTACACGATCGGCGAAGCGGGCCTCACGACGGCGCTGCACGAGGCAGGTTTTATCCTCACCGACCAGGACCCCGACTTCGTGGTGCTCGGCGAAACCCGGACCTACTCCTTTGAGGCCATCACCATGGCCATCCGTCTGATCCTGGGCGGTGCCAGGTTTATCGCCACCAACCCGGATGCCACCGGGCCCTCGAAGGACGGCCCGATGCCTGCCACCGGCGCGATCGCGGCGCTCATCACCAAGGCGACCGGCCGGGAGCCCTACATTGTGGGCAAGCCGAACCCGATGATGTTCCGCTCGGCCATGAACCAGATCGACGCGCATTCGGAAACCACCGCCATGATCGGTGACCGGATGGACACCGACATCATCGCCGGCATGGAGGCGGGGCTGCACACGGTGCTGGTGCTCAGCGGGATCACCCACAAGGACGACATTGCCGCCTACCCGTTCCGGCCCAACCAGGTCCTGAACTCCGTCGCGGACCTGAAGAACCAGATCTAGGCACGCCGCTGGAACCCTAAAACGCGGTCTTTTTGCCTCCGCCGGAGGGCAGCGGGAAGAGTTCGTCCTCCAGCCCCTCGATGACCGGCCGGTAGACGAACGGACTCCAGCCCGGGCTGGCGTGCGCCGGCCGGGCGCCGTCGGTCCGTTGCGAGTCGGAAGCCATGTTGTCCTTGAAGGTCAGGGACCAGGAGTCGCGGGCCGTGCCGTAGTCCACGGTCTGGTCGCGGGGATTGCCAATAAAAGCCATCTTCGTCCCGCCGAGCTTGCCCGCGAAGCGGGTGGCATCAAAGTGGTAGATGTAAGCGGACTCGGACTGGATCAAGACGCTGGACGGCGCAATCGGCGAGAGCTGTTCCAGGGTCTGGTCCAGGATCTGCCCCCAGCTGCGCTCGTCCTTGTGCAGCATCCGCTCGCCCAGTTCATAGCCGCCGCGCACCACCGTGGGGAACCGGAAACCGCTCTCGTAGAGGAACACGACCCCCTCAAACCAGCTCTGGTCCAGCACGTCGTACTTGCTGTACGGGCTGGAATCCAGCAGGATGAACGCCACCTCAATGCCGTGCAGCTCCCTCAGCCGGGCTGCGACTTGGGTGGCCACCATGCCACCGAAGCTGTGCCCGTAGAAGTAGAGCTGGTCGAGCTGGTGGGCCCGGGCGTGCTCCACAACCGCGATCACGATTTCGTCGATGTCCAGGCCAACGTTGGAATATCCGACGGCGGCGAGCTGGCCGCGCTTGTTCAGCGCCCCGCGCAGCGCGTTCAGGATCCACAGGGCTTCCTCCCAGCTCGTTTTGTAGCCGGGAAAGAGGAACCAGCTGGCGTGGGGGAAGTACTTCTCGGCGGTCTCGTCCGGCACGGTGAGGATTTTGTGGACCCGTCGTTCGGCCTGCACCCGCCGGGTGAACAACATATCGGCTGCCAGCACGGCGGCGGCCCCCGTGCCGATCAGGAAGCCCCGCCGGGAGAACCTCGTGAGTTCGGCGGCGTGCCGAAGCACGCGGGCGTCGGCGTCGCCGGCCCCGCCTACATTCTCAAAGTCAGGCACATGCGGCACATCTCTACCGTAGCCACCGGGGCAGGCCGATCAGAAACGGCTCCGGTTAACAGCTCAGCCACAGTCCGGCGGCCGGTCCTGCCTACACGGGTTCGGGTTCGCGGCCCACTTCGCGGCGGCTGATCTCCAGACCGATGTCGTCGTAGGTGGCCAGGAGTCCCGAACGGGCCATGTCGGCGGGGTTGTCCAGCAGGCCAAACACGGAATCGCTGGCGGCCAGCAGTTCGTCATCCGAGAAGCCTGCGAGCGGACGCGTACCGGAGGCGTCGATGGAGGCCTTGAATTCCCCGGCCAGATCCAGGGGCTGCAGCGCGCCGGCCGGATCAAAAACCTGCGCGGAAAGCTCCAGCGAAACACCCCTGCCGGTTCTCAGCGCGCCCGCCACGTCCCCGGCGATGGCACCGCCGTCGACCGCGTTAAGGTCGTTGCGGAGTCCGGCCAGCGCCGCTGACTCGACGAAAGGGGCACCCCCCAGTTCAACACGGATGTGTGAGGTGATGCCCATCTGGCGGATGCGCTGGATGGTCTGCATGAGGGAGGGGCGGGAGGCCTGCGTCAGGCTGCCAAGAACGTCGATCCGGACGGTGTCTGAGACGGTATCGATCTTGACGTGGGCATTAAGAGACTGGTCCATAGGTACTCCAGAAATTAAGGAATCTATGGCCGACGGCTCAACCTCACCCAGCGTATAGGCCAACAGCGGGGCGCACAAGTCATATCGCGCTACCGGTTCAGCCGGCTTCTTGCCTGCCGGGCTCCTCGAAGTGGGTACGGGACGCGGTGCCGCCCACGGACTGGACCAGGGAGGTGGCGATGTCACGGAGCTTGACGTTGCCGTTGCTCGACGCGTCCGTCAGGATCCTGACGGCCGTCTCCTGGTTGCAGCGGTTCTGCGCCATAACAATCCCGATGGCCATGTCGATCACGGTGCGGGATTCAAGGGTTGCCCGGAGGTTCGTGGCACTGTCCGTGTGCAAAGAGAAGCGGACTGCCAGACGCAGCGCCTGGGAGATTTCGCGGGTGTAGCCGCGCGCCCGGGCGGCGACATCGCCGTCGAACTTGCGCGGCACATCGGAATAGAGGTTGAGCGCTGCCTGGGCTTCGCCCTGCAGGTGGAACGGCACGGAGAGCACCGAGCGCAGTCCGTGCGAGGCGACGGCACTGGCATAGTCCGGGCCCCAGCGGTCCTCTTCAAACAGGTCCGGAACGTAGACTTCACGCTCTTCCTGCGCGGCCGTCAGGCACGGGCCCTGCGAGAGCCGGTACTGGATTTCGTCCACCTCGCGGGCGGAGTCGCTGCTCCAGCCGATGGTCGCGGCCTTGCGGTCGCGCAACAGGGTGATCCCGCACAGCGCATCGTCCCCGGCGCCCGCGACCTGGTGCGCGGAGAACCGGGCAAGTTCGTTGAGGAAGTCCTCGAAATCTGCGCTGTCCAGGATGAGGTTCTGGATCTGGTTTACGGTGCTGAGGGGTTCAGCTCCGAGGAGTTCTTCAGGAAGGAGCATGGCGCGTGGTCTCCGGTGGCGTGTTCTGGTGGGTGTAAGTCATAATAAATCACGCCACATCCACCGTCTACACGTGTCCGCTAAGGGGTGAACCGCCTAGTTCAGGCCGAGTTCGTCCTTGCCGAAGGCGAAGAGGTAGGGAACGCCGGCCTCGGCCTCGATCTTTTCCTTGGCTCCGGTGTCGCGGTCCACGATCACGGCGACGGCGACGACGTTGCCGCCCGCCTTGCGGACGCCCTCGACGGCGGTCAGCGCGGAGCCGCCGGTGGTGGACGTGTCTTCCAGCACCAGCACCTTGCGGCCTTCGACGGAGGGGCCCTCCACCTGACGGCCCATGCCGTAGGACTTCTGCGCCTTGCGGACCACGAAGGCGTCCACGGGGCGTCCGGCGTCGACGGCGGAGTGCATCACGGCGGTGCCCACGGGGTCGGCGCCCATGGTGAGCCCGCCCGCACACTCAAAGTCGATCCCGGCGTCGTCCAGCAATGAGAGCATGACCTGGCCGACCAGGTTGGAGGCCTCGTGGTGCAGCGTGATCCGGCGCAGGTCGATGTAGTAGTCGGCTTCGGCGCCGCTGGAGAGGATGACCTTGCCGCGGACGACGGCCAGCTCCTTGATCAGTTCAAGCAGGCGGGCACGGGCGGCAGCGGCGTCGGCTGCAGGGGCACTGGGGGCAGTCATGGGACCCAGTTTAGTGGCTGGGCGGTACTGGATTCCCCGCCGGCGTCCTACATGTCGGCGGCCGCCGGACGGCTACGAACGCTGCGGGGCGCGCCGGGCGAAGGCCGGTGCGTGTTCGGGCCGCGGCCCGAAGGCGATGAAGCGGGGAATGACGGTGCGGAACGCCGGAACGTGCCGGGCGACGAAGAGTGCCGCGGCCGGAAACCTTGTCCGTTTCCCGGACATGATCGGGCCGAAGATCGCGCGTTGCATGATCCTTTGGACGGTCTGCACGACGACGGTGGGCAGCCGCCGCCGTCGTTCCACTTTCTCCAGGTCCGCCGTGGTCACCTGGCCCCGGAGCAGGGCGGGGGCCAGGTACTCGGCGGCGGCCGCAGCGTCCTGGATGGCGAGGTTGATTCCGACGCCGCCGGCCGGGGACATCGCATGCGCCGCGTCTCCGATGCACAGCAGCCCGTTGATGTGCCATGAGTGCAGCCGGTTCAGGCGCACATCCAGCCAGTGGAGGTCACCGAGGGACGCGATGGTGTCAACACGGTCCGCAAGGTCGGGACGGAGCGCCGCGACCCGCCGTCGGAAGCCCTCGACGCCTTCCGCGCGGATCCGGGCGTCGGCGCCTTTGGCGGCGAGGTAGCCCATTTGGTAGTAGTCGGTGCGGAACAGGGCCAGCAGCGCCTCGCCGGGACCGAACGCCGGGACGAGTCCCGCCACCTCACCCGTTTCGGAGGGATAGCGGGGCAACCGGAACCACCAGGTGTCGAAGGGCACCGGGAACTCTTGCGGGGCCAGCCCGGCGGCGGTGCGCAGCGCGGAATGGCGGCCGTCTGTGGCCACCACGAGGTCCGCCAGGAGTTCGTCCGGCCTGCCGTCGGGCGTCCGGAAGCGGACTCCGCGGACCCGGCCCCCGTTGCGGACCAGCCCCGTGGCCGTGTGGCTCATGAGCAGCGTGAACCCCGGTTCCTGGGCGGCGGCGTCGGCGAGGAAGCTCAGGAAGTCCCATTGCGGCATCATGGCGACGTAGTTGTAGGGCGGCGGCAGGGCATCAAAATCGCCCATGGTCACCGGCGGCCCGCCCGGGACCGGAAAGACGACATTCTTTAGGCGGCTCTGCGGCAGCCGGCGGAATTCCTGGCCGAGTCCGAGTTCGTCAATGAGCCGGATGGTGGACGGATGCACGGTGTCGCCGCGGAAGTCGCGCAAAAAGTCCGCGTGCTTCTCCAAAACCGTCACCCGTACCCCGGCCCTCGCCAGGAGCAAGCCGAGCATCATCCCCGCAGGTCCACCACCCACCACCACACATCCGGTCCTCTCCATGGCCATACGCTACGCCTGCACGCGGCGGCGCGGGAGGGTTTGGATGCGCACGTTTCGGACACGCGCGGCCGTTCCGGACCGGCGCGGCGGGGATCCGCCTAGCGCCGGCCCGAAACTCAGGCGGCAGTCCGAAACCACAGCCCTCAGAGCCGGGTGTCGAAGGAATCGCAGAAGACGTTCTCGTTGAACGTGCCCTGAAATTCCGACTTGCCCTGGATCTTCTCGATGGTTGCCCGGATGGCCTCCCGGGATCCGGCGTGGGCGTGAATGGCGGTCTTCACCATCGGCACATCAATCAGGTGGTTGGGCTGGTTGAGCGAGACGAACACGGTGGGGACCTCGGTGACGTACCAGGGGATTTCCGCGGCCATCGGCGTGGACCACTTGATCCGGATGGCAGCCTCCTGGGCGAAGCCCTTGACGTTGGCGAACACGAAGGCGGCATCGTACTTGTCCGCATAGTCTCCGGTGGCTTCCTCGGAGATGACCGACATGAAGTTCACGCCGGTCTCCCCTGCCGCCTCGCGCTGGTCGGCCGTTTTGAACAGGTGCACCTCGAACCCAGCGCTCTCCAGTTCGGCCTTGACGGTGTCCAGGTAGGCCAGCGGGTCAGCGCGGGTGAAGTCCGAGCCTCCGGAGATGCCGTACAGCCGGATGCGTTTGTGCGTCTCCGGGGTGATGGGCAGATTGCTGGCGGTGTCCTTGACCAGGGTGACGGTCTTGTCCGCGATCGCCGCCGCCACGGCACGGTGGGCTGCGCTGCCGATGAGCCGCAGAGCCTCGACGGGCGGGACYAGCTCCTGGCGCGCCGTCCGGTGCAGGCCCAGCGAGGCCTTGAGGCCCAGGATCCGGCGCAGCGCGTCGTGCAGGCGCTGCTCGGTGATGACACCGGTCTTGTACCCGTCCAGCATGTACTGGAAGTCCTCCGCCGGGTTGCGGAAGAACAGGAACATGTCGCAGCCGGCGGCGATGGTCGCCGGAACCAGGTCCTTGCGCCGCATGGCCTGGGTCAGCCCGATCATCTGGGAGGCGTCCGTGAGGACCAGGCCGTTGAAGCCCAGCTCGCCGCGGAGCAGGTCCTGGAGCAGTTCCGGCGCCAGCGTCGCGGGCAGGATGTCCTTGTCCGCCAGGCCGGGCCGGAAGTGCCGGGACAGCCCGGGCGCCCCGATGTGCCCGATCATGATGGACTGCACGCCGTGCCCGATCATCTCGCGGTACACGTGCCCGTAGCTCCGGTTCCACTCCTCGTAGCCGAGGGTGTTGTAGGAGGTGACCACGTGCTGGTCACGTTCGTCCATGCCGTCGCCGGGGAAGTGTTTCATGGCGCAGGCGGTGGGTGACTCGCTGATGCCGTCGAAGTATTCCTTGGCGCGCTCCACCACGATTTCCGGGGTGTTGCCGAACGCCCGGGTGGAGATGACGGTATTGCGCCAGTTGTAGTGGATGTCCACAATCGGCGCGAACGCCCAGTTGCAGCCCAGCGCCGCGGTTTCCACGCCGGCCACCTGCCCCATGTGCCGGGCGATGGCTTTGTCCGGGTGCGAGCCGGCCTGCAGGTGCGTCGACACAAACGTTCCGTCGTCGCAGCTTCCGGCCCCGCCCATTTCGGGATTGGACGCCACCAGGAGCGGGATGCGGCTCTTGGACTGTGCATAGCGGATGTGTTCCTGCACCGCGGCGGACGGTCCGGGCCGGTAGCGCATGCCGCCGACGTGGAAGTTCTCCAGCACACCGTCGAGGTACTCCGGTGAGTAGTCGTTGTTGTGATTGATGAACAGCTGCCCGATTTTTTCCTCGAGGCTCAACCCGGCGATAGTGGAATCCACCCAGGCCACGGCGTCGTCGTCGAGGTTGAACGGTGCGGCCTGAAGGTCGACGTCGAACCGGCGCGGTTGGGTGCCTGCGGCACCGGACGCGTCAGCACCGCCGGTCTCCGCTGCCGCGGCGGAGCCGGCGACGGCGGCAATGGCGGCCAGCGCTTCGGTCACCACCTGGCTGACCGGGCCGGCGATGTCCATCAGGATCCCGGCTTCGTCGGCCTCGAGCGGTTCCAGCGTTGCCAGCTGGGAGTCAAGCAGCGCGGCCGGCATGAAGTGGCCGGAGCGCCCTTCGATCCGGGACCCCAGGACCTCTTTGCTGCCATGCAGGTGCAGGAACACGGTGCCGGGCGCCAGGGCCCGGATGGCGTCCCGGTAGCAGCGCTTGAGCGCGGAGCAGGCGAGCACCAGCCCGCCGTCTCCGGCGTTGGCGAGCTCGGTGCCCACGGTGGCGAGCCAGGGCCAGCGGTCCTCGTCCGTCAGCGGGGTGCCGGCCGCCATCTTGGCGACGTTCTCCACGGGGTGGAGGGAGTCGCCGTCGAGGAAGGGTGCGCCGAGTCCGCGGGCGACGAGGTCGCCGATGGTCGTCTTGCCGCACCCGGAGACGCCCATAACAACGATGCGTGGTCCGGCGTGGCCTGCCGGGAAGGGGTCGATGGGGGTCACCGGTTGTGTCCGCTCACCAGTCATGGACGGTGCCGTCGACGAGGCGGTTGTAGGGCAGGTAGGCCTGCTGGTAGGGGAACGCCGCGGCGGCTTCCTCGTTGAACTCGACGCCGAT
>NZ_JBFRDB010000026.1:0-35780 GCF_052113365.1 Arthrobacter sp. YAF17 | reverse complement strand
CACCCGCGCGGGGTGCGTCGCCGTCGTCGTTAAGCCGAGGGGACTACTGCCAGAGCGTGGCGATGGCGACGTTCAGCAGTGCCAGGCCGCCGACGCCGTGCGCGAGGCCCTTGCTGATCGGCTCGTCCTTCTTGTACTTGCGGCGGCCGATGAACGCCAGCACGAAGACCACCAGGGCGATCCCGAACTTGACGCCGAGCTTGGGGTAGTTCGCCTGCATGTCCAGGGCCGGGATGAGACCCATCATGACGACGCCGGTGATGAGCTGCAGGGACGCGCCGTCGAACTGGCGCGGGTGGACGGTGGGCTTTTTCATCTGGCCGATCCAGATGCCGACGATCATGGCGGCGCCGACGATGTGCAGGAAGACCATGACGTTATAAGCGATGTTCATGGCATCAGTCTAGCCAGAGTCTTCTACGCACCGTAGTAGGACCCGCGGTGCGGCTCACAAACAGCAAAAACGGCGATGGCGGCACGGGAACTCCGGTGGTTTCCCACCGGCGCCCGCACCGCCGTCGCCGTGCTTTTTTGGAACCTACAGCCCGAGGTCGGCTTCGAAGGCGCCTTCCTCAAGGCGTGCCTTCAGCGTCTGCAGGAAGCGTCCCGCGTCGGCGCCGTCCACCAGGCGGTGGTCGTACGTCAGGGAGAGGTACATCATCGAACGGATCGCGATCGAGTCGTCGCCGTTCTCATCGGCGACCACGACGGCGCGCTTGACGATCGCGCCGGTGCCGAGGATGGCCACCTGCGGCTGGTTGATGATCGGGGTGTCGAACAGGGCGCCTACGGAACCGATGTTGGTGATGCTGAAGGTTCCGCCGGAGAGCTCGTCCGGGCCGATCTTGCCGTCGCGGGTGCGGCCGGCGACGTCGGCGATCTTGCCGGCCAGGCCGGCCAGGTTCAGGTTGCCGGCGTCGTTGATGACCGGCACCAGCAGGCCCTTGTCCGTGTCCACCGCAATCGCCAGGTGCTCGGCGTTGTGGTAGGTGATTTCCTGCTTGTCCTCGTCGTAGGAGGCGTTCACCTTGGGGTGCTGCTTCAGGGCCTCGGCAACAGCCTTGGCGATGAACGGCAGGAACGTCAGCTTCGAGCCGTTCTGGGCCTGGAAGGAGTTCTTGGCCTTGGCCCGCAGCTTGGCGACCTTGGTCATGTCCACTTCGTGCACCTGGGTCAGCTGGGTGGAGATGTCCAGCGACTCCCGCATGCGGCGGGCAATGACCTGGCGGATCCGCGGAGCCTTCTGCACGGTGCCGCGCAGCGAGGACTGGTCAGCGGACGGGCGCGCAGCCGGGGCAGCGGAAGCTGCAGCGGCCGCGGGAGCCGGGGCTGCCTTGGCTTCTGCTGCTGCCAGCACGTCCTGCTTGCGGATGCGGCCGCCGACGCCGGTGCCGCTCAGCGAGGAGATGTCCACGCCCTGCTGGTTGGCGAGCTTGCGGACCAGCGGAGTGACGTAGCCGGACTCCGCGGCAGCAGCAGGAGCTGCGGCCGGGGCCGCTTCCTTGGCCGGTGCGGCGGGGGCTTCCTGCTTCGGAGCTTCCTGCTTCGGGGCTTCAGCCGGAGCAGCTTCCTGCTTGGGGGCCTCTTCCTTGGGAGCTTCCGCTTCCTTCGGGGCTGCTGCTTCTTTCGGAGCGTCCGACGACGGTGCCGCGGCAGGGGCGGCAGCGCCGGAACCGATCACGGCGAGGACGGAGCCGACCTCGGCCGTTTCATCCTCGGCGACGCGGATTTCCTGCAGGGTACCGGCGACCGGTGACGGGATCTCGGTGTCGACCTTGTCGGTGGAGACCTCGAGCAGCGGCTCGTCGACCTCGACGGTGTCGCCGATGCTCTTGAGCCAGCGGGTGACGGTGCCTTCGGTGACGCTCTCGCCCAGGGCGGGGAGCGTGACTTCGTGGCCTTCGCCGGCGGGAGCGGCCTCGGCGGCGGGTGCCGGAGCGGCGGCTTCGGCAGCCGGTGCCTCGGCTTCCGGAGCCGGAGCCTCAGCAGCGGAGGGGGACTCGGCGGGCGCCTCTTCGGCGGCCGGGGCCGCAGCCTCGCCCGAACCGGAACCGGAGCCGTCGCCGATGCGCACGAGCGGTGCGCCGACTTCAGCGGTCTCGTCTTCGGCGACGAGGATTTCCTCGATCACGCCGGCGATCGGAGAGGGGATCTCGGTGTCTACTTTGTCGGTGGAAACCTCGAGCAGCGGCTCGTCCACTTCTACCCGGTCACCTACCTGCTTGAGCCAGCGGGTGACGGTTCCTTCGGTGACACTCTCACCGAGGGCGGGCAAGTTAACGGATTCAGACATGTCGTCCCCGTTCTCCTTATTGATCTGTAGTGCGGATGATTGCTGCCTTGGTTGAGCTTAGTGCACCCGGCATTTCGGACCGGGTGCACTAAGCGCAATGTTCTTGCGGTGGTGCGGGCGTAACTGCTAGCCGTGAAGGGGCTTGCCGGCCAGGGCCAGGTGCGCCTCGCCCAGGGATTCGTTCTGGGTCGGGTGGGCGTGGACCAGCTGGGCCACGTCCTCCGGGTAGGCTTCCCAGTTCACGATCAGCTGGGCTTCGCCGATCTGCTCGCCCATCCGGGCGCCGATCATGTGGACGCCGATGACGGGGCCGTCCTTCTGACGGACCAGCTTGACCAGGCCGGACGTGCCCAGGATGGAGCTCTTGCCGTTGCCGGCGAGGTTGTATTCCTGGGTCTGGATCTGGTCGTCGCCGAACTTTTCCTTGGCAGCCTTCTCCGTGTACCCCACCGTGGCGATTTCGGGCTCGGCGTAGGTGACCTTGGGGATGTTGACGTCTTCGACGATGACGGGCTTGAGGCCGGCGATTTCTTCGGCGACGAAGATGCCCTGCTGGTAGCCGCGGTGCGCGAGCTGGACGCCGGGAACGATGTCGCCGACGGCGTAGACGTTGCCGACGCCGGTGTGCAGGCGCTCGTTCGTGATGACGAAGCCGCGGTCAATGGTCAGGCCGGCATCTTCGTAGCCGAGGTTGGCAGTGACCGGGCCGCGGCCGACGGCGACGAGCAGGAGGTCGGCTTCGTAGGTCTTGCCGTCCACGAGGGTGACCTTCACGCCGTCGGCGTTCTGCTCGACGCCCTGGAAGAAGGTGCCGGTGGAGAACTTGATGCCGCGCTTCTTGAAGGCGCGCTCAAAGGCCTTGACGATCGTGGCGTCCTCGTTCGGGACCAGCGACGGCAGGCCCTCGATGACGGTCACGTCGACGCCGAAGGACTTCCAGACGGAGGCGAACTCGACGCCGATCACGCCGCCGCCGAGGATGATGGCGCTCTTGGGGATGAAATCCATGGTGAGGGCTTCGTCGGAGGTGATGACCTTGCCGCCGATTTCCAGGCCCGGAAGGGTGCGGGAGTAGGAGCCGGTCGCGAGGACGATGTTCTTGCCCTTGTACGCGGTGCCGTTCACAACGATGGTGTCGGTGCCCTGGAGCTTGCCTTCGCCCTCGATGACGGTGATGCCCTTTTTGCCCTTGATGAGGCCCTGCAGGCCCTTGAACTTGCCGGCGATGATGCCGTCTTTGTAGGCGTTGACAGCGGTGATGTCGATGCTGTCGAGGGTGACGTTGACGCCGTACTTCGCCGAGTCACGGGCGTGGTCGGCCAGTTCCGCGGAGTGCAGCAGGGCCTTGGTGGGGATACAGCCGTTGTGCAGGCAGGTGCCGCCGAGTTTGCCCTTTTCGATCAGGCCGACGGTGAGGCCGAGCTGAATGGCACGCAGGGCAGTTGCGTAGCCGCCGCTGCCGCCGCCGAGTACCAGGATGTCGAATTCTTGCGCAGTTGCCTGATCGGCCACTAAAACGCTCCCTCGCGTGAACGATGACACGAGAGTACGCATCATCTGGTCTTGGAACTTCCCTGCCGTGATTATGCCAGCAGGCCAGTTCCCTTTCGTTTGGAACTACCGGAGTTCACCTTAGCGAACCACTAATACATGCTCCACCTTGCCGTGGCGTTTGTGGAGCGCTTGTGTCCAGTGTCACGCGGGTTTGTGGCCGGGGGATCAGCCCCGGTCACAAACCCGCGAGGACAGCTGGATGTCCGCGGTCAGGCGGATTTGGCGATGATGTCCTCGGCATATGCCACGAGCGTGCGCACCGTGCAGCCGGTGCCCTGCTTGTGGTTGTAGCCGTAGGGGCTGCCATTGTTGAAGGACGGGCCCGCGATGTCGACGTGGGCCCAGGGGATCTGCTCGCCGTCCTTGCCCTTGCCGACGAATTCGCGCAGGAAGACGGCTGCCGTCATCATGCCGCCGTGGCGTTCGCCGATGTTGGCGATGTCCGCGACCTGTGAGTCGAGGCTGGGGCGCAGCTCCTCCGGGAGCGGCATCGGCCAGACCAGCTCGCCGGCGCGGTCGGCGGCGGCCTTGAGCGGTCCGGTGACGGAGTCCGAACCCATGAGGCCGGCGGTGCGGTCGCCCAGGGCGATCAGCTGCGCGCCGGTCAGGGTGGCGACGTCGATGATGGCGTCCGGGAATTCCTGGCTCGCGGCGACGATGCCGTCCGCCATGACCAGACGGCCCTCGGCGTCGGTGTTCAGGACCTCGACAGTCTTGCCACCGAAGATGGTCATGACGTCGGCGGGACGCTGGGCCGCTCCGGACGGCATGTTCTCGGCGATGCACAGCCATGCGGTCGCCTTGACGGGCAGGCCCATGCCGGCAAGGGCCAGCACAGTGTTAAGGACGACGGCGGCGCCCGCCATGTCGGACTTCATGTCGCCCATGCCGAGGTGCGGCTTCAGCGAGATGCCGCCGGTATCAAAGGTGATGCCCTTGCCCACGAGGGCGATCTTGGCGGCGGCCCTGGCGGGGGAGTACTCGACCTTGACCAGGCGCGGCTGCCGGGTGGAGCCCTTGCCGACACCGAGGATGCCGCCGAAGCCTTCCTTCTCGAGGCGCTTCTCGTCCCAGACGGTCACCTTCACGGGCAGGCCCTTGGACAGTTCCTTGGCCGCTTCCGCGAAGGATTCGGGGTAGAGGTGGCTCGGGGGCTGGTTGACCAGCGTGCGGGTGGCGTTCACGGCCTTGCCGATGTGCGCGGCACGGTCCAGGACCTCCTTGAGGCCCTTGTCCGCGGCGAGGTCGGTGACGATCAAGACGTTCTTTACCGGGTCCTTGAGGCCGTCCTTGGAGGAGCGGTACTCGGTGAACGAGTAGGCGCCCATCGCGGCGCCCTCGGCGACGGCGGCGACATCGCCGAGTGACGACGTCGGGAGGGCCAGTGCGACGGTGCTGACGCCGGCCAGCTGGCGGACGGCCGAGCCGGCGGCGCGGCGGAGGGCTTCTTCGGTGAGCGGCTGCGTGGCGGATACCTTGCCGACGCCGGCGAGCACCAGGACCTTCGCCCCGGCTTCTGCCAGGCCGGGGAGGCGGTGGGCCTGGTCGGCTGCGCCGGTGATGCCAAGAACACTCAGTGATTCCGCCAGGGCCTCGGCGGCCTTGGCCGTCAGGGGGTTGCTGAGCAGGACGGGGCCGTCCGTTCCCTGCCCGACGCCGATGACGAGGGCGTCGCTGGGGGACTTCTTGAGATCCCCTGCGATTGCACTGAGTTTCACTTCGGTATTCTTGACCACGAGGAAAGTCCTCAATTCTTTGAGTATTTTCGGCAGGAACTGCATGTTCGGCGCCCTGCCATGGAACGGAAGCCACTGTCGGTTTGAGACGGGACCATTCGGGACAAAGACATCGTGTCTTCAAGCCGTCATGGGGCCAGCTCCGATCGTAGTCTCTCTCCGGCGCGGGTGTTCAATTGAATGAGAGCTGGAGCACACCCCGATCAGGAATGCCGCCGCGGTCCGGCGTGTTGTACCCGATAACAGCGCCGCCGCCCCGCAGGGCCCTCCCGGACGCTCCCCACGACTACGACGAAAGGAACATGCCGTGATTGAACGGATTTCCGGCTCCTTGCTGGACCCCGAAACGCTCTACCTGCGTGATGACGCGCTGTTCCACAGCCCCGAACTGCGCGGACTGAACCTCGTCATGGGATTCACCGGGTTCGCCGACGCAGGACACGTCGTCAAGCAGATCACCGCCGAACTGCTGGACACCCCGGACGTCGGGAGGGTGGCAGAGTTCGACGCCGACCAGCTCATCGACTACCGCACCCGACGCCCGCAGATCAGCTTCGTCGAGGACCACCTGCAGGACTACCAGGCGCCGCGCCTGGCACTGTACCGTCTGGTCGACGGGCTCGGCAGCCCGTTCCTGCTCCTGGCCGGCTTCGAACCGGACCTGCAGTGGGAGCGGTTCGCCCGCGCCGTCGTCGGAATCATCGAGGAGCTGGACGTCAACCTCGTCACCTGGATCCATTCGATCCCGATGCCCGTGCCGCACACCCGCCCCGTCGGCGTGACGGTGCACGGCAACCGGCCGGACCTCATCGAGGGCATTTCGGTCTGGAAGCCCACCGTCGAGGTGCCCGCCGCCGTCGGCCACCTCCTGGAACTGCGGCTCACGGAAGCCGGGCGCAATGTTGCCGGCTATGTCATGCATGTCCCGCATTACCTTGCAGAAGCCGAATACCCGACCGCCGCCGTCGCCGGCCTTGAATACCTTGGCGCGGCCACCTCGCTGATGCTGCCCACGGACCGTCTCCGCGAAGCGGGCCGGGAGGTCGGACGCCAGATCGCCGAGCAGATTGACGCCTCGGAGGATGTGCAGCAGGTGGTTTCCCGGCTCGAAACCCGCTACGACGAGAACGCCGAAGGGACCGTCCGGCGGTCCCTGCTCGCCGACGAGAACGACCAGCTGCCCAATGCGGATGCCCTCGGCGCCGCCGTCGAGGCCTACCTGGCCCGTAAAGAACCCGGCGAATAAATACTATTTTTTCCACCTGCTGGGCATAATGGAGGAGTGACTTCACCGCGTGCCTGGCTGATCTGGATCATCGGGGTCTTCGCGTACCTCGTGGCAGTGAGCCAGCGCACGTCCTTCGGCGTGGTGGGACTCGAGGCCACGGAACGCTTCCAGGCCGGCGCGGCCGAAATCTCGTTCTTCACCGTGCTGCAGCTCCTCGTCTACGCCGCCTTGCAGATTCCGGTCGGCATCCTTGTGGACCGTTTCGGTTCCCGGGCCATGATTGCCGGCGGCGCCGTGCTCATGGGCCTGGGGCAGCTCCAGCTGGCGTTTGCCGAGAACATCCCCGGCGGCGTGCTGGGCCGGGTACTGGTGGGCGCAGGGGACGCGATGACCTTTATCTGCGTGATCCGGCTGCTCCCGATCTGGTTCGCCCCCGCCCGTGTCCCTCTGCTCACCCAGCTGACAGGAATGTCCGGCCAGCTCGGCCAGCTCTTTTCCGTAGTGCCGTTCGCCATGATCCTGCATCTGGCCGGCTGGACCCCCGCCTTCCTGACGCTCGCGGCCATGTCGGCCCTTGCCCTGGTGCTGGTGCTGGTCCTGCTCCAGGACTTCCCGCCGGGGCACCCCGCGCGGGAACCGTCCAGCGGGCTGCGCGCCACCGGGATCTCGCTGTCCCATGCCTGGCGCCAGCCCGGCACCCGGCTGGGACTGTGGAGCCACTTCACCGTCCAGTTCAGCGGCACCGTGTTCGCGATGACCTGGGGTTACCCGTTCCTGATCTCCGCGCAGGGACTGGACACCCCCACGGTCTCGGCGCTCATGACTCTGTACGTGGCCACGGGCATCGCCGCCGGGCCGCTGATGGGCACCTTCGTTGCGCGGCACCCCCTGCGGCGGTCCACCATGGTCCTGCTGATCTCCGCTGCCACCGCCGCGGCGTGGGCGGCCGTGCTCATCCTTCCGGGGCGTTCCCCCTTATGGCTGCTGGCCGGGCTCGTGGTGGTGCTCGCCGTCGGCGGCCCCGGTTCCATGATCGGCTTCGACTTTGCCCGCACCTTCAACCCGGCGCACCGGATCGGCACTGCCACCGGGATCGTGAACGTGGGCGGCTTCATCGCCTCCCTCATCGCCATTTACCTCATCGGACTGGTCCTGGATGTCCTCTACGCCACCGGATTCTCCCGGGGCGAGCTGTACGGGCTCGATCCGTTCCGGATCGCCCTGAGCGTGCAGTTCCTGCTGCTGGGAGGCGGGGCCGCGGCCATCCTGGTCATCCGGCGGAAGGTGCGGCGGCAGATGGCAGCCCAGGGCGTCGTGGTGCCGCCGCTGCTCGAGGCCCTCGCCGAACAGCGCCGGCTCAGCGCGGAGCGGCGCCGAACGCCAGATCGCTGACGCCCTGCTGTTGGGCTCCCTGATCGGCGGAACGTGTCTCGCCTCCGACGGTTGCCCCCGACGGTTTCCCCCGGGGTTGTCCACATAGCGCACCCCGCCCCTGACCCGGGCCCGCCGGCCCGGCCAAGCTGGCCTTATGACAGCTCAAGATCACCTGAGAATCACCGGCCCGGAGGATATCCTCGGGTTCATACCGCATTCCCTCGGCTACTGGCCGGCCAGCAGCCTCGTGGCCATGACCATGCAGGGCAAACGGCTCGGAGCCACGCTCCGGGTGGACCTTCCCACCCCTGAGAGCCCCGAGGGCCCGGGGTCGGCCGGGCCGGCCGCCTTTGCCCGTTCCGTGGCGTCCTATCTGGAAGCCGACGACGAAGCGGACGGGTCGCTGCTCGCCTTCTTCACCGACGCCGACGCCCGCCAGGACAGTGCACCCTGGGCGGCGCTCCTGGCCGAGCTCGAACATGCGCTGGCCGACGCCGGCATGCCGGTCCGGGATGCTTGGCTCGTCGGCGCGGAGTACTGGCGCAATGCCTACTGCCTTGACCCGTCGTGCTGTGCACCGCCGGGCCGGCCCGTGGACGAGATCAGGAACAGCCGGCTGAACGCCGAGATGGTGTTCCGTGGCAGTACTGTCGGCGCGGCCCCCGGCGCCGAGCTCGGAACGTCGCCGGCGGTTGCGGATCCCGCAGTGCTGGAGGCCCAGCGGGACTGGGCGCGGCTGTTCTCCTCCCGCGCGCGGGACCAGGCGCAGTTCGCCCAGGTCCTGGACGTCTGGTCCCGGGTCCTGGCCGCGGCCTCGCCGCTGCCCCAGATGCCGGCGGCGCTCACCGGGTACCTGCGGGCGTCCCTGTGCGTACTGCCCTGGCGCGACGCGGTCCTGGTGATGGCCGCGGCCGGGCCCGAGACCGCCGAACGCGGCGCCGAGGAGTTCGGTGTGTTCGACTCCGGGGCACCGGGCGGCGGTGCGCCCGGCGCCGGGCGGAATGGTCGGCCGCCTGAATCAGTAGCGGGGGCGCTGGCGCCTGTTCCGTTGCCGCCGCTGGACGGATTCCCGCCGCGGGAGCCGCGTGGCCGGGGAGCCGGGTCCGGCAGCGCTTTTGTGAAGCAGCCGCCGCCGGAGGTGGCAGGTTACGGGGAGGTACTGCTGGGACTGGCGCCACCGGTGCCCGACTGGCCCAGGATGGCCAGCCTGGAGCGGATTCTTGAGCAGCTCGGGACGGACGGCGGCGAGGCCGGAGCAGCCGCACTGACCGGGCGGGGGTGGATTGAATGGTGCCGGGGCAAGGGGTCCTACGCCCACGCGTTGTTCAGCCGCGCGGACGCGGAACACCCGGGCTACCGCTTGGCTGCACTGCTGGACGAACTCACAAGCCGCGGCACTCTCTGTGGCTGGGCGGGCAGGAGGGAGACGGCCTGGCAGCGCTTCGAGCCGGACGTGGCCTGACGAAAGCCATAGCGGGGCGGTGCGGAAGCGGGGCGGGCAAGCGGATGCGGTGTGCGGTGGGGTGAGGTGGGGTGACGTAAGGCGGGGCGGCGCGGCCCCCGCCGTGGTCGGGCCGCGGCGCCGGTCGCAGGATATTGCAGCTGGCTGGCCACGGTCGGCGGCGAGCGGTGTCGATTCCGAAAATCGTGAGACAATGGTTGCCGAGACCCGGTTGGGTCCGTGTATTAAGTGCTCGTAGTCGACCTTGGAAACAGGGAACATTACGGTCGCCCCAGGAGTTCTACTTAGTGGCTCTGCTGGTCGTGATTGCACCTGATGGAAAACACGGACTTGACAGGGTCATAGTGGTGTTGCCCGTATGGTGATTCCACAGACCGCCGCTAGAAAGGTTTTCTGTGACCCCGTCTTCCGCGAAGAAGGAACCCGCCGACCAGGCCGAATTGTCCCCTGAGGAGAAGAAGGCGGCGACGAGCGCCAAGCGCGCTGCCACGCGCGCAGCCAACAAGGCTGTCAAAGACGCCGCCTTGGCCGAAGGTGACGGCACCGCATCGGCAGTCGCCAAGCCTGAACCCAAGAAGCGCGGGCCCAAGCCCGGCGCCAAAGCCGCGGCACAGGCCGCAGGCAAAGCCGCAAACGGTGACGACGACGCCGACGACGATGTCGAGGTTGACCTCGACGATGCCGTCGTTGAAGCCGTTGAGATCGGTGAAGACGGCGAGGAGATCCCGGGCAAGGCCGCCACAGCCGCCACCGGCTCCGGATTCGTCTACTCCGATGCCGACGACGACGACGCCCCCGTGCAGCAGGTCATGTCCGCCGGTGCCACCGCTGACCCTGTCAAGGACTACCTGAAGCAGATCGGCAAGGTCGCCCTGCTGAACGCCGAGCAGGAAGTCGACCTCGCCCTGCGCATCGAGGCCGGACTCTTTGCCGAGGAAAAGATCGCGGCCGACGACGGGTCCATGGAGCCGAAGCTCAAGCGTGAGCTCGAATTCGTCATCCACGACGGCAAGCGTGCCAAGAACCACCTGCTGGAGGCCAACCTCCGCCTCGTTGTCTCGCTGGCCAAGCGCTACACGGGCCGCGGCATGCTCTTCCTGGACCTCATCCAGGAAGGCAACCTGGGCCTGATCCGTGCTGTCGAGAAGTTCGACTACACCAAGGGCTTCAAGTTCTCCACGTACGCCACCTGGTGGATCCGCCAGGCGATCACCCGCGCCATGGCCGACCAGGCCCGCACCATCCGCATCCCGGTGCACATGGTGGAAGTCATCAACAAACTCGCCCGCGTGCAGCGCCAGATGCTGCAGGACCTCGGACGCGAACCCACCCCGGAAGAGCTGGCCCTCGAACTGGACATGACGCCCGAAAAGGTCGTCGAGGTCCAGAAGTACGGCCGCGAGCCGATCTCCCTGCACACCCCGCTGGGCGAAGACGGCGACTCGGAATTCGGTGACCTCATCGAGGACTCCGAGGCCGTGGTCCCGGCCGACGCCGTGAGCTTCACCCTGCTGCAGGAACAGCTGCACTCGGTGCTGGACACCCTCTCCGAGCGCGAGGCCGGCGTGGTCGCCATGCGCTTCGGCCTGACCGACGGACAGCCGAAGACCTTAGACGAAATCGGCAAGGTCTACGGCGTCACGCGTGAGCGGATCCGCCAGATCGAATCCAAGACCATGTCCAAGCTGCGGCACCCGTCGCGGTCCCAGGTCCTCCGGGACTACCTGGACTAGGCACGAACCAAACAACGCGGGGTCACGTCCTGCCCATCCTCTTCGGAGGATTGGGCCGGAAGTGACCCCGCGTTTTCGTTAAGTGCGGGATAGCACCGCTTGGAGCCGGGTTAAAGCGGAAAGGGCCCTTCCGAAAAACGGAAGGACCCTTTCTCAATTGGTCTAGTCGACCGGAACCGGCGGCTTCTCGTGAAGACGAGCCGTCTCGTCGTGCCAGTCGGAGCTGAGCGGCCTGAGCGTCGGTTCTACGGCACGGGCGTGGTGGCCGCAGAAAAGAAGCTCACCCCCGGAGGCGCCGAGAACAACCCGGACATACGCCTGTGCTCCGCAGCGATCGCACCGGTCGACGGTGCTGAGTGTGCGGTCCGCAACTGCTGTTGTCATGTTCGGCCTCCTTGGTAGATCGGTATACCTATATAACCAGCATTCGCAGCGAAACCATGGCTGGGATGACCCACTTTCGCTGTACGCGTATCACGTCTCGGTAACGGCTTCCCGCGCGCGGAGCCGCCGTGGGGAGTGGCAGCACGCCGGACGGCGGCACTCCGACTACCCTAGGAAGAGCGCCAAACAGCTTTGCCCGTCCCCATGGCGACGGTCCCGTTCCTGAAGGAGTCTCCGCCCCGTGGCACCCAGTTCTGATTACACCGCCCGGCATCTCTCCGTGCTGGAGGGTCTCGAAGCGGTCCGCAAGCGTCCGGGCATGTACATCGGCTCCACCGACTCCCGCGGTCTTATGCACTGCCTCTGGGAAATTATCGACAACTCCGTGGACGAGGCTCTCGCCGGTTTCGGCCACGACATCAAAATCATCCTCCACGCGGACAACTCGGTGGAGATCCACGACGACGGCCGCGGCGTCCCGGTGGACATCGAACCAAAAACCGGGCTGAGCGGCGTCGAGGTTGTCTTCACCAAACTCCACGCCGGCGGCAAGTTCGGCGGCGGCTCCTACACCGCCTCGGGCGGCCTGCACGGCGTCGGCGCCTCGGTCGTGAACGCCCTGTCAGCCCGTCTCGACGTCGACGTCGACCGGGGCGGCAAGACCTACCGGATGTGTTTCCGCCGGGGCGAGCCCGGCCGCTTCAAGGACAGCGGAACCAGGCCGGACCCGGCCGCAGTGTTCGAACCGTTCATCGACGGTTCCGTCCTCGACGTCGTGGGCAAGGCCAAGCGCGGCGTCACCGGCACCCGGATCCGCTACTGGGCGGACCGCCAGATCTTCACCCCGGACGCGAAGTTCTCCTACGACGAACTCGCCGCCCGCGCCCGGCAGACCTCCTTCCTGGTCCCCGGCCTCAAACTCACCGTCCGGGACGAGCGCAGGCTCCCCGGCACCCCGGGCGAGTCCGGCCCGCACGAGGAAGTGTTCCACCACGACGGCGGCATCTCCGAGTTCGTCGAGTTCCTCGCCGCCGACCCCGCAGTCACGGACATCTGGCGGCTCCACGGCGCCGGCAAGTTCAAGGAAACCGTGCCGGTCCTGGATGAGAAGGGCCACAGCCACCTCAAGGAGGTCGAGCGGGACTGCGAGGTCGACGTCGCCCTCCGCTGGGGCATCGGCTACGACAGCACCGTACGCACCTTCGTCAACATCATCTCCACGCCCAAGGGCGGAACCCACCAGTCCGGCTTCGAGCAGGCGCTCCTGAAGACCTTCCGCAAAGCGGTCGAAACCAATGCCCGTAAGCTCAAGGCCGGCAACGACAAAATCGAAAAGGACGACATCTTCGCGGGGCTCACCGCAGTCCTCACCGTCAGGCTTGCCGAGCCGCAGTTCGAGGGCCAGACCAAGGAGATCCTGGGCACCTCGGCCGTGCGGGCCATCGTGGCCAAGGTGGTCGAACAGGAAATCAACGCCAAGCTGACCTCATCCAACCGCAACGACAAGGCGCAGTCGGCGCTGCTGCTGGAAAAAGTTGTCAGCGAGATGAAGTCGCGCATCTCCGCCCGCGTCCACAAGGAAACCCAGCGCCGCAAGAACGCCCTCGAGACGTCCTCCATGCCCACCAAGCTCGCGGATTGCCGCACGGACGACGTCGCGCGGTCCGAGCTGTTCATCGTGGAAGGCGACTCCGCGCTGGGCACCGCCAAACTCGCGCGCTCCTCCGATTTCCAGGCGCTGCTGCCCATCCGCGGCAAGATCCTCAATGTCCAGAAGGCCTCGGTGGGCGACATGCTCTCCAACGCCGAGTGCGCGGCCCTCATCCAGGTGGTCGGCGCAGGCTCCGGCCGGAGCTTCGACATCAGCGCTGCCCGGTACGGCAAGGTCATCCTGATGACCGACGCCGACGTCGACGGCGCCCACATCCGCACGCTCCTGCTGACGCTGTTCTTCCGCTACATGCGCCCCATGATCGAGGAGGGCCGCGTCTTCGCTGCCGTCCCGCCGCTGCACCGGGTGGAGGTCATCAACGCCGGCCAGAAGGCCAACGAGATGATCTACACCTACGCGGAGGCTGAACTGCACGTCCTGCTGGCCAGGCTTGCCAAGGAAGGCAAACGGTATAAGGAACCGATCCAGCGCTACAAGGGCCTGGGCGAGATGGACGCGGAGCAGCTGGCCGAGACCACCATGGACCCCCGGCACCGCACCCTGCGCAAGGTAGGCATCGACAACGCCAAGCAGGCCGAGGAGACCTTTGACCTGCTGATGGGCTCCGACGTCGCCCCCCGCAAGGACTTCATCATCGCCGGGGCCGCGAGCCTGGACCGGGAGCGCATCGACGCCTGACACCAGGCGCCGGCCGGAGACAGTCGGCGGGCCCGGCACCTGTGTAGTCAGCACACGACGGCCGCCTTTGGCGGCACCCCCGCGGAGGGCCTCAGCCCAGCAGGCCGGGGACGATCAGCAGGGCCGTCGGGACCGCCAGCAGCAGCAGGCAGGCCGCGACCACCGCGGCGCGCACGGGTTCCGGCAGCGGAGGCTGCGGGGAGAGCAGGCGGCTGACGCGGGACGCCGTCGTCCGGGCCGAATCGGAGCCGCCGGTGGCACCGGGCTGGCCGGGCTCGACGTCGGACAGTTCCGGTCCGCCGAAGGCCATCCGGGCGTCCGGGGCGCCAGGCGATCCGCTGGCCACAATCGCGATCGCCTTGATCAGGGTGGCCTTGCTCGCGGTCTTTAGCGCGACATCGTCGGCGAGCATCTCGATCAGCGAGCTGACCGCTTCCTGGGCCAGCCGCGTGGTGGGCAGCCAGGGAAGGGCCTGCCGCCAGGCTGCAAAGGCCCAGAGCAGCAGATGGTGGCGCTGGTCGAGGTGGGCGTTTTCATGGTTCAGGACAGCGCGGAGCTCTGCGGGTTCCAGTGCCGCCATGAGCCCATCGGAGAGCACTGTGACCGAACGCGCGCCTCCGGGCAGGCAGTACGCAACGGGGGAGTCGACGTTGATCACCATGGTCCTGGGCCCGTCCGCGGAGGGGGAGGCCAGTAGCGCCAGCAGTTCCCGGTGCCGCCGCCGCTGGCGCTGGATCTTGTAATAGGTCAGCAGCAGCGTGAACACCAGATGGGCAGTGAGCAACGCCGCGGCCGAGAGGGCGAAGATATGCCAGAAGCCCAGTTCCGTGGTGGGCGCATTGTTGAACACCATTCCGGCCAGGGCCTCCAGCCCCGCCAGCAGGTTGTCGCCGACCGGTTCCAGGCCGTAGACCAGCATGGCGCCGATCATGGACAGCCCGCCGGCCAGGGCGATGGCCTGCCAAAGCAGCATGGCCGTGAACGGCGAACGCGCCGGCCACTGGGCGCGGGAAAGCAGGATAGGCACCGGCCAGGCCAGCACTACCGCCAGGACCGCCAGAAACCATGAGGTCCAGAACATCGGGTGCTAGCTGAGTCCCAGCAGCTTGCGCAGCGTTTCTGCCTCGGTGTCGGTGACGGAGCCAATGAAGCGTGCCAGCACGGCCTCCCGGTCCGGCGCGGATCCCAGGACCTCGTGCATCAGTTCAGCGGTGTGGTCCTCACGGCTGGAAACTGCCTGGTAGCGGTGGGGGCGGGTGCCGCGTTCGCGCGCCACCAGGCCTTTGCGCTCGAGGCGCGAGAGTACGGTCAGGACCGTCGTGACGGCCAGGTCCTTGCCCTCATGCCCTGCGGTGCCGTTTTCCGCACGGGTGCTCTGCGCAAGTAGATCCCGCAACGTGTTCGCCGTTGCAGCCTCATGGCCTGCCCAGAGCAGGTCCATCACTGCCCGTTCCAGTTCACCGAGACTTGCCATTCCGTACGTCCTTCTTGAGTGCCGCTTCGGCCAATCGATTCGGCCGGGCGGTAAGTGGATACTTCAGTCCTAAATTTACCGTGTTTTGCGGATAGTTTCTACATGAAGTAGAACTGCGCCGCCCGGGCGTGTCGCGCCCCGCTCCCGGGCCGTTTCCTTCAGCCGGCGGGGGAGGCCCGGCTGAAGGCTGCACTGGGGCCGGTAAGGGCCCTGCGCCGACCGGCGAGGCCTCCATTGCGGGCCGCGGCGCCCCGTGGGACTCTGGTGTGCGGGCAACCATCAAAGTGTTCTACACTCTGTAGAAGAAGCTTTCTACGTGACGTAGAAGTTGCTCGCCGAGCAAAGTTAGGGACTGCCTTGGACGCCTTGGAAATCGCACGCTGGCAATTCGGAATCACCACCGTCTACCACTTCATGATGGTGCCGCTCACCATTGGCCTGGGCCTGGTCGTCGCCGTGATCCAGACGATGTGGCACCGCACCGGCAAGCCCGAGTACCTCCGGATGACCAAGTTCTGGGGCAAGCTCTTCCTGATCAACTTCATCATGGGCGTCGCCACCGGCATTGTGCAGGAGTTCCAGTTCGGCATGGCATGGAGTGAGTACAGCCGCTTTGTGGGCGACGTGTTCGGGGCTCCGCTGGCCATGGAAGCCCTGCTGGCGTTCTTCGTGGAATCGACGTTCCTTGGCCTGTGGATCTTCGGCTGGAAGCAGCTCAAACCCGCCGTCCACCTGGCCTGCCTGTGGATCGCCGTGATCGGCTCGGTCTTCTCCGCCTACTTCATCATCGTGGCGAACAGCTGGATGCAGCACCCGGTCGGCGTCGAGATGATCGACGGCCGTCCCGTGATGACCGACGCCTGGGCGGTCTTCACCAACAACACCGCCCTCGTCGCCGTCCCGCACACCATCTTCGGCGCCCTCGCCGTCGCCGGCGCCTTCCTGCTGGGCATCGCCTGGTACCACCTGTGGCGCCGCCGCCACGACGGGATCGACACGATCGGGGCGGACGGCAAGGTGGTTCCCGGCGAGTCCGCAATCCCCGGCCGGGACCGCACCGACCACGCCGTCTGGATCCGCTCCCTGCGGATCGGCGCCGTCGTCGCCATGATCTCCTTCGCCGGGACCGCCTTCACCGGCGACCTGCAAGGCAAGCTCATGTTCGAGCAGCAGCCCATGAAGATGGCGGCCGCCGAAGCGGCCTGCCACGACGGCACCGGTTTTTCCATCCTGAGCATCGGCAACCTTGGCTCCAAGAACTGCGATGACATCGTCGCCGTGATCGAGGTCCCCGGCATCCTGTCCTTCCTTGCCAAGGGGGACTTCACCACCGAGGTCCAGGGCGTGAACAGCCTGCTGGACCAGTACAAGGCCGACTACGGCACCCACTTGCCGGATAACCCCATCTACGGGGAACGGGCCGGCCAGGAGATCCAGTACGTCCCGGTCATGGAGGTCACCTACTGGGGCTTCCGGATGATGATCGGCTTCGGCATCCTGGCGGCAGCAGCGGCGCCGGTCGCGCTCTGGCTCACCCGCAAGGGGACCGTCCCCGCCTCCCGCGGCCTGATGCGGCTGGCAGTGTTCGGAATCCTGGCGCCGTTCGGGGCCAACGCGGCCGGCTGGATCTTCACCGAGATGGGCCGGCAGCCGTTCGTCGTCGCCCCCAACCCGGACCCCAGCGGGATCGACCAGGTGTTTATGTTCACCGCCGCGGCCGTCTCACCCGGCGTCTCGGCCGGCGAGCTGCTGACCTCCCTGATCGTGCTCACCGCCGTGTACGCCGTGCTGCTGGTGGTCGAGGTCAAGCTGCTGGTCAAGTACATCCGCGGCGGCGTTGCGGGCGCCATGCCGGAACTCGCGCACGTCCCCGTCGACGAGAACGAGGACGCCACCCCCAAGGACGGTGGCCCCGGCAAGCCCGGGGACGACGTCCTGGCCTTCGCCTACTAGGCCTTCGCTCCCACAAGAAACGCAGAGGATACTCAGCATGGAACTGCTTCCCACCATCTGGTTCATCGCCATCGCGGTGCTGTGGACGGGCTATCTCTTTCTCGAGGGCTTCGACCTCGGCGTCGGAATGCTGATGAAGGGCTTCGCCCGGAACAACACCGAACGCCGCGTGCTGCTCAACACGATCGGCCCGGTCTGGGACGGCAACGAGGTCTGGCTCCTGACCGCCGCCGGCGCCACGTTCGCGGCCTTCCCGTTCTGGTATGCGTCCCTGTTCTCCGCGCTCTACCTGCCGCTGCTGCTGGTCCTGGTGGCCCTCATCTTCCGCGCCGTGGCCTTCGAGTACCGGGGCAAGGTGGACAACCCGCGGTGGCGTGCCCGCTGGGACTGGGCCATCTCCCTGGGCTCCCTCGTGGCGGCCTTCGGTATCGGAGCCGCCCTGGGGCTCACCACCACCGGACTTCCGCTGAACGCCAACGGCGACCGAGAAGGCGGGCCCTTCGCCTGGTTCAGCGCCTACGCAGTGCTCGGCGGCCTCGCCGTCGTCGGATTCTCGCTGCTGCACGGCCTCGCCTTCCTGGCGCTGAAGACCGACGGCGACGTCCGGCACCGCGCACGCCAGTGGTTCGTCCGGCTCCTGCCTGTCCTCCTGCTGCCGATGGCGGGCTGGGCGGTCAGCCTGCAGCTGCTCAGCGGCGAGGTGTGGACCGTGCTGGCCGTCGTCGCCGCCGTCGTGGCCGCCGTCCTGGCGTGGAACTTTGCCCGCACGGGTGCCGAAGGCCGGGCGTTCCTGTCCCTGGGCACGTTCCTGCTGCTGGGCAGCGCCTCGATCTTTGGTGCCGCGTTCCCCGTTGTGCTGCCGTCCACGCTGAATCCGGACTTCAACCTGACCATCTCCAATGCCTCCTCCTCGGACTACACCCTGGGGCTGATGAGCATCGTCGCGTGCATCGGGCTGCCGCTGGTCCTCGCGTACCAGGCCTGGACGTACTGGGTCTTCCGGCGCCGGGTGAGCAGCGCGCACATTCCCGAGGCCCACAGTTTCCTCCCTGCCATCGCCGCCAGGGCGCTGGCACCAAAGGACTAACAACTTATGACACCGCAGTTCCCCTCCGGCCCCGCCAACCGCGCCGCCCTCTACCTGCTGGGCCTGCTTGCTGCCCTGAAGGCACTGTCCCTCGTCCTGATGGGGCAGGCCGTAGCCTCCATGCTTGCCGGGCTGATGGCAGGCGATCCCGGCTGGGGTGACCAGCTGTACTGGGGGGTCGCCGGAGTCGTGTTGCGGTCCCTGACCGTCTGGGCCCAGGCCGTTGCTTCGCGCCGGGCCGCGCTGGGCGTGAAGGAGGAACTGCGCTCGCAACTGCTCGAGCGTACGCTGCGCAACGGCACCCGGGCCGCCGGCCCCTCCGACGGCGGGCTAGCCATTCTCGCCACCCGGGGACTGGACGCCCTCGACAACTACTACACCCAGTTCCTGCCCGCCCTGGTGAACTGCGCAGCGATCCCGCTGCTGCTGGGCGCCCGCATCCTGTTTGCCGACTGGATCAGCGCCGCCGTGATCGTGCTGACCGTGCCGCTGGTGCCGCTCTTTATGGTCCTGATCGGCCGCTACACCGAAGACCGCGTCCGGGAGGCCCAGTCGACCCTGGCCCGGCTGTCCAGCCACATGCTCGAGCTCGCCAAGGGCCTGCCCGTCCTCGTGGGCCTGGGCCGCGCCACCGCCCAACGCAAGGCCCTCGAGGACCTCTCCGAGGAATACCGCCACCGGACCATGGGCACCCTGCGGACCGCCTTCCTCTCCGCCCTTGCACTGGAACTCATCGCCACCATCTCGGTCGCAGTCGTCGCCGTCTTCATCGGTGTCCGCCTCGTGCACGGCGACATGGCCCTCGAGGCGGGGCTGCTGGCCCTGATCCTCGCCCCCGACTGCTACCTCCCGCTCCGCGAACTGGGCACCGCACACCACGCCAGCGATGAAGGCCGTGCCGCGCTCGCCGAAACCACCACCGTCCTGGAAGCGCCCGAGCCCGCTCCGCTGCGGCCCGCTGCCGCCTCCTCCGCTTCCGACGCCGGATCCGGTGTCCCCGCGGGCCCGCCCGCCCTCAGCGTGGCCGGACTGACGGTCCGCTACGGCGGCAGGGCGGATGCCGCCGTCGGGCCTCTGAGCTTCACCGCCTCCGCGGGACGGATCACCGCCCTCGACGGCCCCAGCGGCGCCGGCAAGAGCACAGTCCTGGGCGTGCTGGCGGGCACCATCGGAACCGGCGGCGACGCTGACCGGCCCGACCGGCAAACAACGGTCACCGGACGGCTCGAAGGGTTTACGACGGCGGACATCGCCTGGGTGCCGCAGCATCCCGTGATGGTCGCCCCGACCGTGCTGGACGAAGTCCGGCTGTATCTGGGAGCTGCGGCGGCCGACGCGGCATCCGGCGCCGGACCTGGTTCCCTGTCCGGCATTGGCGACGCCACGGCCCTGCGCTGCCTGTCAGCCTGCGCCGCGGAGCACCTCGCCGCGAAGCATCCCGCCGAACTCAGCCCGGGGGAGCTGCGCCGCGCCGCACTGGCGCGCGGCCTCGCCCGGATCGAGGCGGGCGCCACCTTGTTGCTGCTCGATGAACCCACCGCCCACCTGGACCGGGAATCGGCCACCGCGGTCAGCGGCGCCATCACCGCGCTCCGCGGAAAGGTCACCGTGCTGCTGGTGGCCCACGACCGGCAGACCCGGGAACTCGCCGACAACCTTGTGGCAGTGGCACCCGGCGCCACGATCGAGTCTGCGGCCGCCACTGCCACTGCCACTGCCGCTGCCGGCGTGCCCGGCGTCGAAGCCCCGCACTTTGAGGTCCGCCGGGCCGACGCCGGACCGGCCGAGCCCGGTCAGCCCGGATTCCGGCCGGCCGGGAACACCGGCATGCCGCACGACGGGGCCGCCGGAAGCACCGAGAGCGCTTCCACGGCCGCCCAGCTCCGCCGGCTGCTCGCCCCGGTCGGGGCCAAGTTCGCCGCGGCCGGCGTTGTCGGCACCCTGGCGGCCCTCTTCGCCGTCGCCCTCGCCGGGCTCTCCGGCTGGCTGATCATCCGCGCCAGCGAGCAGCCGCCCATCCTGTACCTGCTCACGGCGATCGTGGGCGTCCGGTTCTTCGGCATCGGCCGGGCATGCCTGCGCTACCTCGAACGGCTCCTGCTGCATGACGCCGTCTTCGCCGCCTTGACCCGGCTCCGTGGCAGGCTCTGGGAGTCGCTGAGCCGCCGCGCCCTCTCGCTGCGCCGGCTGCTGCAGGGCGGCAACGTCCTGGGCACCGTGGTGGACGACGTCGACACGGTCCGGGAGCTGCTGCCCCGCGTGGTCCTGCCGCCGCTGACCGCCGTCGCCGTCGGAGCCGCGGCCGTCGCCGGCATCGCCCTGCTGCTGCCGGCCGCGCTTCCCGCCGTCGTCGCGGCCGCCCTGGTGAGCCTCGCGGCAGCTCCGGCCCTCGCGTTGGCCGCGGACCGGATGTCCGCCAGGAACGAGCAGCGGCTGCGCTCCGGCGTCCTCCGCCAGGTCGCGGCGGCCCTCGACGCCCGCGCCGAACTCCACGCCAACAGCGTCGCGGCGCCGGTGCTCGCCGCCATCACGCGGGCCGACCGCTCGGCAACCGCAGCCTCCCAACGCTCGGCATGGGCAGAAGGGCTTGGCCAGGGCCTGACGGTGCTGGCCTGCGGCACTGCCGCCCTGGCCAGCGCGGTGCTGGCGGCCCCCTTGGCCCTTAGCGGTGCGGTCGAAGCGTCGACGGTCGCCGTCGTGGTCCTGCTCCAACTCGCGCTGGTGGAGCCCTACGCGGCCATCACGACGGCGGTCCGCCAGTACCCGGCGCTGCGTGCCGTGCTCCGGCGGGTCGGCGAAGCCGGCGTCCTCGACGGCGCCGACGCCGACGCGTCCGGTGGGCTGGTCCCCGTGGCCGGCAGGCCTGGCGGCCACGCCGGGATCGAGCTCCGGGACCTTGCGGCCGCGTGGCCGGGCGGCCCGCCGGTCTTCACCGGCGTCACCGCCACCGCCGAACCCGGCCGCTGGCTCGCCGTCACCGGGGGCTCGGGGTCCGGAAAATCCACGCTGCTCGCCGTCGTCCTGGGCTTCCTCCCGGCCGCCGGCGGTCAGGTCCTGCTCAGCGGGCGTGCGGCCTGGTGCCCGCAGGAGGCGCACCTCTTCGACTCGACCATCCGCGGCAACCTGCTGCTGGGCCTTCCGGAAGGCCAGCGCGGGGGAGCAACGGAGCAGCAATTGCAGGATGCCCTGGCCGCTGTTGGCCTCGCGCCGCTGATCGGGCGGCTGGAGCACGGCGTGGACACCCGGATCGGACCGGGAGGGGCCTTCCTCAGCGGAGGCGAACGGCAGCGCCTTGCCGTGGCCCGCACGCTCCTGACCGGGGCGGACGTGATCCTGCTGGACGAACCCACCGCCCACCTGGATGCGGAGTCCGGCCGGGCGATGCTGGCCGAACTCCGGAACGGGCTGCGGGACCGCACCGTGGTCCTCGTGACGCATAACCCGGACGACATCTCCCCGGATGACAGCCGCCTCGACCTGGACAGTGCGGCCGCACCGGCCACCGGGCCAACACCGGAGTCAACGCCTTTGCTGGCGCGGGGGTAGGCCGGACGTTAGCCTGTTGGCATGAACGGACACCCCGACGCAGGGCCGCAAACCAGCCTGGACCCACGCCTGCACTGGCGGCCCGCCGGGACCGCAGACCTGGACGGCTGGGCGGAGCTGATTGCCCGGACGGCCGCCGTCGAACAGCCCGTCTGGTTCGAGCGCCGCGCCGATCTGGAACAGGTCCTCGATTCCCGGAAGAACCCGGCCGACGCGAACACCATCCTCGGCTTCGACCCGGACGGGGTGGCCCGGGCCTACGGCCGGATCACTAAGAACCCGGACGGCGATAAGGTCATCGGGTACGGCTGCGTCGATCCCGCCTGGCAAGGGAAAGGGATCGGCACCGGACTGCTGGGCTGGATGGAGGCGAGGACCCGCCAGCGTTTCGCCGACGACGCCGTGCCGGATTCCACGCCGAGGCTGCGGCTCCATAGCGAGCAGCAGCATACGCATCAGGCCGCCCTGTTCGAGGACGCCGGCTACCGGATTGTCCGCTACTACAACGAGATGCACCGGCCCCTCAACGACGGCCTTCCCGATGCCGTGCTGGACGAGGGACTGGAACTCGTGGGCTTCGGACCCGAGCTGCACGAGCCCGTCCGGCTGGCGCATAATGACGCCTTCCGGGACCACTGGGGCAGCGAGCCCCGGGATGAGGAGGGATGGGGCTTTGTGGTGAATGATCCGCTGGCCCGGCCGGACCTGAGCGCCGTCGCCGTGGAGCGGTCCACCGGGGAAGTGGCCGGCTACCAGCTCGCGAGCCATGACGAGGTGGGGGCCGTGTCGCGTGGCTACAAAGAGGGCTACACGGACCTGCTGGGCGTGCGGCGCGAGTACCGCGGCCGCGGGGTGGCGCAGGCCCTGCTCGCCGATGCGATGCGCCGCTTCGCCGCGGCAGGCATGGACAAGGCCTCGCTCGACGTCGACTCGGAAAACCCCACCGGCGCCCTGGCCCTCTACGCCAAGATGGGCTACGTCGCCGTCAACACCAGCATGGCGTGGGACAAGGAACTGTAGCTACCCGTCCACACGCTACCCATCATCGCGCTATCCATCCACGCGCTATCCATCCACATCGTGGAGGTGATGGACCACGTCGTGCAGGAAGTACTGCGAGAACGTCAGGACGGTGAACTCCGAGCCGTTGCTGCGGGTGCCTTTGCGCCGCCACTGATCTTCCGGGACGCGGCCGAAGGAAGCGGCGATCTGCTCGCCCTCTGCGGTGAGTTCGGTGCTGACCTCGGCCGGGTCGGCGTTGGCATAATCGTTCTCGACCGCAGAGAGGTCCTGGTCCCAATCCGCGAACCGGGCGTCATCCTCGGTCAGCATCAGGCCGAGCCGGTGGTCGAACAGGGCGAAGACGTCGCGCACGTGGCAGGCGTATTCGAGGACGGACCAGGTGTTCTCGTCGGGCCGTTCCGCCACGTCGGGGCGCCGCAGGGCCGCACGCCAGCGGGGAAGCATATTCTCCACGATTCCCGGCGCCGTCGCGGGCGTCGCCGCCGAGGCATCGAAACCGCACTCCGGGCAGGGCCGCTGCAGGACCCAGGTCCAATCCTTGATATCAGGGATGATAGGCATGCGAGCAGTCTAGGGGTATTCCGCCAGAGCCGAGGCGCCCGGCCCTTCATGTCCGGCCCGCATCAGGGGTGCCGGGGTACGTGGCTGAGCCCCGTGCCGGCCATTCACCACGAATGGCCGCATTGGCAGGCCTTATAGCGGCCACTCGTGGTGAATGAGTGAGCGGCGGGCGTGACGAGCGCCCCGGGACACCCGCAGCCCCAAAACCCCAGCGGGCCTAGCCTTCCGCCCCGGGCTCCGGCTGCCACGCCATGCTCGGTCCAATCGCGTCGATGGCCTGGGAGAGCGGAATGCCGGACCCGTCGCGGCGGCCGTGTTCCCCGGGAAGGGAGCGGGCCACGCCGGCGAGGGAGGATGCCTTCGCAGGGCCGTGGCCGGCCCAAGCGAGCAGCAGGGTGTCCTCGCCCTTGAGGAAACGGTGTGCCCGGACCCCTGCGGTGGCGCGGCCCTTGGCAGGGTACTCGGACAGCGCGGTGACTTTGGCGGCCCCCGGGGCAGTACCGGGCAGCGCCCCGTCCGTGCCGGCGATGGTGACGACGACGGCGTCGCCGTCGGCCGGGCTGGCGGTGCCGAAGAACATGACGCGGTCCCCGGCAGCCAGCTTGATGCCGGCCATGCCCCCTGCGGTGCGGCCCTGCGGACGGACGGCGGAGGCGGGGAAGCGCAGGAGCTGCGACTGCCGCGTCACGAAGACGAGGTCGACGTCGTCGGATCCCGCGGGGGCGACCCCCACCACTGTGTCTTTGTCTTTGAGGGCGATGACTTCCCAGTCCTCGCGGTTCAGCGGGTAGTCGGGCTGGACCCGCTTGACCACGCCCTGCGCGGTACCGATCGCCAGCACCTCCTCCAGGGGCGCGAACGTCACGAGGGATTCGCCCTTGAGCAGCGTGATGAAGTCCTTGGCCGGCACCCCGCCGGCCAGGTTCGGCGTGCCGGAGGTCGGCGGCAGCACGGGCATGTCCATCACCTGGAGGCGGAGCATGCGCCCCTGTGAGGTGACGGCGGCAATCTCGCCGCGCGCGGACGTCTTGACCACGGAGGTGAACACATCGTGCCGGGTCCGCGGGCCGGCCTCCGCGAGGCTGTCCTGGTTGGCGGTGCGTGCGATCTGGCCGGACGCGGTCAGGATCGCCCAGCAGGGATCGTCCGCGATCTCCAGCGCCAGCGGAGCGGCCTTGCCCTTGGCTCCCGGGGCGGCGGCCAGGGCGGCGACCGTGGGGGAGACGGCCTCGGATTCGAGCAGGACGGTGCGGCGCGGGGTGCCGTATTTCTCGGCGATTTCGGCCAGCTCGGCGGACACCAGGGCGCGGAGCCGCTCGCTGGAGCCGAGGATGGCTTCCAGCTCGGCGATCTCGCGGCGCAGCTCGTCCTGCTCCTTCTCGAGTTCGATCCGGGAGTACTTGGTCAGCTGCCGGAGCCGGAGCTCCAGGATGTAGTTGGCCTGGATCTCGGAAAGGTCGTAGATGGACATCAGCCGGGTCCGGGCCGCGGCCGCCTCGTCCGAGGAACGGATGATCTGGATGACCTCGTCGATGTCCACGATCGCGATCAGGAGGCCCTCCACCAGGTGCAGGCGGTCCTTCTTCTTGCCGAGGCGGAAGGCGGTGCGGCGGCGGACGACGTTGATGCGGTGCTCAACGTAGACGGAGAGCAGCTGCAGCAGCCCGAGGGTCTGCGGCTGCCCGTCCACGAGGGTGACGTTGTTGATGCCGAAGGAATCCTCCATCGGCGAGTAGCGGTACAGCTGCTGGAGCACGGCGTTGGGGTTGAAGCCGTTCTTCAGCTCAATGACCAGGCGGAGGCCGTGCTTGCGGTCCGTGAGGTCCACGATGTCGCTGATGCCGGTGAGTTTCTTGCCGTTGACGGCGTCCTTGATCTTCTCGATCACCTTCTCCGGGCCCACCATGTACGGCAGTTCCGTGACCACCAGACCGGTGCGGCGGGCCGAGAGCTGCTCGACCTCCACCTTGGCCCGGGTCTTGAACGAGCCGCGGCCCGTGGCGTAGGCGTCGCGGATGCCGTCCAGGCCTACGATCCGGCCGCCCGTGGGCAGGTCCGGGCCGGGGACGAACTTCATGATGTCCTCGAGCGTGGCGTCCGGGTGCTCGATCAGGTGCCGGGCGGCGGCAATCACTTCCACCAGGTTGTGCGGTGCCATGTTCGTGGCCATGCCGACGGCGATGCCGGTGGCGCCGTTGACCAGCAGGTTCGGGAACGCGGCCGGCAGCACGTCCGGCTGGGTCAGCTGGTTGTCGTAGTTGGGGACGAAGTCGACGACGTCCTCGTCGAGGTGGTCCGTCAGGGTCAGTGCGGCGGCCGCCAGCCGGGCCTCGGTGTACCGCGGGGCCGCCGGGCCGTCGTCGAGCGAGCCGAAGTTGCCGTGACCGTCGATGAGCGGCAGCCGCAGCGAGAAGTCCTGCGCCATGCGCACCATCGCGTCGTAGATCGCCGTGTCACCGTGCGGGTGCAGCTTGCCCATGACCTCGCCCACCACGCGGGCGCTCTTGACGTGGCCGCGGTCCGGGCGGAGGCCCATCTCGCTCATCATGTACAGAATGCGCCGCTGCACCGGCTTCAGTCCGTCGCGGGCATCCGGAAGGGCACGCGAGTAGATCACCGAATAGGCGTACTCGAGGAACGATCCTTCCATCTCCGATGTGACGTCGATGTCGACGATATTCTCTACGAAATCGGTGCTGGCTTCCCCTGCCGGGGGCGTGGTTTGGCGGCGGGCCATGAGGCTGGTGGGTCCTTCTGAGGGGTGCTGAACGTGTGCTGCAAAAGATTATGACTAGGCTAAGCCTATGGTGGATCAGCCCGCGGACGGCGTATATCCGGAATATTGGGAAGCCGATGTTGTCCTGCGCGACGGCGGGACCGCCCATCTGCGCCCGATCCACCCCGCTGATGCGGACGCCGTCCAGGCCTTCCACGGAGGGCAGTCGCAGAAGTCCATCTACATGCGGTTCTTCGCGTTCAAGTCCAAACTCTCCGCCAAGGAACTCAAACGGTTCACCGAGGTGGACTACAAGGACCGTGTGGCCCTGGTGATCACCATCGGCGGCGAAATCATGGGCATCGGCCGGTATGACCGGCTCGATGACCCCGAAGAAGCCGAAGTCGCGTTCAACATCGCCGACGCGCACCAGGGCCGCGGCATCGGGTCCATCCTGCTCGAACACCTCGCCGCCGCCGCCCGGGAAAACGGGATCCGGAAGTTCAGTGCCGAGGTGCTCCCGGAAAACCGGAAGATGCTGATGGTGTTCTCCGACGCCGGGTACGACGTCAAACGCCACTTCGACGACGGTGTGGTCAGCCTCGAATTCAACATCGACCCCACGGACAAGTCCCGCGCCGTGATGGAGTCCCGCGAACACCGCGCCGAGGCCCGCAGCATCCAGGAACTGCTCGCCCCGTCTTCCGTGGCGGTGATCGGTGCCAGCCGCAAATGGGGCACCGTGGGCTACCAGCTGCTGGAGCACATCATCGAGGGCCGCTTCACCGGCCCCGTCTACGCGATCAACCCCGAGGCGTTCGAGCTCGCCGGCATGCTCTCCTTCGCCCGGCTTTCCGAGGTGCCGGGCCCCGTCAATCTCGCCATCATCGCCGTCCCCTACTCCGAGGTCCCGAAAGTCGTGGAGGAATGCGGCGCCGCGGGCGTCAAGGGGATCGTGGTGGCCACGGCAGGCTACGCGGACGACGGCGAACGCGGCCTCGCCCGGCAGCGCGAACTCGTCAGGCAGGCCCGCGCCAACGGCATGCGCGTGATCGGCCCCGCGTCACTTGGCATCATGAACACCAACCCTGCCGTGTCCCTCAACGCCTCGATGGCCCCCTCGCTGGGCCGCCGCGGCGGCCTGGGCCTGTTCAGCCAGTCGGCAGCGATCGGTGTCTCCCTCTACGCCGCCTCCAGCCGGCGCCGCGTCGGGATCTCCACGTTCCTCTCCGCCGGCAACCGCGCCGACGTCTCCGGCAACGACATGATGCAGTTCTGGGAGGACGACGCCGACACGACCGCCGTCGGGCTGTACCTGGAATCGATCGGCAATCCGCGCAAGTTTTCCCGGCTGGCCCGCCGCCTGGCCCGGACCAAACCGGTCATCGTGGCCAAGTCCGACGCGATGGGCCTCGGGCTGCCTCCCGGCCACGCCGTCCGCACCACGTTGGCCCCGCCGGACGCCCTGGACGCGATGATGCGCCAGGCCGGAGTGATCCGCGTCGAGACCATCGAACAGCTTATGGACGTCGCCCAGATCGTCTCCAGCCAGCCCCTCCCGCAGGGCCCGGGAGTCGCCGTGTTCAGCAACTCCCGCGCGCTCGGCAAGGTTGTCGCGGACAGTGCGACGGCGCAGGGTCTCGGGGTGGAGCGGATCGTCACCGACGTCGACCTCGACGCCGGGATGTCCGTGGCGCTGCCGGCGCTGCGGCACAGCCTGCAGGAAGTCCTCACCGCCGACTCCGTCCACGCGGTGGTGGTGGCGCTGCTGCCGGCCCACGGCCTCACCGTGGAAAAGATCGCCGGAGTGCTTGCCGAATGTTCTGTGGCGGCCGGCAAACCCGTGGTGGCGGCATTCAGCGGACTGCTGGACCCGTCCATCTATGTGGAGGGAATGGTGGGGGACCAGGCGGGCTCAACGGTGGTTCCCTGCTACTCCAACCCCGGGGCGGCAGTGGCCGCGTTGGGTTCCG
Organism: Arthrobacter sp. YAF17; assembly: GCF_052113365.1. NCBI lineage: Bacteria > Bacillati > Actinomycetota > Actinomycetes > Micrococcales > Micrococcaceae > Arthrobacter > Arthrobacter sp. YAF17. The sequence continues at coordinate 7,333 of NZ_JBFRDB010000026.1, read as the reverse complement.
TGGTCCGCTATGCCCAGTGGCTGGGCCGCGACCAGGGCCTGTTCGTGGAACCCGAGGGCTGCGACCCGGACGGCACGCACGATGAGCTGGAACGGCTGCTGGACAAAGTGGGCGGCGAACATCTGGTCCGGCTGGACGCGGAGACGGCCGCGGGCCTGCTGGCCCGCTACGGCATCAGGGTGGTCCCGTCCGTCGGCTTTGAAACCGCCGATGAGGCCGTCGCCGCCGCGGACCGGCTCGGCTGGCCCGTGGCGTTGAAGACCACCGACCCCGCGCTGCGGCACCGGCTGGACCTGGGCGGGGTGCGCCTGGACATCCAGGACGCGGACTCGCTGCGGCGGAATGTGCTGGAAATGCGCAAGTCGCTGGAACGTTACGGCTCGCCGTCGCTGGAAGTGCAGACCATGGCGCCGGTGGGGCAGGCCTGCACCTTCCGCGCCATCGAGGATCCGTTGCTGGGCCCGGTGGTGTCGTTCGGCCTGGCTGGTGACGCCGTCAACCTGCTCGACGACTGGGCCCACCGCGTGCCGCCGCTCTCCGGCTCCGACCTGCATGACTTCATCCGGGCGCCCCGGGCCTCGCGGAAACTCTTCGGCTACCAGGGCCTGCCGGCCGTGGATGCCAGGGCCCTGGAGGACCTCGCCGCCAGGCTGACCAGGCTCAAGGACAACCATCCGGAGATTGCCCTCGTCGACTTCAACCCCGTGCTCGCCGGGCCGGAGGGGGCCGCCATCCTGTCCGCCGACGTCCGGATCGCGAACGCCGCCCAGCGCACCGACAGTGCCCGCCGCGCCATGCGCAGCTGACAGCTTGGGGACAGCCTTAGGCACGCGGCGGGGAAGCGCCGGGGTGAGGCGGGGCGCCGCCTGGCCGGCGAGGGTTAGCATGTCCCCAGCCGATCTGTGAAAATGGAGACCATGAGCTTTCAGTCTCCGACACCCAAGCCCCAGGCGACCATCTCCGGACGCCCGGGCGCGCACCACCACGGCCTGCATGACCACAGTGCGCAGGGTCAAAGCCTGGAGGGGGCGCTCCAGCAGGCCGGTTTCTACCCCCGGCTGGTGGCCGACGTCGTCGCCGACGCCCTTGACGGGCGCGACTGCGTGGCCCACCTCGTGCACCTCGAGACGCACTTCGACCGCGCCGAGGTCCGCCGCCACATCACGGTCCTGGTCCTGACCGAGGACATGCTGGTGATCACCCACGTGGACGACCAGCAGCTCGACGAGGCGGGTGAGCAGACGGTGGCGCAGGTCTCCACTGAATCCGTGCCCGTGACGCAGATCGGCTCCGTGGTGCTCAGCTACGTGTACGCCCAGCCCCAGGACTACAAACCGTCGGATCCGGTCCGCGAGCTGACCCTGTCCATCGCGTGGTCCGGCGGCCAGCGCCTCGACATGGGCCCGGCCAGCTGCGGTGACCCGCAGTGCGAGGCCGACCATGGCTACAGCGGCACCATCTCCCAGGAGGACATCGTGCTCCGGATCAGCGCCGAAGCCGACGGCCTGCAGGCCGTCCAGGATGCCAAGCTGTTCGCCCGTGCCCTGCGCGCCGTGAACACGGGATCCACTGCCCCGGTGCCCCACACCGGCCCGGGGCTCCCGCCCCGCCCGCGGATGGGTGTCTTCGGGAGCCGCGTCAGCCGCGGCCACCAGCGCTGAGATGACGCCGGTCCGCGTGCCTGAACCGTTGTCCTCCGCCCCGGCCCCCGTCCGGACTGCAGCCGGGATCCTTCCCGCAGCCCCGGCCTTCGGCGACCGGTCCGTCGCCGAGGTGCTTACAAGTGCCGCGGCCAGCCTGGGCGTTCCCGGTTTCGAGAACCGCCTGAAGCTGCCCGCCTCCCAGCGCGTCTGCGTCGTCCTCGCCGACGGGCTGGGCCGCAACCTGCTGAAGCAGAAATCGGCGCACACACCGTTCCTTCGCTCCGTCATGCAGGCAGGCCAGGGGCAGGTGCCCGTCTCCCTGGACTCCGCCTTCCCCTCCACCACCGCCGCCTCACTGGCCAGCTTCGGCACCGGACTCGCGGCCGGGCAGCACGGCATGGTGGGTTACGACGTGCTGGACCCGGACCAGGACCGGGTGGTCAACATGCTCGGCGGCTGGGACGCCGGCGTCGATCCCCAGGTGTGGCAGCCGTTCCCCACCGTGTTCGAACGTGCCGCGGCACACGTCGACGTCGTCACAGTCAGCCTCCCGCAGTTCAGCGACTCCGCCATGACCCGGGCCGCGCTCCGCGGGGGCCGCCATGTCACCGCCCTCACCTCCCACGCCAGGACCGCGGCCGCCGCGGAGGCGATGGCCGGTGCCGGCAGCTCCCTGATGTACTTCTACGTCAATGAACTGGACAAGGCCGGGCACCGCCACGGCTGCCAGTCCCCGCAGTGGGAGCACCAGCTCGAGGAACTCGACGCCACCGTGAAACGGCTCAGCGCCACCCTGCCGGCAGGCACCACCATCCTGCTCACGGCGGACCACGGCATGCTCGACGTGCCGGAATCCCAGCGGATCGACTATTCCGCCGACCCTGACCTCGTTGCAGAGGTCCGCCACACGGCCGGCGAACCGCGGATGGTCCACCTCTACTTGGAGGAGGCGGAGGGCGATGCCGGCCGCGCCCGCCTGATCGACGCCTGGCGTGCCCGCTTCGGCGAGCGGATCTGGGCTTTCACCCGCGAGGAAGCCATCAACGCGGGGCTCTTCGGTGAAGTCCGGGCCGAGGCCGCCCCGCGGATCGGCGACGTGATGATCGCTGCCCGGGACCCGCTGGCGTTCTACGACACCCGGCGCGTCCGGCCCACAGCCCTCGAGGTGGTGGGCCAGCACGGTTCGTTGACGAAAGCCGAACGCGAAGTCCCGCTGCTCTGTTTCCAGGCGGACGGAAAAAGGGCCCCCCGCGCCTGACAGCGCATTCGCACTGCTAAGCATTTGCACGCCAACCCCGGGGGCCCTGGGGTCCGCGGACTCAGCTAGTCGCCGCGGGCTCCGAAAACGATTTCGTCCCAGCTCGGAATGCTGGAGCGCTTCGGCTTCGCCGGCTGGCGCTCCGGTTGCTCCGCATCGCGGTCTTCGCGGGCAGGGGCCGGGGATTCACGCTGCTGGCGCCGCGAGGTTCCGCCGCCCAGCAGCTCGTCCAGCCCCGGGCTGGAGGTGGGTCCCTGCTGACCCACGGGCCGCAGCTGTGACGCCGCGATGGTGATCTCCCGGGTTTCGGTACTGACGCCGTCATGGAGCTTCAGGGCATCGTCCGGCCCGTCCTCATGACGCGGAGCCAGGGTGAGGCGGGACATGATCGAGGGCCGGCCGTCGCGCCGGCGCTCCCACGGATCAGAGACCGGACGTGGTTCCGTCCCGGCTGCCTGCACGTGCTCCGGCTTCGGGGCAGCGGCCCCGAATTCGTCTCCAGGAGACTCGCCGCTGTCCGTCGCGCCGTCGTCCTGATTGTCGCTGTCCTGCTCATCGCTGTCCGGGCCGGCCGGGACCTCCGCAAGGACCTCGGAGGGCCGCGGGTGGGCTGCGGGGACACCGTTGGTCAGCAGCTTGGCGAGGGCGTCGTCGGCGTCTTCGTCCACTCCGAGGCGCTGCCCGCGGCGGGAGCGCAGCATGTCCAGCAGCCCGTCGGATTCCTGTTCCTGGTGCAACTGGAGCTGCTGGACCACCTGGAGCTGGGCGGTTGCGGTGCGCGCGGCAGCCTCCGCGTCGGTTTCAAAATCAAAGGGGCGGTCCGAGACGGCGGTGAGCCGGCGGGCCGGTACAGGACCGTCGAGGGGCTCCAGTTCGCTGAGCTGCTGCGCCCAGCGGTTCGCGTTCTGCAGGGATTTCCGGGCCGGGCTGAACGTCCACATGGCCGGCGGTTCCTCGCCGATACCGGCGGGGCCGCCGGGCTTGGGTTCGAAGCGGGCCACCACGTTCCAGCTGCCATCGGGACGCCGCCAGGAGTCCCACTCCACGGTGGAGGCTTCAATGCCGTGCGCGCTGAGCCGGTGGGCCACCATGTCGCCGAGCGACGCCGGGTGGTCCCCGAACACCGAACGGTACACGTCATGGCCGGGGGCCGGTGCGGCGACTTCCACTTTGCGGGCCTGCTGGGCAACGTACTCGCGCTCGGCCAGTACCGGACCCTCGTAACGCTGGACTTTCGCGAGCGGAATGCCGGAGAGTTCCGCCACCTCTGTGGCCGTCGATCCGCTGCGGATCCGCGCCTGGATATCGCGCGGAGACATGGCAATAGGGGTAGCCGCCGCGACGGACGCGGCTTTGGCCGTCGTCCGGCTGGCTGCCACCCGAAGTGCTTCATCGATTGGCAGCTGGAACATCTCGCCGCCGGTGCCGCTCAACAGGAGATGCTCCCCGTCGTCGTGGACGCCTACAAGCCGTAGATCCTGCATACAAATCCTCCACCCTGGCATTACTAACAATCGAAACTCTGCCACCGATGCGGGCCAATTCGGGTGAGGACGGAGGGCGCGCCGTGATTTTCCGCGAATTTACGCTATTTTTGGGCCCCTTCGCAGTTCCCCGGGTCTCCCGGTCCCGGAAGCGGCGGCGGGGGCCCGCCGTCACAGACCAGAGGACTCTGGCGTTCACTGGAGGCTTAAGCAAAAATGACCCGACATCGGGCACAAAAACCGCGTGGCCGGCGTTGACACCGGAGAACCGCTACCGGGGGTCCAGGGTTACAGCCCCGAAGGACCGCCGGGCACGGCGACCCAACCGAACGACTGCGGAGTGTGAGCGACAAATAATGGCGACAGACTACGATGCGCCACGCAAGACCGAGGAGGACCTCAGCGAGGACTCCCTTGAGGCGCTGAAAGCGCGCCGCACGGAAAAGCCGTCCGCAGTGGTCGATGAAGACGAATCGGACCTTGCCGAGGGCTACGAACTTCCCGGCGCGGACCTGTCCGGGGAGGAGCTGCTGGTTCTTGTCCTGCCGGCCCAGGCCGACGAATTCACCTGTGCGTCCTGCTTCCTGGTCCGGCACCGTTCGCAGATTGCCCGCGAGAAGGACGGCCTGAAGTTCTGCAGGGACTGCGAAGGCTAAAGCCTCTGCGAAGGCTAGGAGTTCAGCGCGTCGATCAGCTGGTCCGGGTGGCGGGTGGACGTCAGCCAGTAGGGCGTGCGGTCTGAGGGGTCAGTGATCTCGATGCGGACCACCGGATCGATCCACCCGCGGATGCAGAGGAAGGCCAGGCCGTTGAGGCGGGTGCCGCGTTCTGCCGTCGCCTCCGCGCCCCGGAAGGCGGTCGCGGTGCCGACGAAGCGACGTTCGATCGTGGCCCGGCCGACGCGCAGGGTGGAGCCGGTGACGGTGATGGCAGGGGTCGAGAGGACCAGTAGCACCGCGACGATGACGAACAGGACAACCGCCGCGGTGAGCCCGGCGCCCAGGCTGATGGGGGCGAACACCAGGATCCCGGCGCCCGACATTCCTGCCGACACCAGCCAGATCCAGACGTTCGGCCAGAGCTTCTCGTTGTACAGAACGGCGTCGCTGGGGGTGCTGTTGGGGGCAGGCACGGCTGCACTGGATTCGGGCATAGGCCCAGCTTTCCACTTTTTCCGGGCTATTTCACCTTGGCCCCTGTTGCAGCCGCGGCCGCCGCTTCCCACCGGCCGCGGCTAGGCTGATGTTCCCCGCTGGCGTTAGAGTGAGGGACTGTGACTGAAGAAACGACTGCCGTAGAGGCAGTGGCAGAATATGGGACCCCCACGCTGACGGTTCAACTGAAAATGCTCGACGACGGCCTGGAGCCGCCGTCGTATGCGCACCCTGGCGACGCCGGAGCGGACCTGCGCGCCCGCGAGGACGTAGTGCTGGAGCCGGGGGAGCGCAGGCTGGTCCCCACGGGTGTTTCCATTGCCCTCCCCGATGGTTTTGTGGCCCTGATCCACCCCCGCTCCGGGCTTGCCACGAAGCACGGACTGACCGTGGTGAACGCCCCCGGAACCGTCGACGCCGGCTACCGCGGAGAAATCGCGGTGACGCTGCTCAATACCGACCGCCGGCAGGCGATCGAACTCAAGCGCGGCGATAGAATTGCACAAATGCTTATTCAGCGCGTGGAGTACGCCCGGTTCCTGCCCGTCCAGGAGCTCAGCGACTCGGTTCGCGGCGGCGGAGGCTTCGGATCCACCGGCGGCTTCGGCGCGCCGGTCTGACCGGCAGCCGGCAAACCCGCAGTATTTACGCAGGGACTGATGAGCAGGACCTATTTTCAGGACGTATCAGCCGGCCGGAGTTTCTGCAGGGGCACAGAACGAAACAGCAGCAGACGGCGGGCGCCACGCGGACGCGGGGCGGCGCGGCGGCACAGGATCACAACTAAGGAGACAACCCCATGGTTTTTGGGCGTGGCAGGAAAGCCAAGCAGGAACAGCTGACCGACCCCGGGGAAACCCAGGAGGCAGTTGCTGACGCTTCCGCCGATGACTCCGCCGCACCCGGCGCGGCCGGGGCCACTTCCGCTGTTCCCGGCCGCGGGGCCACGGGTCCCTTCGACGTCTCGGAAATCGAGGACCAGGACGGCTATGTGGACCTCGGTGCACTGCTGATTGCCCCCGCGGAAGGCCTCCAGCTCCGGCTCGAGGTCGAAGAGGCCACGCAGCGCGTCGTGGCCGTCACCCTGGACCTGAACGGCTCAAGCCTCCAGCTCCAGGCATTCGCGGCGCCCCGCTCCGAGGGCCTTTGGGACGAAATCCGCGAGCAGATCGGCCAGTCGGTCGGCAGCCAGGGCGGCCAGATCGAGGAAATCCCGGGCGGCTTCGGCACCGAGCTACTCGCCAAGCTGCCGGCCGGCGGCGCCGACGAAAGCCACGGCTACCGCGTTGCCCGCTTCATCGGCGTCGATGGCCCGCGCTGGTTCCTCCGCGGAGTGTTCGGCGGCGAGGCCGCCGTGGACCGCGAGGCGGCCGCAGGGCTTGAGAGCCTGTTCCGGCAGATCGTGGTGGTCCGCGGTGAAAACCCGATGCCGCCGCGCGACCTGCTGCAGCTCCGCCTGCCGAAGGACAACGCCGCCCCCGCGCCGCAGTCCGCCCCGGACCTCGAGCGGCCCGAACGTGGACCGGAGATTACCCAGATTGGCTGATGCCCCCCGCCAGGATCCGGCCTCTTCCGTCTCCGTGAGGGGGTTGCCGGACCGCGGCCGCGTGGTGTGCCACGGCTACATCGAGTCGGTCACCTACGCGCCGGCAAGCCAGGTGGCCGCCTTCACCGCGGTCGTCGTCGACCACGACGCGCCCAGCATCAAGGCGCCCGGCGCCAAAACACCCGGCGCCAAGGCTATCCGTGCCGCGGCGGGGTCCGCCGCCGGCGCCGCCGCACCCGCCGCGTCCC
>NZ_JBFRDB010000025.1:0-36139 GCF_052113365.1 Arthrobacter sp. YAF17 | reverse complement strand
GCCTACCAGGGGACGCACAGCGGCACGTGTCGGTCGCGTTCGGCCTACCAGGGGACGCACAGCGGCACGTGTCGGTCGCGTTCGGCCTACCAGGGGACGCACAGCGGCACGTGTCGGTCGCGTTCGGCCTACCAGGGGACGCACAGCGGGGCGTGCCGGTGCCGTCCGGCCTACCGGGCGATGGGCGGCGGGGCGAGCGGGAGTAGCGCCGTTCCGGCGGCTGTGGTGTCGGCCGACATTTCCCAGACGCGGCGCAGGGCGCAGAACTTCCACCAGTGATGCTTCAGGACGTCCGGGTTGGCGCGCAGTGGGCGGACTTCCGTCTGGCCGACAGCAACCGCCAGCAGGATCGGGGATTCGCCGTGCTGCCAGGACTCCCACTCCCCTGCAACCGGGTCCACGAGGCTTTCCTCGGCCTTCATGCCAGCCACGAGTTGCATGACTACCTTGTCATCCAAGGGTTTGACGGTGCCGTCTCGGCTGGTGCCCTTGGTCTTGTAATCGATGAGGCAGGTCCGGCCGTTGATTTTGGCAACGAGGTCCAGGGTGCCGGCGTAGCCAACGGTCTTGTTCCAGACGGTGATTTCCGGGGCGATCGGCTCCACTTGGAAGAGATCCCACCATTCGTCGAAACGGGCTGCGAAGGCTTCTTCACCGTTCGCGGCGAGGGCTTCGCGGGTTTCCTTCATCTGGTGCGGACGGCCCAGAGCGCGCAAAGCAACCTGCTCGCAGTAGTTGTGCACCCTGTCCCCGCGCTTCGCCGCGTCGTCCCGGTAGGTCTCCGCCGCCTTCGCCGCGCGGCTCACCGCCTGGCGCACCTTGGCCGGGCTGCCGAGGATGCCGGGCAGGGTTGGATCCTGGGCGAGGCTGTTGGCACCCATGTACCCGAACCAGCCGTCCAGGCCGTGCGGCTGCTGGCCGATCACGGTGGTGATTGACGGGACGGAGAACTGCTCCGAGGTGGAGCGGGCATACATCCGGCCGTAGTCCGTGGCGTGGGCGAGAAGTGGGGCAGTCATGGCAAGACTCTTTCACGGGGCTCTGACAGTGGCGAAACAGCGGTCCGGCTGTACTAACAACAATGGTCCGCCCCGCTCGGTGAGCGGAACGGACCATTTTTTGGGTGGGCGATACTGGGTTCGAACCAGTGACCTCTTCGGTGTGAACGAAGCGCGCTACCACTGCGCCAATCGCCCCAATGCCATTGAATGCTAGCCCACCACGGCGGAATTTAGAAATCGGGGCGCCGCGATGCTCCAGTGTTCCCGAATGCGTCCATTACAGACGCACTACGGACACACCCAGGAACTCCGCAGCCCACCAGGACGCCGTGTCAGAGCCGGGGAAAGTCCAGCGAATTACAGTGCTGTAATTAGCAAGAACCCCTAGAACTCAAGGATGCGACGGCGATGGCGCCCGCCGTCGTCGTTTCGATTTGTAAGTTCCCTGAACCTCCTATAGAGTTCTTACTCGTTGGAACGCGAGGAAATGCCGATTGCGGCGGGGAATTGCAGACAATAATGCGGACGTAGCTCAGCTGGTAGAGCACCACCTTGCCAAGGTGGATGTCGCGAGTTCGAATCTCGTCGTCCGCTCGCAGGACACTGTCACGGTAAGGTTCTTCGGAATCCTATCTACACGGTGGGTTGGCCGAGAGGCGAGGCAGCGGCCTGCAAAGCCGTATACACGGGTTCGAATCCCGTACCCACCTCGGTGAAAACCCTGGTTTCCGGTCTAGGTCGGATGCAAGGGGCGATTGGCGCAGCGGTAGCGCGCTTCCCTGACACGGAAGAGGTCACTGGTTCGATCCCAGTATCGCCCACCAGAGCAAGGCAACTTGCTTGATGCAGTACCACCGGCCCAGCCGGCATGGACTAAATGCGGACGTAGCTCAGTTGGTAGAGCACCACCTTGCCAAGGTGGATGTCGCGAGTTCGAATCTCGTCGTCCGCTCTCTTCATTACAACTCCACTCCGGATCCTTCCGGTTGCGGGCGATTGGCGCAGCGGTAGCGCGCTTCCCTGACACGGAAGAGGTCACTGGTTCGATCCCAGTATCGCCCACCACAAGAGCAGCTCCCACGGAGCTGCTCTTTTTTGTGTGCGGCTCCCCTGGACCGCCCGGGTCCTTCTCCCCTGTTCTACCGCCGCGATTTCTTTTACCCTATGGGCGGACACCCTTGGCACCCCCGCCACCTCCGGCTAGGGTAGAAAACGCAAGGAGCGATCTGGCTCCGAGACCGAAGGGAGGTGCCCGTGGGATTACTTGACGATCTAAAGGGCAAGGCTCAGCAAGTAATTGGTGGCAACGAACAAGCCATCAAGGACGGCATCGAAAAGGCCGGCGACTTCGTCGACTCCAAGACCGGCGGAAAGCACGCCGACAAAATCGATGCTGTGCAGCGCGGCGCTTCCGACTTCGTGGACAAGGCGAACGACCAGCCCAATGAGGCCCCCGTCGCCGAACAGCCTCCCGTAGCCGGCCAGCCCCCCGTTGCCGGGGAACCCCGCCAGCCAGGCCTCTGACCCAGATACGTCAGCGAGGTGTCGGTCCCGCCGAGAGGCGGCGCCGGCACCTCCGGCGTTTAACGGCCCGGCGTTCAACCACAGGGTGGCCAGCGCCGCGGCCCCCAACAGCACCCAGCAATCAACGGAAAGCCCTCTGGCAGCACCTCGTGTAACGGCACTTAACGCAGCAACGCGGGGTCACCTATCGTCCATCCTGTGCATCAGGATGGGCCGTAGGTGACCCCGCGTCGCCCGGAAACGCTAGGAGGGTTCGTGGTTCTGGCCTTCGCGGGCCAGAGCGGTGAGCCGCGAGACGGCGCGGAAGTACTTCTTCATGTACCCGCCGGTCATCATTTCCTCGGTGAAGAGCTGGTCGAACGGCACGCCGCTGGCCAGGATCGGCACGTCCTTGTCGTACAGCCGGTCCGCGAGCACCACAAAACGCAGCGCGACGGCCTGCTCGGTGATGGTGTGGACGTTTTTCCAGACCACGCCCTCGATGCCGTCGAGCAACTGGCGGTAGCGGCTGGGGTGGACGCCGGCCAGGTGGTCGATCAGCGTGCTGAACTCATCCCGTGCCACCGTCTTGCCATGGAACTCGTTCTGCATGTGGTGCGTCAGCTGCTCGTTCGGCAGCGGCTGCGGCGCGGCCGGCAGTCCGCGGTGGCGGAAGTCCTCGCCGTCGATGCGGACGACGTCGAACTGGTCCGCCAGCACCTGGATTTCCCGGGCGAAGTCGACGGCGGCGAAGCGGCCGTCGCCCAGGGAGCCCGGCAGGGTGTTGGAGGTGGCCGCGAGCTTGACGCCGGCGTCGGCCAGTTCGCGCATAAGCCGGGACATCAGCACCGTGTCGCCCGGATCGTCGAGCTCGAATTCGTCGATGCAGACCAGCTTGTAGTGGCTCAGCGCCTCGACCGTCTTGCGGAAGGACAGGGCGCCAACAAGGTTGGTGTATTCGACGAAGGTGCCAAAGGCCTTGGGCCCTGGGGCGGCGTGCCACAGCGAGGCGAGCAGGTGGGTCTTGCCGACGCCGAAGCCGCCGTCGAGGTAGATCCCGGCCCGAGAGGTGTCCTTCTTGCCGAAGAGGCGCTTGAAGAGTCCATCGCCGTCGCGCGCTCCGACGTTGGCCGCGAATCCCTCCAGCGCCTTGACCGCAGTGGCCTGGCTGGGCTGGGCCGGATCCGGCCGGTAGCTGGAAAACGAAACCTCACCGAAGCGCGGCGACGGATAAAACCCGTTGAGGAGTTCATCCACTGAAACTGCCGGGGTGCGGGCGGCGAGCTGTTCGATCTGTACCAAGGTGGTCCGTTCTGCTGGTCTCTTGTCCCCAGAAAGAATACCGGCAATGCGCGGTCTCCCCGACGGGAGGTATGGTCGGGCGTCGTGCACGGAGAACGCCGCGTGACGAAGGCCATATTTCCGAGTGTGAACGCGGTGGAGCAATCCCCGCGGGGCGTGGCTAGTGTTGGAGAAGGCCCGGCGCCGCATTCGATCCTTCCATGGCCCGGCCTCCTGACCGTTTGAGTGAAAGGCTATTCAAATGCCCTACCCCGTTGAGCAGAACGAGAAGTTCGCCGCCTACGCCCACCCCGAGCGCCTCGTGTCCACCGAGTGGCTGGCTGCCGCGATCGAGTCCGGCGCACTCCAGGACGGCAAGCTCGTGGTGGTGGAATCCGACGAGGACGTGCTGCTCTACGAGACCGGCCACATCCCCGGAGCCGTGAAAATCGACTGGCACACTGACCTGAACGACGAGGTCACCCGCGACTACGTGGACGGCGCAGGGTTCGCGATCCTCGCCGCGGCCAAGGGGATCTCCCGCGACAGCACCGTGGTCATCTACGGCGACAAATCCAACTGGTGGGCCGCCTACGCCCTGTGGGTTTTCGAACTCTTCGGCCACGAGGACATCCGGCTGCTCGACGGCGGCCGGGACAAGTGGATCGCCGAAGGCCGCACCATCACCACAGACAAGCCCGCCACCACGCCCGGTGAGTACCCCGTCGTCGAACGCAACGACGCCCCGATCCGCGCCTTCAAGGAAGACGTCCTGGCGCACTTCGGCAAGCCGCTGATCGACGTCCGCTCCGCCGAGGAGTACACGGGCCAGCGCACGCACATGCCCGCCTACCCCGAGGAAGGCGCCCTGCGCGGCGGCCACATCCCCACCGCGGCCTCCATCCCCTGGGCCCGCGCAGCAGCCGAGGACGGCACCTACCGGACCCGCCCCGAGCTCGAGGCCCTGTACCTGGGCGAAGCCGGGCTGAAGGAGGGCGACGACGTCGTGGCGTACTGCCGCATCGGCGAGCGGTCCAGCCACACCTGGTTCGCGCTCAAGTACCTGCTGGGCTTCGATACGGTCCGTAACTACGACGGCTCGTGGACCGAATGGGGCAACGCCGTCCGCGTCCCGATCGCCAAGGGAACCGAACGCGGCACGGTGCCGGCTGCCCTGTAGCCCCCCGTGCGCTTCCGCCGACAAGGACACATTCGCCGCGCGTGCGTAAGCTGGAAGTGATGAATACTTCTGCCCTCCCCACCGCACTGGCGGAAATTGTTGATGACTTCCAGGCCGTTACCGAGCCCGAACGGCTCCAGCTGCTGCTCGAGTTCTCCCGCGACCTCCCGGAACTCCCGGATAGGCTCAAGGACCACCCGGAGCTGATGGAGCAGGTTGTCGAGTGCCAGTCGCCGCTGTTCCTGACGATCGAAACGGAAAAGTCCGACGGCGGCGCGGCCGGAAGCGTCCGGCTCTTCTTCAAGGCGCCGCCCGAGGCCCCCACAACGCGCGGCTTCGCGGGTGTGCTGCACGAGGGCCTCGACGGGTTGAGCCCGGCGGAGATCCTGGCCGTCCCCGACGACATGCCGGAGCTGCTGGGCCTCACCCGGGCCATCACTCCGCTGCGGATGCGCGGGATGACGGCGATGCTGGGCCGGATCAAGCGCAAGGTTGCTGCCCTCCCGCAGCAGTCCTGACCGGTCCCGGCCACCCAGGCATTCCGAAACCCGGATCTCCGAACAGAATGGCACGCAAACAGGCGTCACAGGGAACCCCGGCCACCGCAGCCCTTGCGGCCGCCGGGGTTCCCTTCGTCGCCCACCCCTACAGCCACGACCCGTCGGCCGCCAGTTACGGGCTGGAAGCGGCGGAGATGCTCGGCGTCGATCCGGCCCGGGTGTTCAAGACCCTGATGGTCGACGTCGACGGCCGGCTCGCCGTCGGCGTCGTGCCCGTGAGCGGGAACCTGGACCTCAAAGCGATGGCCGCGGCGCTGGGCGGCAAGAAGGCGGCGATGGCGGACCCGGCAGTGGCCGCGCGCCGCACCGGCTATGTGCTGGGCGGCATCTCGCCGCTGGGCCAGCGGCAGCCCTCCCCCACCGTGGTGGATGCCAGCGCCCTGGGGCTGGACACGATCCTGGTCTCGGGCGGGCGGCGGGGCCTGGACATCGAGCTGAGCCCGGCCGAACTGATCCGCCTCACCGGGGCGCAGACGGCACGGATCGGCACCGGCCGGGACTGACGGGTTCCCGAAGCCCCGGGAGCGCACAGGACGCGTCGAGCGTGCAGTAAACGGCAATGTTTTCGAGCAACACTGCCGTGAAGTGTCAACTCGGCGGAGCAGGCGCCTCGGGATTGGGCTGGCCGGGGTTCGAGCGGGGCGCGAGCTGCTGCCCGAGCCAGGCTGTCACCAGGCGCTCCCAACGCTCCGGATCCACGTTCCACTCCTTGGTGTGCCGGGCACGCTCGAAGGTCTCGAAGGTGACCATCTCCGGGTTCTTCTCGGCCAGGACCGCGGACGGGCCGTAAGGGACGTATTCGTCGTCGACGCTGTGGATGATCAGGGTGGGCGTCCGCAGCTCCACGGCGCGGGAAACCCAGTCCATCGCCTTCAGGTCCACCGGCGCCGCGAGTCCCGTGAGCCGACGGCCCAGCTTATGGCTCATCATCAGCTGCCCGTACCTGCCCACCGCGGACGGGATCCGGTTGAGTTCGGCATGATGTGCCAAAACGTTGACCCAGTTGATGACGGGGGCGTCCAGCACCATGGCCCGGATCAGGGTGCGGTAGCGGGACAAATCGGCGGTCTGGAGGCAGATGGCCCCGCCCATGGACCAGCCGAAAAGCACCACTTCGCGGGCACCATGCTCCAGCGCAAACCCGATGGCCGATTCGACGTCGCGCCATTCGGTGGAGCCAAGGCCGTAGCGCCCGTCCTGCGCGGAGGGAGCCAGCCCGTCGTTGCGGTAGGTGATCAGCAGGCTGGACATGCCCAGTTCCCGTGCCGTCCGGACCGCCCGCAGGCACTCCTGCCGGCTCGCGCCGCGGCCGTGCACCATAATCGCCCAGACGCCCGACTCCTGCGGGGCCCGGACCAGCCATGCCGGCGCGGTCCCGCCGTCGACGTCGATGTCCACGTCTTCCGACGGCAGGCCGGCGCCGGCCGGGTCCGGGTACACGGCTCCGCTCCAATAGCCGCGGCGCACGGAGCTGAGGTCGCCGCTGTAGACGGCTTCAACTTCGCGCTGCACCGTGCGCTCGGCGGGCGAGTAGGACACGATCCGGCCGATCCGGGCATGCCCCCGGCCGCCGTCGAAGAAAAACCCGTAGACACCCTCGACCGTGGCGTCGGGCGTAGCCGCGAGGATAATCTGCAGCCCATGATCGCCCCGGATCACCGCGAGCACCTCCTGGTCCTCCTCCCGGACCCGGGAGGGCGTGATCACGCGGCGGGCGAAATAGAGGGCAAGGGCTGAGGAACCGGCGGCCAGCAGGCCGGCCGCGGCGCTGCCGCCGATGATGCCCCCCAACGCCCACTTGGCACTGCCCGGGACGGAAACGTCGGCGGCAGAGTTCGCGACGGCGCGGGCGGCCTTCCCACGCGCGGTGGTGATCCGCTGCGGGTCCGGCAGGAGGCGTAGGGAGGAAGCCATGGCACCATTCTTACCGAACTCCTGGCCGGGAGTGGCATTTGGGGGCACCACGCACCACCGGAGGGCAGGTCGAGCTGGTTGGCAACGCATGCCCCGGAACCGCCGTCCGGAGCGTTCAAACAGCCCCTAGCGGGTTCTCCGCGCCCTAATCTGTGCGGGCGCACCGGCGCGCGACTAGGCTGGGGGCATGAGTGATCCAATCGTCATTTTGACAGAAGAGCCCCTCGGCGCGGACGACCGCGTCAACATCGAAACCCTGATTGCCGGCGGTGATGCGCCCGTGGTGGTCCTGGTTCCGGCCAGCACCGAGCGGCACCTCCTGGTGGATTTCCTGGAGAACCTGTCCCTGCTGGAAATCTCCAAGGCCTTCCGTGAACTGACGGCACACTCCGATCCCGCAGGGGAACGCGCCGAAGCGGCCGAGACCCTGGCCGCCTCGCTCGCGGCCCTGGCCGGGCTCGGCAGCGGTGTGACCGGCGAAATCGTCGAGGGCAAGGCCGTCGACGGAATGGTCGCCCGGGTGCGGGAGCTCGGCGCCGGACAGGCCGTCGTGATCACGCGCCCGCACGCCGTCGCGGACACCTTCCACACCGACTGGGCCACCAAGGCCCAGGACAAGCTGGGCCTTCCTGTCCTGCATCTGTACGCGGGATCGGGATTTATCGGGGACTCCTGAGCGTTATTCAGGCTATGAGCATCTTTAGCAACAGGCCCAAAGTCTCACCCGTCGCCGCCCCCGAAGGGACCGCGGCCGAAAGTGCCACCGGACCGGGCGACAATCCGTCGGTTGAAAAGTCCGACGCGCAGTGGCGCCAGGAGCTGACGCCTGACGAGTATCGCGTGCTCCGCCAGGCCGGGACCGAGCGCCCCTACACCGGCGAGTACTGGGACACCCACACCACCGGCGTCTATCAGTGCCGCGCCTGCGGCACTGAGCTGTTCACCAGCCAGGAGAAATTCGATTCGCACTGCGGCTGGCCCTCCTTCTGGGCCCCGCTCGCGGAGGGGACGGTCCGGTACATCCACGACCGCACCCTTGGCATGGAACGGGTCGAGGTCCGCTGCGCCACGTGCGACTCCCACCTTGGCCATGTGTTCGAGGGCGAAGGCTACGGAACCCCGACCGACCAGCGCTTTTGCATCAACTCGGTCTCCCTGAAGCTGGTCTCGGCGGACGACGCCGGCCAGTAGCCCGGGCGTGCAGGTAGACAACGCAAACCGGACAACTTAGGGCCCTCTTACGGCACCGCATCAGCAGTTGCCGAGGGGGCCCTTTGCCGTCCAGGCGGGGCGGGAAGCCACGCCTCCGCTGGAGCTGGCCCGGCTTGCGCAGCCCGTTTGCCACAGACTTTCTTATGCTCAGGTTGATTTTGCATTAGGGATCCTGATTGCTTGCTACGCTCGATCTAGACACTGAAGAGCGACGCTCCCAGTCAATAGAAAGGCGCCTGCTGCGATGACCACCACCGCTATCACCACCACTGCCCCGATCTCGGCCACCTCCCCGGAGTGGCTCCAGCTCAAGGCTGCCGCCACCGCCCTGCAGGCGCTCCAGGTCCAGGACGGCTCCGTCCCGGACGCCGCCAACCACGAGGCGGCCGGCGGATATGTCCGCAGCATCTCGGCGGCCATCCAGGCCCTGGCGCCGGTCTTCCCGCACGACGCCGACTACCTCTCCCTGCTCGTCACCGACTTCGGCCGCTGGGCCGACGGCGGCTTCGGCGTGCCGGACTTCCTGGACTCCCTGCAGGCCTTCCAGCCGCAGCAGCACCGGGTCAACGGACTGCAGCACCTGGTGGTCTTCCCGATGTACACGCAGAACGGCAGCAGCAGCCGCCTGGTCGAGGCCGTGCTGATCGAGGTCATCTGGCCCGAGTTCATTGGGGGCCTGGAAGAGGGCGAATACTCCAACAAGCTCTTCGTCCCGATCCGCTTCCTCGACTTCACCCCCGGCTACAACACCAACTCCGCGGTGCTGTTCCCCGAGACGGTCGCCGTCCGCGAGACCCCGACCTTCACGTGGGGCGCGATCTTCGCCGACCGCGAGGCCGCCCGCTTCCGCCGCGTCCTGCGCGCCGCCGCGGACATCACCTCCCTGCAGCTTCCCGAGGACGCCGCCGCGCTCCTGGAGGACCAGGAGCTGACGCAGGAAACGTTCGTGATGTGGGACCTCATCCACGATCGTACCCACATGCGCGGAGACCTTCCCTTCGACCCGTTCATGATCAAGCAGCGCATGCCGTACTTCCTCTACTCCCTCGAGGAACTGCGCTGCGACCTCACCGCCTTCCGCGAATCCGTGAAGATCGAAAAGGATGAGGACGCCGACCCGGAGGCCCGCCGGCACGCCAAGCTGGTCCAGTACGCCGTGATTTTCGACCGGATCTTCCGCTTCGCCATCACCGGCAGCCGGGTCCGCAACTACGACGGCCTCGGCGGCCAGCTGCTCTTCGCCTGGATGCACCAGCACCACGTCCTGCACTGGACCGACAGCAAGCTCAGCATCGACTGGGACGAAGCCGCCGGCGTCGTGGTTGAACTCGGCGCCAAAATCGAGGAGCTGTACTGGCGCTCGATCGACCGCCCGAAGATGGCCCACTGGCTCGCCGCCTACGAGCTGATCTCCGGGACCGTCACCCCCAACCCGGCCTCCGTCTGGGCCAAGGGTCCGGACGTGCTGCCGCTGGCCGGGCCGCCGCGCGGCCTCACCGACCAGGTGCTCGACGACGAGTTCCCGCTCTCCATGTTCTACGAGGCACTCGAGAAGAAGATGCGCCCCGTCATCGAATCCACGGCCGGCATCACGGGCACGTCGGACACGGGCACGGCCGGCACCGCCACAAACGCCGCAATGAACGCCGGATGAGCACCGGGCGCGCCCTGAACGTGCTGGTCACGGGCGGCAGCGGCCCTTCGGGGATCGCCGCCGCCCGCGCCCTGCGCAACGCGGGGCACACTGTCTTCACCGTGGGCTCGGACGGGCCCCGGATCGAGGCGGCCGCCGCCGAGGCCGGCAGCGGCGTCACGCCGCTCGTCTGCGACCTCGCCGACCTCGCTGACGTCCGCACACTGCACGCCACCGTGCATGCCCGACTGGCGGAAACGGGCGGGGCCGTCGACGGCGTCATCCACCTGGTGGGCGGCTGGCGCGGCGCCAAAGGCATCACGGACCAGAGCGACGAGGACTGGGAGTTCCTGGAAAGCGGCGCGGTCACCACGCTGCGGAACGTCACGCGGGTCTTCTATGACGACCTGGCGGCCTCCGACGCCGGGCGCTTCGCCATGGTGTCCTCCACCGCCGTGGGCCAGCCGACGGCGGGCGGCGCCAGCTATGTGGCCGCCAAAGCCGCCGCCGAGGCCTGGACTCTGGCCGTCGCCGACGGATTCCACCGCGGGCAGTCGGGACGCAAGCAGGAGCCCGGCACTGACACCGTCGCCGTGGAACAGCGCAGCGCCGCCGTGATCTTCGTAGTGAAGGCCCTCGTGGATGCCGCCATGCGGGCGAAGTCCCCGGAACGCACCTTCCCGGGCTTCACCGACGTCGAAGACCTGGCCGCTGCCGCCGTCGGGCTCTTCACTTCCCCCGCGGCCGAACTGAACGGCCGGCGGCTGCCGCTGGTCCCAGAAATCAAACGCTGATCCGAAACCTCAGCCGTGCCCTGGACTTAGCCGTTGGGCCCGGACTTCCTTAGACTGAAAGCGTGAGCAAATCGATGACAAGCACAGTTGAAACTGCCCCTGCCAGCACTGCGGCGCGGCTCCACGATCCCTCCGTCCGCGGCTTTGCCTCGGACAACTACTCGGGTGTCCACCCCGAAGTGCTGGCGGCCCTGGCCGCGGCCAACGAGGGCCACCAGGTCTCCTACGGCGAGGACGACTACACCGCCCGGCTGCAGCAGCTGATGGAGGATCACTTCGGCGAAGGGATCGAATGCTTCCCGGTCTTCAACGGCACCGGCGCCAATGTGCTCTCGCTGCAGTCCCTGCTGCCGCGCTGGGGCGCCGTGGTCTGCGCTTCGACCGCCCACATCAACATGGACGAGAACGGCGCGCCCGAGCGGATCGGCGGCATCAAACTGCTCCAGGTCCCCACGACGGACGGCAAGCTCACCCCCGAACTGATCGACAAGGAAGCCTGGGGCTGGGGCGACGAGCACCGCGCCCAGCCGCTGGCCGTCTCCATCACCCAGACCACCGAACTCGGCACCTGCTACACGCCTGAGGAAGTCCGGGCCATCGCGGAGCATGTCCACGCCAAGGGCATGAAGCTGCACATGGACGGCGCCCGGCTGGCCAACGCCGCCGCCCATCTGGGCGTGCCGCTGCGGGCCTTCACCCGCGACGCCGGCGTGGACATCCTTTCCTTCGGCGGCACCAAGAACGGCCTGCTGTTCGGCGAAGTTGTGATCGCCCTGAACCCGGCAGCAGCCCAGGGGCTGATCTACCTGCGCAAGATGAACATGCAGCTGGCCTCCAAGATGCGGTTTATGTCCGCCCAGTTCATCGCCCTGCTCGAGGGTGACCTCTGGCTGCGCTCGGCATCGCACGCCAACGCGATGGCGTCCCGGCTGCGGGCCGGCGTCGAGTCCATCCCCGGCGTCGAACTGAGCCAGAAGACCGAGTCCAACGGCGTGTTCGCCATCCTCCCGGCCGGCGTGGCCGACCGGCTCCGCACGTCCTTCCGCTTCTACGACTGGAACGAGGCGGCCCGCGAGGTCCGCTGGATGTGCTCCTTCGACACCACCGAGGACGACGTTGATTCCTTCATCGCTGCCATCAAGCACGAGCTCGCTGCCGGCTGATCCGGGCGGTGCGCCCGCCGCCGTCGCCCGCCGCCGTCGCCCGGCCCGGCGCAAGCCGGACCGGGCAGCGGCGGCGAGCCTGCCGGGCTGGAGAGCGCCCCTTGCATAATCTTCCATTGTGAACGCACTCGACCAGGTTCCGGCAGATTTTCTCTTTGCCTTGGGAACCCTTCGGCAGGCACGAACCCGCAGTGAACTGCGCCTCGAGGAAATCCCGGCGCCCGCGCGGCTTGCCCCGTTCGCCGTCGCGCTCGGGGCGGAAGTTGTCGCCCCGGGTGAACCCTCCGGGGCCGTCCACGGCCCGGCCGCCGCCGCCCTGGCCCGCGCGTCCGGAAGCGACGACGTCGAGCTTGCCACCGGCCGCTTCATCCTGCTGCACGACCCCGATGGCTCCGCCGTCTGGGAGGGCGAATTCCGGGTGGTCACCTACATCCGCGCACAGCTGGAACCCGAAATGGGTAACGACGAAATGCTCGGCTCCGTCGCCTGGACCTGGCTCGTCGAAGCGCTGCAGAACCACGCCGCGCCCTACCGCTCGGCCGGCGGAACCGCCACGCGGGTGCTGTCCGAAAGCTTCGGAACCCTCTCGGACCGGCCCGACTCGATCGACATTGAACTCCGGGCATCCTGGACGCCGGCCACCCCGGACATCACCTCGCACCTCGAGGCGTGGTCCGACATGGTCTGCACCTTCGCGGGCCTCCCGCCGCTGCCCGAAGGCGTCACGCCCTTGGCGCGCTGGCGCCGAGGACAGGCCTGAAATGCGGGGCGGGAACCGGGACAATCCGCCCGGTTTTGGCGAATGCGCGGCCCTCAACACCGTGTTGTCGCTAAACTGAAGTCATCATGACCCCTCATATTCCGGAAATCACCGCCGCGGGCGCGGCCGCCAACACAGCACCAACCACAGCAGAGGCCGCGGACGCCACAACCCACATCGCGGTGGACGGCTTCGACAGCCTGGTCCCCGAGGTCATCGACCTTGACGCCCCCCGCGACGGCGTGCCGCTCGTCATTGAAACCCAGTCCGGCCTGGAGCGCTGCGCCGCGGCCCTCGCCGCAGGACATGGCCCCGCGGGCGTGGACGCCGAACGCGCCTCCGGTTTCCGCTACGGCCAGCGCGCCTTCCTGGTCCAGATCCGCCGCGAAGGATCCGGCACCTGGCTGATCGATCCGGAACCCTTCGGGGACCTGAGCATCATCAACGACGCCCTGCGCGGCGTCGAATGGATCCTGCACGCGGCCAGCCAGGACCTGCCCTGCCTGTCCGAACTCGGCATGTGGCCGGACAAACTCTTTGACACCGAGCTCGCCGCCCGCCTCGCCGGGCTCCCCCGCGTCGGCCTCGCCGCGGTGATCGAACAGCTCCTTGGCTTCGGCCTCGCGAAGGAACACTCCGCCGCCGACTGGTCCACCCGGCCGCTGCCGGAACCCTGGCTGCGCTACGCCGCGCTCGACGTCGAGGTCCTCACCGAACTGCGCGAGGAACTCATCGAACTGCTCGTCGCCGACGGCAAGCTGGACTACGCCGAACRGGAATTCGCCGCCATCCTCGAGGCCGGCCAGGCGCCGCCGCGCGTGGACCCGTGGCGCAAGACGTCCGGGCTGCACCAGATCCGCGACCGGCGCCAGCTGGCCGCGGTCCGCGAACTGTGGCTCGAACGCGACTCCCTGGCGCAGAAGCGCGACGTCGCTCCCGGCCGGCTCATCCCGGATTCCGCCCTCGTCGCCGCCGCCAAGGCCATGCCCACCACCGTGCCGCAACTGCTGGGCACCAAGGGCTTCCACGGCCGCGCCGCCCAGCGCGAGGCACCGCGGTGGCTGCGCTGCATCAGCACCGCCAGGGCCCTGGAGGAACTCCCGCCCCTGCACCTGCCCACCAACGCTCCCCCGCCCCCGCGCGTATGGGCCGACCGGGACCCGGAGGCCGCCGCGAGGCTCGCCACGGCCCGGCCCCTGCTGCAGGCCAAGGCAGAGGGGCTGAACATGCCCGTGGAGAACCTGCTGACGCCGGACTTCCTCCGCCGCGTCTCCTGGCGTCCGCCGGCCGAGACCAGCGAGGAAGGCATCGCCGAGGAACTGGCGAACCTAGGGGCGCGCCAGTGGCAGGTTGAACTCGTCGCGCCGCTGATCGCGGCTGCCTTCCAGGATCCGCAGCCGCTCCCGCCCAGGGAAGCGAAATCTGTGCCGGCCACAGCTGCCGCTGCAACCGGGCCGGACACGGCACCCCAGCCGTAGTCCAAACTCGCCCCGCCCAACTCGCGGGAACTCGTTCGACCGCACCATGCCCTGAGGGCAGCACAGGACTCCTTGCCAGCTATGTTACTCACGAGTAACATGTTGTCTGATGTCGCGCGGATCCGTGCTGCCCTGGCGTTGCGCGCAGGGTACGGAACCGGCACCCATGTCTCGATGAGGAGTATCACGTGAGCCAAAGCCCGAGCAGCGGAAGTAACAGCAGCGGACCCAGCATTGCAAAGCCGGGCATCGGCAGAGACCGTTCCATCCGCGACGTCGTCTTCGTGGACGGCGTCCGCACCCCCTTCGGCCGCGCCGGCGAGAAGGGCATCTACGCGGGAACGCGCGCCGATGACCTCGTGGTCAAGTGCATCCGCGAACTGATGCGCCGCAACCCGTCCCTGCCGGCCGAGCGGATCGACGAGGTGGCCATCGCCGCCACGACCCAGACCGGCGACCAGGGCCTGACCATCGGCCGCACGGCCGCCCTGCTGGCCGGGCTGCCGCGGACCGTGCCGGGCTTCGCGATCGACCGGATGTGTGCCGGCGCCATGACCGCCGTGACGACGACGGCGAGCGGCATCGGCTTCGGCGCGTACGACGTTGTGATCGCCGGCGGCGTCGAGCACATGGGCAACCACCCGATGGGCGCCGGCGCGGACCCCAACCCGCGTTTTATGTCCGAACGGATCGTGGACCCGGCCGCCCTGAACATGGGCAACACCGCCGAGAACCTGCATGACCGCTTCCCCGCGATCACCAAGGACCGCACGGACGCCTACGCCGTCGCCTCCCAGGACAAGCTGGCCGCCGCTTACGCCAAGGACCAGATCCAGCCGGACCTGGTGCCCGTCGCGACGATGAAGCCGGGCCAGGGCTGGACCGTGAACACCGTGGACGAGCCGCCGCGGCCGGGCACCTCGGTGGCCGACCTCGCCTCGCTTAAGACCCCGTTCCGCGCCCACGGCCGTGTCACCGCCGGCAACGCCGCCGGCCTCAACGACGGCGCCACCGCGGCCCTGCTGGCCTCCGCCGACGCCGCCGAGGAGCTCGGCCTGCCGGTCAAGATGCGCCTGGTCAGTTACGCCTTCGCCGGCGTCGAACCCGAGGTCATGGGCATCGGCCCGGTCCCGGCCACCGAAAAGGCCCTCAAGAACGCCGGCCTGGGCATCGCGGACATCGGCCTGTTCGAAATCAACGAGGCCTTCGCCGTCCAGGTGCTCAGCTTCCTGGACCACTTCGGCATCGCCGACGACGACCCCCGGGTCAACCGCTACGGCGGCGCGATCGCCGTCGGACACCCGCTCGCATCCTCCGGCGTCCGGCTGATGAACCAGCTGGCCCGCCAGTTCGAGGAGGACCCCACGGTCCGCTTCGGCATGACCACCATGTGCATCGGCCTGGGCATGGGCGCCACCGTGATCTGGGAGAACCCGCACCACGCCGACTACGGTACCGAATACACCACCAAGACTGGAGCCGCAGCATGAGCGCCGCCGATTTTCGCAAGCTTGCCGATCTGTTCCCGAACGAGACGGTGACCCACTCCTACGTCCAGGACATCCAACTCCCCGCCGTGAACGGCACGAGCCCCGGCACCTTCGCCCTGGTCACGCTGGACAACGGGCTGGACCACTCCAAGCCCACCACGCTGGGCCCCAACACCCTGATCGAGCTCGGCACCGTGCTGGAGGGGCTGCGGGAGCGTGCCGCCCGCGGCGAGATCGTGGGCGTAGGGGTCACCGGGAAACCCTATTTCCTTGTTGCCGGCGCGGACCTCTCCACGGTCAAGTCCATCAGCGGCCGGGAACACGGCCTCTGGATGGCGCAGCTCGGCCACGACGTCTACGGCACCCTGGCGAACCTCGGCGTCCCGAGTTTCGCGTTCATCAACGGCCTCGCCCTGGGCGGCGGGCTGGAGATCGCCCTGCAGTCCACCTACCGCACCGTGTCCACCGGCGCCGGGGCGCTGGCCCTGCCGGAGGCCTTCATCGGGCTGATCCCGGGCTGGGGCGGCGTTTACATCCTGCCGCGGCTGATCGGCCCGGAGAATGCCCTCAAGGTGATGATTGAGAACCCGCTGAGCAACAACCGCACGCTCACCGGGCCGCAGGCGTTCAAGCTTGGCGTCGCCGACGCCATGTTCGAGCCGGCGGACTTCGTCGAGCAGTCCGTCGCGTGGGCCGCGCAGGTCATCGCCGGCGCCGTGGCACCGGAGCGTGCCAACGCCGTCGACCCTTCCGCTCCGGAGGTCGCGGCCCGCTGGGCCGGCGCCATCGCCGCGGGCCGCGCCTTCGTCGAGGCCAAGACCTCCAACGCCTCCCCCGCACCGGCCAAAGTCCTCGAGGTCATGGAGGCGAACCGCACGCTGACGCAGGCCCAGTCCGCGGAGCTGGAATGCGAGACCCTCGCGGACCTCATGCAGACTGACGAGTTCCGCTCCACCGTCTACGCCTTCCTGGACCTTGTGCAGCGCCGGTCCAAGCGCCCTGCCGGCGCCCCGGACCGCAAGCTCGCACGCCCGGTGACGAAGGTCGGCGTCGTGGGTGCCGGCCTGATGGCCGGCCAGCTGGCCCTGCTCTTCGCCCGCCAGCTCAAGGTGCCCGTCGTGATGACGGATATCGACCAGGCGCGCGTGGACAAGGGCGTGGGCTACGTGCACGCCGAGGTGGACAAGCTGCTGCAGAAGGGCCGGATCAGCCCCGATGCCGCCAACCGGACCAAGGCCCTGGTCAGCGGCTCTGTTTCCAAGGAGGCCTTCGCCGACGCCGACTTCGTCATAGAGGCGGTCTTCGAGGAGCTCAACGTCAAGAAGCAGGTCTTCAAGGAAGTGGAAGCAATCGTTTCGGCGGACTGCATCCTCGCGACGAACACCTCCTCGCTGTCCGTCACCGCGATGGCTGAGGACCTGGAGCACCCGGAACGCCTGGTCGGCTTCCACTTCTTCAACCCCGTGGCCGTGATGCCGCTGCTGGAGATCGTCCGCGCCCCGAAGACCGACGACGCCGTGCTGGCCACCGCGTTCGAGCTCGCCAAGGGCCTCAAGAAGTCCGCCGTGCTGGTCAAGGATGCCCCGGCGTTCGTGGTGAACCGCCTCCTCCTGCGCCTGATGGGCGAAGTGACGGCGGCTTTCGATGAGGGCACGCCCGCCGATGTCGCGGACAACGCGCTGCGCCCGATGGGCCTGCCGATGACGCCGTTCGTACTCGGCGCCATGGTGGGACTGCCCGTCGCGCAGCACGTCCAGGAATCCCTCCACGCCGCGTTCGGGGACCGTTTCCCCGTCTCGCAGAACCTGCAGAACCTGATCGACAACGGGGTGAAATCCATCTGGGATCCGGCCTCGGTGCAGGCCGGCCAGCCCGCGATCCCGGCCGAGACCCTGGCGCTGATGTCCTTCGGCAGCACACCATCCACCGGCGAAGAGGTGCTGCGCCGCACACAGGACGCCCTGGCCGAGGAGATCGGGCTGATGCTGGACGAAGGCGTGGTGGCGGGCCCGGAGGACATCGACCTCTGCATGATCCTCGGTGCCGGCTGGCCGATGTTCCTTGGGGGTATCACCCCGTACCTTGACCGGGTGGGTGCCTCCGAGCGGGCCACCGGCAGGAAGTTCTTGGCCCCCGGGGTGGCGTCCGAACCCGCCTAGGCAATGCACTGCGGCGGCGGGCTTCAGGACTCCTGGAGCCCGCCGCCGCTGAGCTTTAGGACGCGGTTCGCCGCGGCCCGGGCGTAGGCGGCATCGTGGGTGACCATCACGACGGCGGCGCCCCGCGCCGCGGAGTCCTCGATGGCCCGGTGCAGGTACTCCAGTCCGTGCCGGTCCAGCCCCACCGTGGGCTCATCGAGGGCGAGCACGGCGGGCTGCCGGGCCAGCACGGTGGCAAGGGCAAGCAACCGCTGCTTCGAGGCCGGCAGCTCTGCCGGGTGCGCTCCCGCATCCCCGGACAGCCCCACGGCCTCCAGCGCCTCGTAGGCCCTGGCGCTGGCGTCCTTGCCCACGAGCCGCCGCAGCCCGAAGCTGACCTCCCGCAGCACCGTCCGTTCGAACAGCTGGTCCCGGGGCTGCTGGAAGAGCAACCCCACCGAACCGGCCACCCGGCCGGCCGGAAGACCGGCAATGCTGGTTCCCGAGACCCGCACGTCCCCCGCTGCCGGGCGCAGCAGGCCGTTGAAGTGGCGCAGCAGCGTAGACTTGCCGGCCCCGTTCCGCCCGGTGACGGCCACAATCTCGCCCGGCCGCACGGTGAGGAAGAGATCCCGCAAAACCGGCTCCCCCGCGGGTCCGCCTGCCCGCGGGAAGCTGAAACCGACACCGCCCAACTCCAGCACTGGCGCAGGTGGTACCGGGTCCGTCCCGGCGGCCTGGACGGCAGCCGAAGCACGGGTGCCCGCCGCACGGACCCCCGCCGAATGGGTCACCGTGTCGATCACGGTCCCCGTCCGGGCGAGCTGCGCGGACCGGATCAACTCCCCGGGCGGGCCGCTGGCGGTGACGGTACCGCCGTCGAGGACGAGCCAGTGCGAGGCCGAGCGGGCCAGCCCGTCGGCTGACTGGCCCAGCACAACGACGGCGGTGCCGGCACCCGTGAGCCTGCCGATGAGGTTCCGGACCAGGATGACCCCGGCAGCGTCCAGGGAGGCCAGCGGCTCGTCAAGCACCAGCACTCCGGGGTCCTGGATGACAGCGCAGGCGATGGCCAGACGGCGCAGTTCCCCGCCGGACAGGGTGGCGGGGTCCCGGTCCAGGAGCGCGGCCAGGCCGGTCAGCTCCGCGGCGCGGGCTACCTGCCGGAGCATGTCCGGCCGCGCGGCGCCCCGGTTCTCGAGGCCAAAGGCGAGTTCCTCGGCCACCGTGGAGCGGATCGTGGTGAGCATGCCGGCCGCCTCCTGCGGGACGTAGCCGACCCGGTCCGACCAGGYGGAGGGGTTGATCCGGGGGTCGTCGTGGCCGCCGCTGAACTCCAGCACCTGGCCGGCCTGGGCGAGCGAACCGGTGAGCGTTCCGGAGTGTCCGGGCCGCAGCCAGCCGGCCAGTAGTTTGCCGAATGTGGTTTTTCCACTGCCGGATCCGCCGAGGACGGCCGTCAGCGTGCCGGGACGGACGCTGAAGGCGATGTCGTGCAGCGCAGCGGCGGACTCGCCGGGGAAGCTGAAGGTGCCGATCCGGGCGGCCAGCACGGCGTCAGTCCCGGGCGCGGCGGTGGAGTCAGCGGTTGTCATGGCAGTCCCGTCCCCGGCCAGGAGACGGCCAGCCGGACTGCCACGGCGGCCCCGGCCAGCAGCAGCAGGACGGCCCGGAACCGTCGCTGGGCGGGCGGGTCGGTGAGCTCCCGGTAGGCGGTCCGGGGACCCTGGCGGCCGAATCCGCGGGCGTCGAGCGCCTGAGCCCGGCTTCCTGAGTCCTCGATGAGGCCCAGCACCAGCGGGACCATCTGCACCCGCACTGCAGCGAGCCGGGACACCAGGCCGCGGCCCACCACCAGCCCGCGGGCCTCCTGCGCCGCCCGGATCGCCGCCAGCCTGCCGGCCATGGCCGGCAGGAGCGTCAGCGCGGAGGCCAGGACGAAGCCGAACTGCGGCGGCAGCCCCTTCGCGGCCAGCGCGGCGACGAGGTCGGGGGTGCTGACGGTGAAGGAGAAGAGCAGCAGGACCAGTACGCAGGCGCCTGTGCGGGTGCCCGCCTCCAGGGCGAAGGCGAGTCCTTCCTGCGTGACCCGGGCGGGCCCCCAGGCCGCCAGGACGGTGCGGCCCTCCGAGAAGAAGAGCCCGTGCAGCATCAGCAGCGACAAGCCCAAGGGCAGCAGGACCGCCGCCCCCGCGGCGAGCACACGGCGGCCGACGCCGGCACGCCCGGCCAGCACGGCCGCCGCGAGGGCGACCGCGAGGGACAGCGGCCAGCAGCCTGCCGCCGTCGTGATCACCGCGGCGGAGCCGGCCGCCGTCAGCGCGGTCAGCGGGTGGAGGGTGGAGGTCATGGTGCGGAGAGTCGGCTTCCGGGGGCTCGGGCTCAGGCTTCCGGCTGGTTCGCCGGCTGAGTCTCCGGCCGGTTCTCCGGCTGAGTCTCCGGCGTTGCCGGGTTCTTGCCGGCGAGCACCCGGAAGCGGCGGACGAAGGCGAACTGGAAGGTGGTGCG
The DNA here is from genome assembly GCF_052113365.1 of Arthrobacter sp. YAF17. Taxonomy (NCBI): domain Bacteria; kingdom Bacillati; phylum Actinomycetota; class Actinomycetes; order Micrococcales; family Micrococcaceae; genus Arthrobacter; species Arthrobacter sp. YAF17. The sequence goes on along the minus strand of NZ_JBFRDB010000025.1, from coordinate 15,524 downwards.
GCGCGGCAATGCGTAGACCAGCAGGGCTGCGATGGCGAAGACGATGGCCTTGTCCATGGGGTCCGAGATCAGTGCCTGCTTGGTGATGGCAGCGAGCAGGGTGTCGCCCATGGCGCGGAAGGCGCTGACCACTGCTCCGGTGCCGAGTCCGGCGGTGCCGCCAAAGACGAAGGCTGCGATCGGGGCGGACACGACGCCGGCGAGAATGCCGGTGACGAAGCCGGCAACCGGTGCGAGGTAGAAGCGGCGGAACAGTCCGCCGCGGGCGGCCAGGCCGGCGAGGAAGCCGATCAGCGCCGCGCCGGCGGCGAAGGGCAGCACCGTCGGGTTGAAGAAGGACCACACGATGGTGCTCAGGGCGCCTGTGGCGGCACCTGCGGCCGGGCCGGCGAGGACCGCGATCAGGACGGTGCCGATGGCGTCGAGGTAGAACGGCAGCCCGGTGGTGCCCATGAGCTGGCCCAGGACCACGTTCAGGACCAGGGCCACGGGCATCAGGACCAGAGTGGATGTGGGAAGGACCGGAAGCGCCGCGGCGATCAGTAGGACGGCGCCGAGCAGGAATCCGCCGAGGGCCACGAGCGCCGCGAAGCTGGCCGGTCCGTTGGCGATGTCCGCGGGCTGGGTCAGGACCAGGAACAGGTAGGTGGCTGCGATCGCGGCGGCACCGGCGAGTTCCAGCAGGCGGCGGTTGCGCCGTGCGGTAGTTCTGCCGGCGGCGGGGCCGGTGGCAGGGAGGGTCAGGGACTGCTGTGACATGGGGATGGTCCTTTAGTGGGGCTGCAACATCCGCCTCATGTCACCTCGGCGCAGCTACCATCCTAACCAGTGGCGGGGGTACCGGCGGACATGCTCCCCCGGGCCAGCGCGCCGACCGAGGAAATCAGCTCCGCGAAGCACTGCTCCGGGTCGTTGGAGGAGACGATCCGGGCGTTGGGCGGCAGTCCCCAGAGGCCGCGGAAGTCCGCCACCGTGGTGCCGGCCAGCAGCGGCGAGGCGGTTTCGACGTCGACCGTGGCCAGGCGGGCCGTGAACGGGGTGCGTCCGACGGCGGCGCAGGCCGCGAAAGCGTCATGCATGTGCGCGACGTAGCCTTGGTCGTAGAGCCGGTGGAATTCCATGTAGAACCTGATCGCGTCGGACAGGCAGGCCACGAGCGGGCTGGCGGAGGTGCTGCGGAGGCCCTCCGGCTGCTCCGGCAGGACCAGTTCCGGGCCGGCCCCGGCGGCCTCCCCGAGGAGCCGGAGGTGTTCGGGGAGCATCTCGATCCGCTCCGTCGTTTCCAGCGCGCACACCAGCGGCAGCTTGTCTTCCGGCAGGCCGCGGTACGCGGCGAAGACCTCCTTGGCCGCGTGCGGGTCCACCGAGGTGTTCCATTCCGCCGTCGGCGTGGTGTTGCCCTGGTAGTAGTAGCTCCCGCCCATGATGACGAGGCCTTTGAGCAGCCGCGGCAGCTCCGGTTCGCGGCGCAGGGCGAGGGCGAAGTTGGTCAGCGGCCCGGTGATGAGCCCGGTGATCTCCCCCGGGTGCGCCCGCACTTCGTCCACCCAGACGTCGACGGCGTGCCGCTGCGAGATCTGCTGCGCGGGCGCGGGCAGCTCGGCGTGGCCGATCCCCTGCGGCCCGTGGGTCTCCTCGGTGGTGACCAGCGGGATTTCCAGGGGCACCTCGGCGCCGATGGCCACCTCGACGCCGGACCGGCCGCACAGTTCCAGGAGCGCCAGGTTGTTGAGCGCGACCTGGCGGGCGCCGACGTTGCCGGCCGTGCAGGTAATGGCCTGCAGGTGCACCTCGGGCCGGGACAGCAGGTAGACGAGGGCCAGGGCGTCGTCGATCCCGGTGTCGACGTCCATCAGGACGGTGTGGCGCGCTGCAGGCACGTCAGGCAGGGCCCCCGGGCTGGGAGCCGTTGAGGACGGGCCCATCTAGAACAGTGCGACCTTCGGCGTCCGCGGGAAGAGGTCGTTCAGTTCGGCACGCTCCGCGGCGCTGGGGACCCAGGCCACGGCGGCGGCGTTCTGCCGGACCTGTTCCGGCCGGGTCGCACCGGCGATGACGCTGCTGACGGACGGCTGGGCCGCGAGCCAGGAGAACGCGACCTGGATCTCGTTCAGGCCGCGTTCGGCCGCGAAGCCGCTGAACGCGCCCAGCTGGTCCCAGTCGGCGTCGTGCACCAGGTTGGTGCGGGTGTGGCTGAGGCGCGAACCCTCGGGTGCCGTGTCCTTGGCGTATTTGCCGGTCAGCAGGCCGTTGGCGAGCGGGAAGTAGGGCAGGACGCCCAGGCCGTAGGCTTCGGCGGCCGGTGTGACCTCGAGTTCGGCGCGGCGGTCCAGCAGGTTGTAGTGGTTCTGGCTGGAGATGAACCGTGCTCCCCCGCGGGCGCGGGCCACGAATTCGGCCTCGGCGATCTGCCAGCCGGCGCGGTTGGAGTGGCCGATGTAGCGGACCTTGCCGCTGGTGACGAGCTCGTCGAGGGCGTCGAGGGTCTCCTCGATGGGGGTCAGCGGGTCCGGGGTGTGGAACTGGTAGAGGTCGATCCAGTCCGTTCCCAGCCGGCGCAGCGAGGCCTCCGCGGCCTTGATGATGTAGCGGCGGGAGCCGCGGGCACCGAAGTCGTTGCCGTTGGCCCCGCGCATGTCCATGCCGAACTTGGTGCCGATCACGGCGTCGTCGCGGCGGCCACTGAGGGCCTTGCCCAGCATCGTCTCGCTGAGGCCGGGTTCCTTGCCGTAGGTATCGGCGACGTCGAAGAACGTAATGCCCGCGTCCAGGGCGGCATGCACGACGGCGTCGGTCCCCTCCTGCGACTCGGTGGCAGTATTAGCCCGGCCCAGGTTGTTGCAGCCAAGGCCGACGACGGAGACGGACAGTCCGGAGTTTCCTACACGGCGGTATTCAGTCATGGGGTTCAGCCTATAACGGCCGGCAGCGGCTCCCGGGCATGGCGGGCAGGTTGCTGCCCGGGCCGGAGTTAGGCCGGAGTTTGGCCGGGCCCCGAGTTCCGCCAGCGGCCGGAGTTAGGTCGCGCCCCGGCGTTTGGCCGGCAGCCGGCCCGCGCGGGTCACCCTGCGGGCAGTTCCAGTCCGCGTTCGTCCAGGGCATCCTCGAGCTGGGCAAGGGTCCGCGGGCAGATCCCGTGCATTCCGGCAAGTCGGCGCCGGCCGAGCTGCACAAGGTGCTCGAGGGTTTCCACCCCCGCATGTGCGAGCGACTTGCGTGCCGGTGCCGCCAGGCCCGCCGGGAGCGGGGTGCTGCCTGGTTGAGAGGATTTGCGCGTCATGGCGTTGCCTTTCAGTCGGTTGCCCCCAAACTGATGTGAGCCGTGCCCGGCTCCTTGCAGGTGTTACCTAAAGCGTGAAGCTGTTGGCCGACTTCGGTGAGTGCTTGAGCTTGAAGGACTCCTCGCCGAAGGCTGCGGCGCCGATGCTCAGCTTGGTGAAGTCCAGGTCTTCGCCACGGATGCAGACCTTGATGGCATTAACCGTCTTGTTGACGTCCGGGGTGAGGATGAAGATGTTGAGCTTGGCATCGGCGAACTCGGAGCGGTCCACGATCCCGAGACCCCGCCAGGCCAGGTGGCTGATCAGGGCGTCTTTGGCTTTTTCCTCGAGGTACCGGTCGCGGGTGGTCCCGTCCTTTGTTTTCAGGGCGTACTGGGCCACCACCCAGAACTGTTCCTCGTCCGGAATTTCGGCGTACCCGTCCTCGGCGCACTGTCCGGCGAAGGCGTCCATGAGCCGCTCCGCGGCCTCGGCGTCGGCGGCGTCGGTCTCTTCGGTGGTGCTCTGGTGCCCCACGACGCCGTGGTTCATGACGAATTCGTTGAACTCCTCGTCAATCCAGGCTTCCCTGAACTGCAGGGTGCCCTCTTCGTCGCGCTTATAAACCCGGATAATTCCGCTCATGCCCGTCCTTTCCTGAACCATTCGCGGTCTGTGCCGTCGAACGGTGGCTGTTGTGCCTTGACGGCCTGGTACAGCTGATCCGACGCCGTAGTGATCCGGTCCACCACGTCCGCGGGGTAGTCCATCTCGATCCGGTGCTCGGCAAACTCGTCCTCATCGTCCACGTACACGCCGCGGTCCACGGTCCGGATCACATCAAGGTCCATGTCGATCAGGTGGAACTCGGTGGCGCCCGGCCGGATCGTCGTCCAGCTGTGGTCCGTCGCCAGATCCACGTAGATCTGGACGCCCGCGGGATGGGCTGCGTCGTAGAAGGTGGCCACGTACTCGCCCGAGCGCGGGACCAGCAGCACGGCGTCGGATTCGGCGTAGAACGCCGCGCCCGGGCGGGAGCAGAACTCATTGGTTCCCTGGAAGATCCACCAGCCGTGGGCGTCTTCGCCGAGATACGTCCCGGGCACCACCCAGTGCGCCGTGCCGTTCCATTTCCGGTTCCGGGCGACCACCAGGTCGCCCGGCACCAGGCTCTCGGGGGTCCTCACTGGAGTTCTCGCGGGGGTCCTCACAGAATCGGCAGGCTGCCGGTGCTGGGGTGTTCCTGGCCCGGGAGGGGCCGGGCGAACGGCACCTTGGTGCCCAGGACCTGCGCCACGACGTCGTGCGTGATCTGCTGCGCGGTCAGGCCGACCCGCTCGAGCACCTGGCTGCGGGAGCCGTGGTCCAGGAACTCCACCGGGAGGCCCACCTCGTTGAGGGCAGTGTCCACTCCGGCGGCCCGCATTTCCTGCCGGATCCGGGACCCGACGCCGCCGGCGCGGACCCCGTCCTCGATGCAGATGACGAGGCGGTGGTGCGAGGCGAGGGCGACGACGGATCTGGGGACCGGGAGGACCCAGCGAGGATCCACGACGGTTGAGCTGATGCCCTGCGCGCCGAGCCGGTTCGAGACGTCGAGTGCGAGTTCGGACATGGCACCGACGCTGACGATCAGCACGTCGTTGTCGCTGGAGCCGGCCGGGCGGCGTGCCAGCACGTCCACGCCGTCGCTGAGCCGCTCGATGGCCTCCACCTCGGCACCGACGGTGCCCTTGGAGTAGCGGATCACGCTGGGGGCGTCCTCGATGGCGACTGCTTCGCGCAGTTCCTCGCGGAGCCGGCTGGAGTCGCGGGGCGCGGCGAGGTGCAGGCCGGGCACGATCTGGACCATGGCCATGTCCCACATGCCATGGTGGCTGGCGCCGTCGGGCCCGGTGACGCCGGCCCGGTCCAGGACGATTGTGACGCCGGCCTTGTGCAGGGCGACGTCCATCAGGAGCTGGTCGAAGGCGCGGTTCAGGAAGGTCGCGTAGACCGCGACGACGGGGTGCAGGCCGCCGAATGCCATGCCGGCGGCCGAGGTGAGGGCGTGCTGTTCGGCGATGCCGACGTCGAACACGCGTTCCGGGTGCCGCGCGGCGAACTTGTGGAGCCCGACGGGGATGAGCATGGCGCCGGTGATGCCGACGATGTCCTGGCGCTCATCGGCGATGTCGGCGATCTCGTCGGCGAAGACGGACGTCCAGGACTTGGCGCCGCCGGCCTCGGTGGGTTCGCCGGTCTCCGGGTCGATGATCCCGACAGCGTGGAACTGGTCGGCTTCATGGGCGCGGGCGGGTGCGTAGCCGTGGCCCTTCTCCGTCATGGCGTGCACAATGACGGGCCCGGCGTAGGTCTTGGCGGTGGACAGGGCGTTCTCCAGGGCCTGGAGGTCGTGGCCGTCCACGGGTCCGATGTACTTCATGCCGAGGTCCTCGAACATGCCCTGCGGGGCCCACCAGTCCTTGACGCCCTTCTTCATGGCGTGCAGGCTGCGGTAGGTGAACTGGCCGGCGGGTCCGCCGTTCTGCAGCTTCCGCCGCCACAGGTCCAGGGTGCCTTCGTAGCCGGGTGCGGCGCGGAAGGAATCGATGGTGGGGCGCAGCGAGGCGAGGTAGTCCGCGAAACCGCCCACGGTCGGGGCGTAGGAGCGCCCGTTGTCGTTCACAACGATCACGACGCGGCGCTTCTTGTCCGCGGCGATGTTGTTGATGGCCTCCCAGGCCATGCCGCCGGTGAGGGCGCCGTCGCCCACAACTGCGATCACGTACCGGTCGCCGTCGCCGGTCAGCTGACGGGCACGGGAGATCCCGTCCGCCCAGGAGAGCGAGGAGGAGGCGTGCGAACTTTCGACGATGTCGTGCTCGGATTCGGCGCGGTCCGGGTAGCCGGACAGGCCGCCCTGCTGGCGCAGGGTGCTGAAGTCCTGGCGGCCGGTGAGGAGCTTGTGCACGTACGACTGGTGGCCGGTGTCGAAGACGATGCTGTCGCGGGGGGAATCGAAGATCCGGTGGACCGCGATGGTGAGTTCGACGACGCCGAGGTTTGGGCCAAGGTGCCCGCCGGTCTGGGAGACGTTGCCGATCAGGAATTCCCTGACCTCGGCTGCCAGCTGATCCAGCTGCGCCTCTGACAACTTGCTCAGGTCCTGCGGATTCCGGATGGTCTCCAAGATTCCCAACGGCCCCTCCTTCGGGTGGTAGACATGCCTTCTAACTCTAACGCCTCCGGAGTGGCCGTGGTGCCGGAACGGGAAAGCCCCGGTCCGTCGGTGACGGGCCGGGGCTTTCTCGTTGGACTGCTGGGTCTCCGCTGGTTGGCGGGGACGGTCTCCGCTAGTTGGCGGAGATTTGGCGCAGCACGTACTGCAGGATGCCGCCGTTGCGGTAGTAGTCGGCCTCGCCCGGGGTGTCGATGCGCAGGACCGCATCGAAGGACGTGACCGTGCCGTCAACCGCAGTGGCAGTGACCTTGAGCGTCTTGGGCGTGGTGCCCTCGTTCAGGGCGGTGACGCCCTCAACCGCGAAGGTCTCCGTGCCGGTCAGCCCGAGGCTCGCAGCGTTCTGGCCGGCCGGGTACTGCAGGGGCAGGACGCCCATGCCGATCAGGTTGGAGCGGTGGATGCGCTCGTAGCTTTCGGCCACGACAGCCTTGACGCCCAGGAGCGCGGTGCCCTTGGCTGCCCAGTCCCGGGATGAGCCGGAGCCGTACTCCTTGCCGGCCAGGACAACCAGCGGGATGCCGGCGGCCTGGTAGTTCTGCGCGGCGTCGTAGACATAGGCCTGCGGGCCGTCGGCCTGGGTGAAGTCGCGGGTGAAGCCACCCTCAACGCCGTCCAGGATCTGGTTCTTGATCCGGATGTTCGCGAACGTTCCGCGGATCATGACCTCGTGGTTGCCACGGCGTGAGCCGTAGGAGTTGAAGTCCTTGCGCTCCACTCCGTTGGCCAGCAGGTACTGCCCGGCCGGGGTGTCCGACTTGAAGGAACCTGCCGGTGAGATGTGGTCGGTGGTGACCGAGTCGCCAAGCTTCAGCAGCACGCGCGCGCCGGTGATGTCCTTGACGGGCTCCGGCTGCGCCTTGATGCCGTCGAAGTACGGGGGCTTCCGCACGTACGTGGACTTCGGGTCCCAGGCGAAGGTGTCGCCGGCGGGGGTGTCGAGTGCCTTCCAGCGCTCGTCGCCTTCGAAGACGCCCTCGTAGCCGCGGGCGAACATGTCCTTGTCGATCGAGGAATCGATGACCTGCTGGACCTCGACCGGGTTCGGCCAGATGTCCTTCAGGAAGACGTCGTTGCCGGCCTCGTCCTGGCCCAGGGCGTCGGCGTCGAAGTCGAAGTCCATGGTTCCGGCCAGGGCGTAGGCGATGACCAGCGGCGGGGAGGCCAGGTAGTTCATCTTCACGTCCGGGTTGATCCGGCCCTCGAAGTTGCGGTTGCCGGACAGCACGGCGGTGACGGAAAGGTCGTTGGCCTGGATGGCCTCGGAGATTTCGGCATCGAGCGGGCCGGAGTTGCCGATGCAGGTCGCGCAGCCGTAGCCGACGATGTAGAAGCCGAGCTTCTCCAGGTACGGGGTCAGGCCCGACTTGTTGTAGTAGTCGGTGACAACCTTGGAACCGGGAGCCACGGAGGTCTTGACCCACGGCTTGGAGGTGAGGCCCTTGTCGACGGCGTTGCGGGCCAGCAGTGCGGCGGCCAGCATCACGGACGGGTTGGACGTGTTGGTGCAGGACGTGATCGAGGCGATGGACACCGCGCCGTGGTCCAGCTCGAACTCGCGGCCGTCCGCGGTCTTGACGCTGACCTTGGTGGACGGGCGGCCGTTGGACTTCGGGCCGTGCGCGTGCGGAGCCTGATCAGTCAGGTGCGTTCCCGAAGCGGTGAACGACGGCGAGTCCGACGCCGGGAAGCTCTCGTCGATTGCCTCGTCGACGCTGCCGCCGGCCAGCTCTTCCTTCACGTAGTTGCGCAGATCCTCGCGGAACTGGTCCTTGGACTCCGTGAGGATGATGCGGTCCTGCGGGCGTTTCGGGCCGGAGATCGACGGGACAACCGTCGACAGGTCCAGCTCGAGGTACTCGGAGAACTTGATCTCCTTGGAAGGATCGTGCCAGAGGCCCTGTTCCTTCGCGTAGGACTCCACGAGGGCAACGTTCTCGTCGGAACGGCCGGTGAGGCGCAGGTAGTCGAGGGTGACGTCGTCGATCGGGAACATGGCGGCCGTGGAGCCGAACTCCGGGCTCATGTTGCCGATGGTGGCGCGGTTGGCCAGCGGCACGGCCGCGACGCCTTCGCCGTAGAACTCCACGAACTTGCCGACCACACCGTGCTTGCGCAGCTGTTCGGTGATGGTCAGGACGACGTCGGTGGCGGTCGCGCCGGCCGGGATGGACCCGGTCAGCTTGAAGCCCACGACGCGCGGGATCAGCATGGAGACGGGCTGGCCGAGCATGGCTGCCTCGGCTTCGATGCCGCCGACGCCCCAGCCCAGCACGCCCAGGCCGTTGACCATGGTGGTGTGGGAGTCGGTGCCGACGCAGGTGTCCGGGTAGGCGCGGAGCGCGCCATCAACTTCGCGGGTCATGACGGTGCGGGCCAGGTACTCGATGTTGACCTGGTGCACGATGCCGGTTCCCGGCGGAACGACCTTGAAGTCATCGAACGCGGTCTGGCCCCAACGCAGGAACTGGTACCGCTCGCCGTTGCGCTGGTATTCGATCTCCATGTTGCGCTCCAGTGCGCCGGAGTTGCCGAAGGCGTCGATCTGCACGGAGTGGTCGATCACCATTTCGGCAGGTGCCAGCGGGTTGACCCGCTTGGGGTCACCGCCGAGTTCCTTGACTGCTTCACGCATGGTGGCAAGGTCCACAACGCAGGGCACGCCAGTGAAGTCCTGCATGATCACGCGCGCCGGCGTGAACTGGATTTCAGTGTCGGGCTCGGCGCTGGGGTCCCAGCCGGCCAGTGCTCGGACGTGATCGGCCGTAATGTTGGCGCCGTCCTCGGTCCTCAACAGGTTTTCAAGCAATACCTTGAGGCTGAACGGAAGGTTTTCTGCACCTTCAACGGAGTTCAACCGGAAAATTTCGTATTCGGTACCGGCTACATTAAGTTTGCCTTTTGAACCGAAGCTGTCCACAATGCTCATCGCAGGACTCCTCTCGCAACAGTTTCATCTTTGTCGCGCCGCAGACCCCTTGCTAGTTAGGTGGCCCTAACTAGTGCTTGGCCTTGTTTGGACAAGGCTCGGTACAGGGTGCAGGAGGTCAGCCGTGATTACGGAGCGCGACGTCGGACTACTCCGCCCATCCTAGTGGCCTCAGGCCCCGGGAGTCAGCAGCGCCACAGTCTCCATGTGGTGGGTATGCGGGTACAGGTCGAAGGCCCGCAGCCCGTTCAGTTCCCAGCCGGACTCCTGGAAGTAGCCCACATCGCGGGCAAAGGACGCCGGATCGCAGGACACATAGGCGACGGCACGGGGGCCGGCCTCAACCAGCTGGTTCACGACGGCCTTGCCCGCGCCGGCGCGGGGAGGATCGAGCAGGACGGCGTCGAACGTGCGGGCTTTCTCACGCAGAACCCGTTCCACCCGGCCCTGGACGATCTCGACCTGGGAGGCATCATGGAGGTTCTTGCGCGCGTCCCTGCTGGTGCCGGGCGATCCTTCCACGGACAGGACGGAGCCGGTGACGCCGACGGCGTCCGCGAGCGGTGCGGTGAACAGCCCGGCCCCCGCGTACAGGTCGGCCACCGAGGCGCCGGCGTCCAGGAAGCCGCCGTCGTGCAGGAAGCCGGTGACCGCTCCCACCAGCGTGTCCGGCCCGTCCCGATGGATCTGCCAGAAACCGTCGCCGGTGACGCGGAAGCTGTGACCGGCGGCGCTCTCCTGCACGTAGGTGCGTCCGCGGAGCCGCAGGACCTCGCCCTTGACCGGATCGAAGCTGGCCACGGACACGTCCTCGGGCAGCTGGGCTAGGACCGCGCTGAGCCGCTTCGCCCGGGTTCCGGCGGCCGGGACCAGGAGCACCAGCGGGCGGGAGCCGTTCGCCGGGGCGGCCACCTCAATGCGTTCGATGCCCTGCAGGTCGATGTCCCAGAGCCGGAGCGCGTTGATGGCATCCGCCGCCAGTGGCATCTCCCCGACCGGGAGGACCGTGTCGGAACGGTGCGCGTGCATGCCGAGCTTCCCGGCCGGCGTCACCGCGAACCCGGCGCGGGTCCGCCAGGCGAGGCCCGCCGTCGCCGGCGTGCCGGGCTCCCCCACGGCTTCCACGGTGATGGGACGTTCGACGCCGGCCAGGCGGCGCAGCTGTTCGGCGAGCACCTCGGCCTTGAGGCTGCGCTGGCGCTCCAGGGAGATGTGGCCGAGTTCGGCGCCGCCCACGGGAGGGTGGCGGTGGGACCAGGAGCGGGCGGAATCCGCCAGGTCCCAGAAGTGTTCCACCCGGTCCGGGGAGGGTTCCAGGACTTCCACGACGTCGCCGCGCCAGAACTTGGCGTCCTGGCCGGATTCCGTGAGCCGGACCCGGACCTTTTCGCCGGGGATGCCGTGGCGGACGAAGACCACCCGTCCCTCATGCCGGGCCACGCAGTGGCCGCCGTGGGCGACCGGGCCGACGTCGACGGTCAGTTCGGTGGAGGATTGCGTCTGGGTCTCGGAGCTCATTGGATGTCCTGCAGTCTCTTGGCTTCTTCGGATGATTTCAGCTGCCACGGCACACTGGCCACCATCACGCCCGGCTCGAAGTGCAGCCGGGTCTTGATGCGCAGCGCGGTCTGGTTGTGGACCAGTTGCTCCCACCACTTGCCCACGACGTACTCGGGGATGTAGACGACAATCAGGTCGCGGGGCGAATCGCGGCGCATGTTCTTGATGTATTCCATGATGGGCGTCACCGTTTCGCGGAACGGACTGGCCAGCACGGTCAACGGTACCGGGATTTCCAGCTTCTCCCAGTCCGCGACCGTTTGTTCGGTCTCTTCGGGGCTGATGTCCACGGTGATGGCGTCCAGCCGGGAGGGCCGGGACGCGCGGGCGTAGGCCAGCGCCCGGAGCACCGGTTTGCGGACGTGCGAGACGAGCAGCACGGCGTGCACGCGGGTGGGCAGGGCACGCGGCGAGGTGTCCTCGTCGACGGCGAGTTCCTTGGCCACGTTGTCGTAGTGCGCCCGGATGCTCCACATGATGAGGAACAGGACGAACATGGCCAGCAGCGCGATCCAGGCGCCCTGCTGGAATTTTGTGATGAGGACGATCAGCAGGACCAGCCCGGTCATGCCGAAGCCGACCATGTTGATGGTGCGGGACTTGAGCATCCGCCGCTTCACCGCCGGGTCCTTGGCGAGTTTCAGCTCCCTCCCCCAGTGCCGGACCATGCCGAGCTGGCTCAAGGTAAAGGAGATGAAGACGCCCACGATGTAGAGCTGGATGAGCTTGGTGACGTCGGCGTTGAACGCGATGATCAGCACCAGCGCGCCGGCAGCCAGCGCCAGGACTCCGTTACTGAAGGCCAGCCGGTCCCCCCGGGTGCGCAGCTGGCGGGGCAGGTAGCCGTCCTGGGCCAGGATGGAGCCGAGCACCGGGAAGCCGTTGAACGCCGTGTTGGAGGCGAAAACGAGGATCACGCCGGTGGCGGCCACCACAATGAAGAAGGGGATGGACCCCGCGCCGAAGATGGTCTGGGCGATCTGGCTGATCGCCGGGCTCTGGATGTAGCCCTCCGGCAGCGGCCGGCCGTCGAGCAGGAACTCCTTGGCCGGGTCCAGCACGATGTGCACCTTGGTGGCGTTGGCCAGGTAGATGATGCCTGCCAGCATGGCGGAGGCGATCACGCCGAGCAGCAGCAGGGTGGTGGCGGCGTTCTTGCTCTTGGGCTTCTGGAAGTTCGGCACGCCGTTGCTGATCGCTTCGACACCGGTCAGCGCCGCGGCGCCGGAGGAGAAGGCCCTCAGCAGCAGGAACGCGCCGGCGAGGCCGACCAGTCCCTCGTCAAAGCCGGGCGCGGGAACGATCGTGAAGGCTGCCGAGGGCGCCTCGCCCAGCCGGCCGGTGGCGGCCTGGAAGACACCGATCGCGGTCATGCCGAGGATCGACGCCATAAAGATGTACGTCGGCAGGGCGAACACCGTGCCGGCTTCCTTGATTCCGCGCAGGTTCACGAGCGCCAGGACCACGACGCCGATCACCGCGATGCCGGCCTGCTGGCCATGCAGCGCGGGCACCGCCGTGGTCAGGTAGGTGGCGGCGGAGGACATGGACACCGCGACGGTCAGCACGTAGTCGACCAGCAGTGCGGAGGCGACGGTGAGTCCTGCGTGCTTGCCCAGGTTCTCGTTGGCGATCTCATAATCGCCGCCGCCGGAGGGGTAGGCGTGGACGTTCTGCCGGTAGGAGGCGACCACCGTCAGCAGCACCACCATGACGGCCAGGCCCACCCAGGGCGAGAACGCCACAGCGCTGACGCCGGCCAGCGCCAGCGTCAGGAGGATTTCGTCGGGTGCGTACGCCACCGAGGACAGCGCGTCGGAGGCGAAAACGGGGAGGGCGATCCGCTTGGGAAGCAGGGTGTGGGCCAGGTTGTCGTTCCGGAACGGTCTGCCTACCAGCACCCGCTTCACGGCATTGAAAATAGTCGGCACCACACAAAGCTAGTCCCATTCGCACGCGATGTCATGACGGCGGCTTTCCCCGCCCGGGGGCGGGCTCCGCGCGCGGCGGTGGCCGGTATTGTTTTACGCAGCAGCAGTCAAGGGAACTATAGGAGGCACGGTTGGCGCACTTCGTGATCATGGGTTGTGGCCGGGTGGGGGCAACCCTCGCGCACACCCTCGAGGACGCGGGCCATTCTGTGGCCATCATCGACCAGGACGACCGCGCATTCCGGCGGCTCCGGGCGGGTTTCACGGGCCGTAAAGTCACCGGCGTCGGCTTCGACCGGGAGACCCTGAAGCAAGCCGGCGTCGCGGACGCCTATGCATTCGCAGCTGTCTCCAGCGGTGACAATTCCAACATCCTTGCCACGCGCGTGGCCCGCGAAACCTTCCACGTCCCCCACGTTGTGGCCAGGATCTACGATCCGGGCCGAGCGGAGATCTACCAGCGCCTCGGCATCCCCACGGTGGCCGCCGTGCGCTGGAGCGCCGACCAGGTCCTCCGGCGGATCCTGCCCGAACAGCACCTCGCCGGCGACTTCCGGGATCCCTCCGGCCGGCTTGTGCTGGCCGAGGTGGACCTGGACCCGGAGTGGATCGGGCACCCGGTGACCTCGATCGAAAAGGCCGCCGGAATCCGCGTCGCCTATCTGACCCGCTTCGGCGAGGGCATGCTGCCCGTGGCCGGCACCCTGTACCAGGACGGCGACACCGTCCATGCGATGCTCGGCGTGGACCGCAGCACCGAAGTCGCCCACATTCTTGCCAAGTCCCCCGCCAAGGAGTCCTAAGTGAAAGTCGTCATTGTCGGGGCCGGAAGCGTCGGTTCCTCGATCGCGCGCGAACTGCTGGCCCACAAACACGAGATCCTGCTGATTGACCTGAAGCCCGAGGTAATCGGGCGCAGCGGCCTGCGCGGCGCGCACTGGCTGGTCGGCGATGCCTGCGAGCTGAGCACCCTGCAGGACGCGAAACTGGAGGACGCCGACGTCGTGGTCTCCGCGACCGGCGATGACAAGGTGAACCTGGTGGTCTCTCTGCTCGCAAAGACCGAATTCGGCGTCGGGCGGACGGTGGGCCGGGTCAACAACCCCAAGAACGACTGGATGTTCGACGATTCCTGGGGCGTCGACGTCGCGGTCAACACCCCGCAGCTCATGACCGCCCTCGTCGAGGAGGCGGTGGAGATCGGCGACCTGGTGCGCCTGCTGACCCTGCAGACCGGGGTGTCATCCCTGGTCGAGTTCACGGTCCCCCACGATTCGCACGTGATCGGCCTGACGGTGGGCAGCATCGACTGGCCGGAGGATTCGACCCTCGTGGCGATTCTGCGGGACCAGGCGCCCATCACCCCGAGCCGTGACGATGTGATCGACGGCGGCGACGAGCTGTTCTTCGTGACCACGATCGCGGCCGAGGACGATCTGCGTGCCCTGCTCTCGCCCGAGTCCGCCGGCGATGACGGGCACGCTGACGAACAGCTCCCCGCCGCGGCGGACGACGGCTTCGACGGCTAGTTGGATTTGCGCTGACAGTTGATTTGCGCTGTCAGTTGGAGTGGTTATTCCGCCCGGATAACCACTCCAACTGCCAGCTCAACTGGTTTTGTCGGCCGGGGCGGGGCGGGTCAGCAGCCAGGCGACCCAGATGCCCAGGATGTACAGCGGTGCGCCCATCAGGAGCCGGGTCGTGGCGAGGGCGGCGAATCCGGCGTCGCCCATGAAGTACAGCGGGACTTGGACCAGCAGACGGAGGGCCAGTACCGCGATAATCACCCAGGTGCCGATCTGGTAGGCCTTGACCCTGGCAGGGTTCTTCCGCCAGTCCAGGCCCTCGTTCCGGATGAACCCGAAAATCAGGCCGGCAAAGGGCCAGCGGACGGCAATCGAGATGGCCATGCCCACGATGTAGGCGGCGTTCGTGAAGAACCCGAGGACGTAGAAGTCCTCGGCCTTGCCCGTGCTGTTGGCAAGCCACGCGGAGAGGCCGACGCCGGCGATCCCCGCCAGTGCCTGCGTCAGCGGTTTGCGCTGGACCAGCCGCGTGAGGGTGAAAACAGCAGCCACGGCCAGCGCAAGGATCAAGGCCAGCGTCAGTTCACGTGTGATCGTGAACGCGACGAGGAACACCAGGCCGGGGAGGATGCTCTCCGCAATGCCCTGGATCCCGCCGGCGCTTTTGAGTACGTCGATGTTGCCGTTGCTGGAACGGTGCAGGCCGGCCTTTGCCGCGTAGCCTTCGGCGAGCTGCGCCACTGTCGGCTGGTCGGCTGTTGGCTGCTCTGACCTCGGCTGGTCTGACGTTGGCTGGTATGCCGTTTGCTGGTCAGCCGTATCCTTCCCGGCCGATCCCTGCCCGGCTGCTGTCTCAGGTTTCTCGGGCAAAGTCATTGCTCCTCCTGGCGGGAAAGTATTTCGTAGCGGGGGTTGAACATGGTGGGCAGGCCGTCGCGCACGGTGACCATGCCCCGGAGGCGGAGTTCCGTGCCGGCCTCGACGCCGGGGATGCGGCGGCGTCCCAGCCAGACCACGCGGAGCCGGTCCTTGGGGCCGAGGGGCCGGTGCCGCCGGGCACCAGGGGCGGCCGGGGACGCGGCGGGTGCGGCGTGCGGC
>NZ_JBFRDB010000024.1:0-64825 GCF_052113365.1 Arthrobacter sp. YAF17 | reverse complement strand
CACCCCAATCCGGGCAGAGGCTTCCTTGACCGACACCCCCTGCCGCAGAAGCGAAAAGAACTCATCCTTCAGCGCATCCGGCGCCCGAAAACCACTCGGCATGGCAACCTCCAAAAAATCAGATGTTGCAACGACCGTATGATTCTGCGAGTGTTTTATGGGCGCGATCTGACCCCGCGTTGCGGTTGGCTGGCTGTCAGAGCCCCAGCTTGGCCACCGCCTCCTGCCGCATGTCCACCTTGCGGATCTTGCCGGAGACCGTCATCGGGAAGCTCTCCCGCACGTCCACGTAGCGCGGGATCTTGTAGTGCGCCAGCTTYCCGCGGCAGAACTCGGCCAGGCTGCCGGCGTCCAGCGGAGCGGCCCCGGGTTTGAGGATGACGCAGGCCATCAGCTCCTCCCCGTACTTGGCGTCCGGAACGCCGATCACCTGCACATCCTGGATGTCCGGGTGGGTGTACAGGAACTCCTCGATCTCGCGCGGGTAGACGTTCTCACCGCCGCGGATCACCATGTCCTTGATCCGGCCCTCGATCACGATGTAGCCGTCCCCGTCCATCCGGGCCAGGTCCCCGGTGTGCATCCAGCCCTCGGCGTCAATCGCCTCGGCCGTCTTGTCGGGCTGGTTCCAGTACCCCTTCATGACCGAGTACCCGCGGGTGCACAGTTCGCCGATCTCGCCGCGCTGCAACACCTCCCCGGTCACCGGGTCCACCACCTGGCTCTCCAGGTGCGGCATGGTCCGGCCGACGCTTTCGGTGCGCTGGGCCATCGTGTCTACACTGCGGGTCATGGTGGACACCGGAGAGGTCTCCGTCATCCCGTAGCAGATGGCCACATCCCGCATGTTCATCTCCGAGATGACCCGGTTCATCACCTCGATGGGACACAGCGAGCCCGCCATCACCCCCGTGCGCAGGGTGGACAGGTCGTAGGAGGCGAAGTCCGGCAGCGCGAGTTCGGCGATGAACATCGTGGGCACGCCGTACAGTGACGTCCCGCCGAAGTCCTGCACGGCTTCCAGCGCTGCAGCGGGCGTGAAGCCCCGGCCCGGGATGATGGTGGCGCAGCCGTGGCTCAGGGCGGCCAGGTTTCCGATCACCATGCCGAAGCAGTGGTAGAACGGCACCGGCAGCACCACCCGATCGTGCTCGGTGTACTCCAGCAGTTCGCCGATCGAGTAGCCATTGTTCAGGATGTTGTAGTGCGAGAGCGTGGCCCCCTTGGGGAACCCCGTGGTGCCGGAGGTGTACTGCAGGTTGATCGCGTCGTGGGGGTCCAGCCCGGCCATCCGCGCCTTCAGCGCGGAATGGGCGACGTCGTCGGCCCGCTTGAGCAGCTCCGCCCAGGTCCGTTCAGCTTCCGTTTCCGGGTCGCCGGCCGTGAGGCCGGGCAGGCCCGCGTCGGGCAGGAACACGAGTTCGCGCAGCTCGGGGCACTCGGCCAGCGCCCGCCGGGCCATGCCCGTGTAGTCGCTGTTGCGGTCCGAAGGCGCCGCGACCAGCATCCGCATGCCGTTTTGCCTGACCACGAACTCCAGCTCATGGCTGCGGTAGGCAGGATTGACGTTGACCAGCACCGCCCCGACCTTGGCGGTGGCGTACTGCAGGATGGTCCATTCGGCACAGTTCGGGCTCCAGATGCCAATCCGTTCGCCCGTGGCCACGCCCAGGGCCAGCAGCGCTCGTGCCACGCGGTCGACGTCGTCGTTCAGCTTGGTATAGCTCCAGCGGCGGGCTTCCTCGCCCGGCACCGCCGCGGCCTCGATCAAGGCGTCTTGGTAGGGGAATCTGGCCACGATCCGTTCGAAGTTGTCGCCAATTGTTTCCTCGAGCAGCGGGACGTCAGTGTCCCCGGCTGTGTATGCAAGCATGGTGTGACGCTACCAACACTCGGCCGGCAAAAGAAGACTGAAGCTTGGATGTCCTACGAAATCTTCGGGACAGAAAGCCGCGGACCGGTATTGTAAAAACCATGAGCGCACTTGTAGACCTGCAGGCCATCTTCATCCCCAACGACGGCGAGTTCTTCCGTGTGAAGCTCGCGCTGGAGATCGCGATTGACGAGGTGGTCAACGAGCCCGGCTGCATCCGGTATGAGCTCACCCAGGCCAGCGAGGACAAGCTGGTGCTGACCGAACAGTGGGCCTCGCAGGAGGATCTCGACAAGCACTCGAAAGGCACCGCGGTCCAGGACCTCAACGAGTCCCTCAGCGCCCTGCTGGCCGAGCCGGTCCAGCTTGTGAAGCTCTGACCCGGCGCTAAGAACCAAGACAAAGACAACGCGGGGTCACTCCGCGCCCATTGATCACCGGATCATGGGCGCGGAGTGACCCCGCGTTGCTGTATGGGTCTGCGCTATGCCATCCGGACGGGCTGCTAGGCCTCAGGGATCTGGCTGCCGTCCTGCTTGCCGGCCGCTGCGGCAGCCTCGGCCTGGGACCGGGCGACGTGTGCGTGGACTTCCTCCATGTCGAGGGCCTTGACGGCGTCAACCACCTGCTCCAGCTGCTGGGCATTCAGGGCGCCCGGCTGCGAGAACACGAGCACCTTTTCGCGGAACGCCATCAACGTCGGGATGGACGTGATGCCGGCCTCGGCGGCGAGCTGCTGCTCGGCCTCGGTGTCCACCTTGGAGAAGACCACGTCCTGGTGCTTCTCGGAAACTGCGGCGTATGTGGGTCCGAACTGCTTGCACGGGCCGCACCATTCGGCCCAGAAATCAACGAGGACAATGTCATTGTCCTCGACGGTAGATGCGAACTGTTCACCTGTAATGTCTACGGTAGCCATGGATCAACGGTACGCGAGCGGCTCCGCCTTGTCCCCTGCATTTCGCTGTTGGCACACCCATGTGACGGCCCCCACCGGCGCCCGGGCGCAGCCCGTCCGCCGCCCCGGGGCATAGGACGCTGGCACCCGCGGCGGCCGGGGCTTACCAGCGGCCGGGCGTACGGCGCCTTAGGCCCAGACGTGCGGCGCGGGCCGCCGCGCCCCGGGCAGGGCGTTGGTCTCGCGCCATTCGTGGATCCATTCGGGCAGTTCAAGGTCCGCCGGGGGCGCCCCGAACTCCCGGATGATCTCTTCCTGGCTGACAGGCTTGCCCTTGCTGACCAGCCGGGTCGCGATGAAGGCGCGGGCGTAGATTTCCCCGTCCACCACCATCCGCTGCTCGAAGTAGATGGCTTTCTCGTCGAGGCCGATGATCTTCGTTTCGATCGTGTACCGCCGCCACAATTGCAGCGACCGGCGGAAGGCGATGGTCTCCCCTGCGGCCACGGGGCTCCATCCCCGGCGGCGCATGGCCTTCCAGGTTCCGCTGCGGGCCATCAGGTCGAACCGGCCCAGGTCCATCAGGGAAAAATACATGCCGTTGTTGACATGCATCGCGATGTCGATGTCAGTCGGGAGGACCTTCAGCGGCAGCGAGGACGTGTCCCAGATACTCAGCGGCGAGCGGCGCGAGGACGTGAACAGCAGGAGGAGCGTGCGCAGGAGCAGATGCATGGGAACTATGTTACCCGCGGGTAACAACGCTGCCAAGGATCGAAACCGAGGCTTTGGGTCCCGGGCCCCTGATCAGCCAGCAGTTCCCGGCCCCGATCCCGCGTTGCTCCCCCGGGTCTGCGTGGGGCAGCACCAGCGCGGTGTTCTCGTCGACAGCCACGGCCTTCCCGATCATGCCGTGCACGACGGCGGCGACGGCACGCCCCAGCGTGCCGGCCTGTGCGGCGTGGACGTCGACAGCGAATGACACGAGGCCAAGCCCCTCGCGGAGCTCCACTTCCCCGAGCCCCTCGGATGCGTCCTCGGGACACACCTCGGCGCCGTTGACCAGGTAGCCGCCGACTATCGCCTGCTCCGGCGCGATCATGGCACCCGCAGAGAATCCCAGATACGGAGCGCCCGCCTGCACCGCGTGGCGGATGGCGGCGCCGGCCGGCGCCAGGGCCTCGGCGTAAACAGGGGTGGGGCCTCCCCCGACGACGATCGCGTCGACGCCGTCGAACACCCGCGGGTCCACGTGTTCCTGACGTCGAAGCAGGACGGTCACCACTTCACACGCCGTCCGGCGGTGCAGTGGATCCAGATAAGCGGGCAGGAAGTACGCGGCGCTGCCTTCGTGGTCAACCAGAACCACGGCGATCCGCGGCGTCCGGCTGCCCCCGGTGCGGTGCACCACCTCCGCCATGAACTGGTCGAAGATCACGGGAGTTGTTGTGGTGTCCGGGCCTCCGCCGACCAGAAAGATGCTCATGGCTTCAAGGTACCCGGATCGCGGCCCGGTGCGGCGCCGGCGTATTACGCTGTCCGGATGACAACAGACCTGACCGTCAGGGCAGCCGTGCCGGACGATGCCCCCGGCATCGCCCGCGTACACATACAGGCCTGGCGCGAGTGCTACGCCCACCTGCTGCCGGCCGCCTCCCTTGCCGCGTTGGAGCACGGCCCGCGGGAGGCACGGTGGCGGAAGATAATTGCGGCCGCCGCCTCGGACACCTGGGTGGCCTGCCGGGCACAGGAGATCGTCGGCTGGGCGAGCGCCGGGGCCGGCCGTGATGAAGACGGACCCCGGCCACGGGAGCTGCAGGGCATCTACGTGCTGGCCAGCCAGTACGGCTCGGGGGCGGGGCAGTTGCTGCTGGACGCAGCCGTGGGCAGCGGCGGCGCCTACCTCTGGATTGCCGACGACAATCCCCGCGCGTTTGCCTTTTATGCCCGCAACGGTTTCGTCCCCGACGGTGCCACAGGGTCGCATGAGCTGGCCGGGACGCCGGTCCGGATCCTTCGGATGGTGCGCTGAGCCGGCGCGGCGCGCAGGGCCGCCCCAGGGTTGGCCGTGCGCAGCGTCAGTCCGCGGCGATCAGCTCGGCCTCGAAGCCGTCCGAATTCACCAGGTAGGCGGCAAAGTGGTCCGGGCCGCCGGCGTGCGGGTACTTTTCGGGGAACAGTTCACGCCAGCCATGCCCGACGGCGTCCGCCGCCAGGGCGTCCACTCCGGCACGGTTCCCGGCGCTGAAGGCCAGGTGATTGAGTCCAGGAGCGGTCCGGTCATGCGTCCGGCCGCTCAGGGCCGGGGACTCCTCGACGACGATGTACGTCGGCCCCCGCCGCCAGCTGCACCCGTCCGGCCACGCCTGGTACTCCTGATAGCCCAGCCGGCCCAGGAGCCAGCCCCACTCGTCCTTGGCGCGGCCCAGGTCCGGCACCCACAGTTCGACGTGGTTCAGGGCTCCGAGGGATTCATCACTCATCCAGAGAGTCTCGCACGGCCGAGGGGTCCTGGCTCGTACCCGAAACCGGCGGCCTCAGTACAGAATGCGCTGGAAGAGGATGTGGTCCTGCCAGCCTCCGGCAATATTGAGGTACGCCGGTGCCACACCGATCTCCGTGAACCCCGAGCGTTTGAGGATCTTCTGCGACGCGGCGTTGTGCAGCAGGGTCGCGGCCTGCAGCCGGTGCAGGCCCAGCTCCTCCCGGGCCGCGGCGATCGCATAAGCCACGGCCGCCGAGCCGATCCCGCGCCCGTTATAGTCTTTGTCCACCCAGTACCCGAGGTGGGCGCTGAGGAACGGCCCCCGGACAATGCCGCTGAGGGTCATCAGCCCCACAATGGCGTCGGCGTCCGTCAGAACCCAGGGCACATCAGATCCGGCGATGAACAGGGCCAGCTTGGACTGGACGCTCATCATCTGGCCGTCCACGGTGAAGAACTCCTCGGCCCGTAGCGGCTCCCAGGGCGCCAGGTGTTCGCGGTTTCGCAGGTAGGCGGCGCACATGAGTTCTGCATCGGAGGCCCTCAACACCCGGATCCGGACGGTGCCGGCCAGGGGTTCGCTCTTAACGGTCATCCGAAAGCTCCGCGCCGGTTCAACCCGGTGTGAGCCAGTACGGCTGGGCGTGCCCCGCCGCCGAGGCCAGCACGTCCGCGCTGACCACGATGGACTCCTGATCCATGCCGACGTCGGCCCATTGCGCCACGATCCGCAGGTCGCCAGGTGTTGGCAGCGGCCACAGCCAGAACTTCACCGACGACGTGATCTCATCGTCACTGCCCGATCCGCCGCCGCCCCCGGCCGACGTCATCACCGGTCCCGGCCCCGGGTCGGCACCCTCGATCCCCCAGCGGGGCCCCTCGTCTGCCGTGGCTTTGCCCCCGTCGGGGTACGCCACACCGAGCCGGAATCCCCCGCCACCGCCCTGCGTGCCATACCGGAAGGACGGCCGGTTGAAGCACCGTTCGGTCAACAAGCCCCATTCGGCGTCGGTCTCGGTCCCCCGACGGATCGTCCAGACGAGGTCCAGCACGCAGCCCGTGGAGTAAACCTCCGCGCCCTTCACGGCCATCACCATCCGCTGGCTGCGCTGCAGGAACAGGCCTAGGGGCACCAGGGCAGGAAGTTCATCCGTCGGCGGAGCCGCCCACGGTGGAACCACGAATTTGGGCTGCCGCGGCCGCTCTGGAGGCGCTGGAAGGTCGTCAAAGAAGGACATGCCCTCATCCTTGCACCGTCGTCAACCCCCGCCCGGTACACAACCGCACCGGCTCAGATGGCGGGGCGCCTCCGTCCCAAATTCAGGACTCAGGATTCGTCGTCGTCATCATCGTCGTCATCCTCGCTCGAATCGCTTCCACGGACAATAACGCTTGCGACGCCGTGCAGGTCCATGAGGGGGAGGACGAGGTTGCGCAACGGATGGCGGCCGAAGAACCTGACCTCCATCGAGACCATCGGCTTCTGCTCGTCCCCGGTCCTGCGGGTACGCAAAATCGAGGAACTGAACCCCATGGTGGTGGCGATTTCGAGGATTTGCCGCAACACCCCTTGGCCGTCGGCGTAGTCGATATGCATCACGCGGTTTCTGTCCACGGAGGGGATTCTGCGGACGGCTGGGGCAACCACGAACAGGGTAATAAGGTGGAAAATCGTCAGTACTGCGCCCAGGGAGACCATCCCGGCCCCGCAGGCCATGCCCACCGCGGCGGAAACCCAGATGGTGGCGGCCGTTGTGAGCCCACGAACCACGTCCCTTCCCTTGAAGATGACGCCGGCACCCAGGAAACCGATTCCGCTGACGATCTGGGCCGCGATGCGGGAAGGGTCCACGACGGCGCCGGGCTCCGTCACGAAGGCGAAGCCATAGGCTGACACGAGGGTAAAGGCGCACGAGCCGAGCCCCACCAGCACATGGGTCCGGTAGCCCGCGCTTTTCTGCCGGACCTGCCGCTCGATGCCGATCAGCGAACACAGCACGAACGTCGCGAGCAGCAGGCCTGCTTCCACCAGACTTGTGTCGGTGAAGAATTCGAACATGCCGCCCGCCTTCCTGGGCCGGTCGGTGCCAGCTGACCGGCCGGAGATCACTGTCCCTAAGGTGACTTTAGCAAGGCCGCCGCCAGTCGTCGTCGGGCACTGCCCTACCTTCGGCGGATCCCCCGCCCTAGTATGGAACAAAGCCGCCGTTTGGTCAGCGCGCGGCGGGGACTTGGGGGCCGCAATGCGTGAGAACAATGCCGTTTCGTCGACGTCACAGAACTTCGGCGACACCGTCAGTACGCTTCTGGAACTCGTGGTGGATAGCACCGGCGTCGCCGATTTCCTGGCCGAACTGGCCCGCCTGGCGGCGGAAGGGCTGTCCCGTCCGGATCGCGACGTTTCCTGCGGCGTCACCGTCACCCGTCGCAAGCAGCCCCCGTCATACGCGGGCAGCGCCGGAGAGGGATCCGTCAGCAACCTGCGGATCCCGCTTGACTTCGACGAGGAGTACTCCGCCGTCGTGAACCTCTACTCTCCGCAGCCTGGAGCCTTCTCCCCCGAAGACGCCGCGGAAGCGCGCCGGTTCGCCGCCGATGCCGCCCGGCCCCTGCTCCTGGCGCTCCGGATCTCCCAACTCAGGGAGTCCCGCGAGGACCTGGCCGCCGCGATGCAGTCGCGGACCATCATCGACATGGCAATCGGGGCGATCATGGCCCAGAACCGGTGCGGGCGGGATGCCGCGTTCAAGATTTTGCGGAATACGTCCAACAACAGAAACATGAAGATTCGGGACGTCGCGGCAGCAATGGTGGCCTCCATCGCCGGCGATACGGACTTCACCGCACGCTTCGAGGAGTGACACAGTGGATGACATTTACAATCTGGAACGGTTCGTCCTGGCCCAGGACGCAGGCGCAACCTACCAGCGCGCCCTCGACGAACTCCGGGGAGGTGCCAAGCGCACCCACTGGATGTGGTTCGTATTCCCCCAGATCGCCGGCCTCGGGCAAAGCCCCACCGCCCGGAAGTATGCCGTCACCGGAATGGATGAAGCGCAAGCCTACCTGCGGCACGCGGTGCTGGGTCCTCGGCTGGTTGAATGCGCCGGGGTCGTGGCCGGACTCGAGGGCAGCACCGCGGGGCAGATATTCGGTGGCATCGACGAACGGAAGTTGCACTCCTCAATGACGCTCTTCCTCCGGGCGGACCCGCAGCAGAGCATGTTCGGGACGGTTCTCACCAAGTACTTCGCGGGGCTGCCCGATGCGGCCACAGACCGGCTTCTTGCCGGACCGGACTGACCCGGGCTACCCGCCCGGCGCCGCAATCGCGGTAATCATCCGCTCCATGCGGGCGACGCCGGCGTAGCGGCCGGCGTTATCCGTCACCAAAAGTGGCTCAAACCGGCTGGACGCGGCGCGGGTCATGGACCGGGCCAGCGCCTCGCTCAGCGGGGTGTCCAGGTTCACGCGCATCCCCGGGCTCACCATGCCCAGGCCAGCGGCGACGGGGTCCAGCACAGCAACAGGCCGGAGATGGTCTCCGATCAGAACCACCGACTGGAGCGCCGCGTTCCGGGCGAAG
Organism: Arthrobacter sp. YAF17; assembly: GCF_052113365.1. Taxonomy (NCBI): domain Bacteria; kingdom Bacillati; phylum Actinomycetota; class Actinomycetes; order Micrococcales; family Micrococcaceae; genus Arthrobacter; species Arthrobacter sp. YAF17. The sequence continues at coordinate 55,983 of NZ_JBFRDB010000024.1, read as the reverse complement.
GCTTCCGCGGCGAGCGCGGCGGTGGTGGCCGTCGTCGCGGTTTCGAGGACGTCGCGGATGACGGCCTTGTGGGTCACCGGCGGTTTCGAGGCGAGCCGGTGGGCCAGGTCCAGGTCAATGCCGGCCCACGACGGCGCGGGCCGGGCCAGGTAGTAGCCCTGCACCAGCGGGACCCCGAGGGAGACCAGCGCATCGAGTTCCTCCACGCGCTCCACGCCCTCGGCGAGGATCCACGCATCGACCCTGCCGGCAAAAGTGCCGAGCATCTCGATCAGCGCGCGCTTGGCCTCGTCGCGGTCCACATCCTGGATCAGTTCACGGTCGATCTTGATCAGCGAGGGACGCAACGACAGTAGGTGCCGCAGTCCCGCATAGCCGGCCCCGGCGTCGTCGACGGCAATCAGCGCCCCGGCGGCACGCAGCTGGTTTAGGTCCGGTTCCAGCCCAACGTAGGAATCGATGGGGGTCTGCTCGGTGAGTTCGACGACGATCCCGCCCAGGCTCCCCTCGTTCCGCCATACGCTCCGGATCTCCTCGGTGGCCAGCAGTTCGGGTGAGACGTTGAGGGTCAGGAAGCAGTTGGGCGGCAAGGTGGAGCGGGCTGCGAGCGCAGTCCGCAGAGCCGCCGATTCCAGTTCCGCGGATCGCCCATGGGCCCGCGCAGCCGAGAACCACACTTCTGGGTTCTTCTCGGCGTGGCCCGGGAAGCGTGCCAGAGCTTCGTAGCCCACTACCGTGCCACGAGCCGTGTCGACGATCGGCTGGTAGGCCGCGGCCAGGCCTTCACCGCGGCAGGCGGCCGCCAAGCGCTCTTCCCATTCCGGGCCCGGAGGCACTCCGGCGCTGGACGCTGACCCGCCTGCCGCGGGACTGCTCAACTAACCGGAACGATTGCTTTGTGGACTGACTGGACCACTTCGGCCGGCAGTTCCACCAGGCCATGCACGGACGCAGCGTGGGCGGCGACATTGACCAGGATTTCATCTTCCGTGCTGCAAACCCATTTGGCTTCACAACCGGGCACTACGTCACCACATGCAAACGATTTCACTAAGGCTCCTTATATTCGACGGCGAACGTGCACCACCCTACTGCGCTACCGGCTGGAATCCGGCGATATCCGCCCATCGGCCACCGGGTGTTGTGGGCGGCTGCGGCGGTGTACTTTGACTCCATGATCAGGATTGGCTCCATCGTCATCCGTGTTGATGACCTCCAGCGCCAACTGGACTTCTGGACGGCTGCTCTGGACTACGTGCCGCGGCGGCCTCCCGAAGAAGACTTCGTTGTCCTCGGGCCAAGGGATGGGCCCGGCCCCAATGTCTCCCTGGACCGCGTCCCCGCCCAGGTCCAGATCCCGCCCCGAATCCACCTCGACCTCTATTCGGAGCAGCAGACGCGCGATGTGGACCGGCTGCTGCGCCTGGGCGCGACCCGCGTGGAATGGAGCAAGCGTCCCGCGGATGCGGACTACGTCATCCTGGCCGATCCCGAGGGCAACCGCTTCTGCGTGGTGGACACCGCGCGCCCGTAGCCCGCCAGGCTAGGGCCGGTCCCCCGGCGTCGAAGCCTGCCGGGCCGCAGTTTCAATGGCGGCGCAGTGGGCTGCCCATTCGTCCGGGGTCCGCTGGGAGAGGTTGGGGTCGTCGGGGCGCTGGCCGGCCGTCCGGTCAATGAGTTCGCGCAGGATATCGGCGTGGCCGAGGTGATGGGCCGTTTCGACGCACATGTGCACCAGAATCTGCTGCAGGGTCACGTGCCGCCGCTCCCCTGCCCACCACGGGACCTGTCCGGGGGCGTCGAGCGGGAGCGCGTCGATCGTCGCATCGCTGTGCGCTGCCGAGAGCCGGTGCAGTCCGATGATCTGTTCCCGCGTTTCGTCAGCGGTCACCCACAGGTCGGCATCCGGTGCCGCGTCATCAGCGAACCACGGCAGTTCCACACCGCTGGGCCGGCCGAAGACGTCGCCGAAGTATCCGAGTTCAACGCTTGCCACGTGCTTGACCAGACCCAGCAGGTTGGTCCCGGTCGGCGTCATCGGCCGTCGGACGTCGTATTCGCTGAGCCCGTCGAGCTTGCCGAGCAGGTCGGCGCGCCGGGTGCGCAGGTAGCTGTGCAGAATCGCTTTGTCATCCATGACGCGCACTCTACCGAAGGATCGTTCGGGACCAGGTCACGTCAGCGGAGGAACCGCTCAGAATGTCTTGGGGAGCGCATGCGGGTTGACGGGACGGTCCTCGTCCAGTGAAGACGGCTCCCTGGTGGCGTAGCTCCGCGCCGTGTTCAGATTGCGGGAACGCCGGAACAACCCGTAGCCAAGAATTCCCAGCCCGCCTGCCAGCAGCGCCAGCCCGAGAATGAAAAGACCCGTCGCTCCGGCATCGGCCACGCCGGAAGTCACCTGAAACAGCGGCGTCGGCAGGACAAAAAGTGTGGCGGCCAGGGCTGCGCTTCCCACCGCGATCTGCCATGTTCCCTTGGACTTCATGGTTCCCCCTCCATTGTGTCGGTCAGGGTTCAGTAAACCGGTTCCCCAGCCAAAGCGGAAGGCCCGGGCAAGGTATCGACGCCGGGCGGGATGGGGAGGAGGATTAAGTGGCAGTCACGATAAGGAGGTCAGTGATGTGCTATCAGTACAACAGGGAATTCCGGCGGGACATCAAGAAGGATGAAGCAAAGGAACCGAAGGCGCGCCCGGAGCCCCGGGCGGAAACGCCTGACTTCAAGTTCTGGGCCTTCCCCCGCCGCAGCAGGGAATTCACGGTCGAGGATCCGGCGCAGGCCGGCCGGACCCGCGAGAGGGTATAGCCCGGAAACCAACGGAAGGCTCCTCCACGAGGGGCCTTCCGCGCGACCGGCCACCTGCCCTGCGGACACACCGGTGAACGTGGGGGAGACTGGAAGTCCCCCACAGCGAAGGCAGGACCACATTGATCAGTCTCCAGCAGGACGACGAAGGCTTCATTCGCATGAAGCGGCACTTCCCCGGCACCGCCGTCGTTTCCGTCACCTTTAACGACGGATCCTCGGAGGAGTTCTCCGGCCAGCGGCTCAACGCGATCTATGACGAGGCCATGGCCGTGTACCGGGCAGGGAATCACTTGGACGCAAAGGGATTCTCCCGGGCGCCGAAAAAGACGGTGCAGCCCACGAACAAGATCGAGTTCGTTGCTGTGCACCCCGGCATGGGCAAATAGCCTCTCAGCAGCCCATTGACACGGCGGAACGGGCGGATTATTCTACAACCAAATGGTTGTAGATCAGTTGAGGGATGCCGACATTGACCGCCTGTTCCAGGCGTTCGCCGACGCCACCCGCCGGGACATTGTCACGCGGGTGACTGCCGGCGAGTATTCGGTGTCAGGGCTGGCAGAGCACTACGCCATGAGTTTCGCCGCCGTACAAAAGCACGTGGCGGTGCTGGAGCGTGCCTCCCTCGTTACGAAGGAGAAGCGCGGACGGGAGCAGATCGTGCGGGCCCACCACGATGGCCTACAACGCGCCCGACGGCTGCTCGATGACTACGAAACGATCTGGCGGCAGCGGGCCGACCGGATCGCCGACATTCTCGCAGAGGGATAGGAAGAGTTCCGTTATGACCGTTATCAGTTCGCAGAAAAACGCCGAGACCCTGAGCCTCACCGTCGTCGCCGAGTTCGACGCGGGAGTCGAGCGCGTCTGGCAGGTCTGGGAAGATCCGCGCCAGCTTGAGCGCTGGTGGGGGCCACCCACCTGGCCCGCGACCTTCGACGGCCACGACTTCGTGTCCGGAGGCAAGGCCAGCTACTACATGACCGGGCCCGAAGGCGAGAAGAGCCGGGGCTGGTGGCGGTTTACCGCCATCGAGGCGCCACACCGCCTGGAGTTCGACGACGGTTTCGCCGACGAGAACGGCGATCCGATTCCCGCGATGGGCACGAGCCATGCCGTGATGAGGCTCGAGGCGGTGGGCGACCGCACCCGGATGACCATGGTGTCGACCTTTGACTCCGCCGATGCGCTGGAGCAGGTCCTCGCCATGGGCATGGAAGAGGGGATAAAGCAGGCCCTGGGCCAGATCGACGCCATCCTCGCCGGGTCCAACGTCCGCTGAATGCAGCCGGTCCGTGCCGGCTGCAGACTCGCGAGGAAACACCCCCGCACGTGCCTTCCCTGGCCGGTGCGGGGGTGTTTTCTCGGGTCATAGCACTACCCGACGTGACTACCCGGCGAGAATCTTCGCCTTCTGCGCCCCGAACTCCTGTTCCGTGAGAATGCCCTGCTCCTTCAGCGCGGCGAGCTCTTTGAGCTGCTGGATGGCGTCGTTTGAGATACCTCCGCCGGCGGGCGGGGGTGGAGCCGGCTGCTCGTAAACGGGTTGCTGCTGGGCCATCTGGGCATCGTAGGCCTCCTGCTGCTTGGCCGCGGTCGCGGCATCCTTCTCGGCGAACTTGGAAGCCTGCCTGCGCTGGACGCGGCCGCTGACGGCAGATGCCGTCCCGGCAACCACTGCTGTCCGGGCCATACCCCTAAGCAGTCCCATAATCTTTCTCCTCTCGCGTGGCGTCTTGTGGGTCAGGCAACGGGTGACTCGGCCTCGAGGGCCTCCAGCGCCGCCATCACGTCTGGGGCAGGGATCCGCGTGCTCGCGACGAGCTCGCCCCCGCTCTCGCGAACAGCCGCCACAAAAGGTGCCGCCCAGATGTTCTCGTAAACGATGAGCGCGGCGAGGCTCCCGGGGAGGATCGCGTCTGCCGCTTCCGCGATTTCCTCGTCGCCGAGAATTCCGGAGTGCGCGCCGTCGAAGTATGAGAACGCCTCCGCGGGACCGCCTGGGTCAGTGAGCTCAAGCACCTCCACGGTGCCGTCCTCGTTCTTCATGACGACGAGCAGATCGAAGAGCCTGATCACACCCTCCTCGACGAGCCGTATGAGTTCCTCACTTGCCCGGCCCGTCAGCCCTGCCATGGGGAACTCGAGGAGCACGAAGTCGACCGGCCCGTGGGCCTCGGTTTCCGGTGTGGTTGTCACTGGCATTCCTCCGTTCTGGTTCGAGCGCACTGTCCGGCGCGCTCGTCTTAGTCTGGACTTTGTGTGCTGGGCGGTAACCACCCCCGTCGGGTGATTCCCGCGGCGGGCAGCCGGTCCTGTCGTGCCCTGGACGGCCTCCCTTCAGGGTGCGTTGCTGCCGGGTCATGGTGATGCTTCTTGTACTTCCTGTCCCACGCCCGGCCGAATAGCAGGCAGATGTGATTCTCAGCAGGGTGTTCCTGGGACCACTACATCGCCAACGAACGTCCGCCGCATCATCCCTTTCGGGTGAGCCCACAACCGTCCGGCGTGACGGTGCCGGCAGGCTGGCAAGAGTCAGGTTTGACGCTCGGATCGGCGAGCTGGCGGGACCGGCGCACAGCGGGGTCGGCCACCACAGCCGCCCCAACCAATCCGGTAGTGAGGTAGTCGCCGGACAGGTGTCCGGAGTCTGCGAGTGCGGCCACGGTGCGGTTGCGCCAGTAGTCGTCATGCCGCAGATGGGTGATTGCGCCGGGCACGGTGAGTCATCGGTGGCCCGCTCGGCCATTACGCTGAGATTCCAGCTAAGCACGTGGCACAGAGTTAGGGAGGCAACCGCCCGGATTCGACCAGACCAAGGACGGTGCCAGGAGCCGGCTGGTCCGGTCACTGGGCCCACGTAGGATCTGCACATGACGATTGACGAGTGGGAACGCCGTATCGCCGACTTCTGGACGGCTTTCGAAGCATCGCCGGGGGATGGGGAGGACATCCTTGACGAGCTTGACGGGCTCGCAGCCGCCTCGCCCGCGTCGGACGGCCGGGCACATTTTGAACGCGCCTGCATCCGCGATTCCACCGGCCGGACCGCCAGCGCTGTCGCGTTTTACGAGGCGGGGCTGGCTGCCGGGCTGGACCCCGTCCGGCACACCCGCGCCCATGTGCAGATGGCCAGCTCGCAGCGGGCACTCGGCCATCCCGACGAGGCGCTGAAAATTCTCTCCCGCGCCGATCCACACGCGCTGGGCGGGGCACCCAGCGCAGTAAGGGCCCTGGCCCTCCGGGACGCCGGACGGCACGATGAGGCCCTCCGTGTCGCGCTCGAAGCCCTCATCCCCCACCTGCCCCGGTATCAGCGCTCCATGGCGAACTACGCGAGACTCCTGACTGAAGACTAGGGCTCGGAACCGACCGGGGCTCCGAACAACGCCGCCCGCCGTCCGCCGTCCGGGGCGGGATTGAACACCGTTCCGGCCTTAGGGTTCTGTGTCCGCGGAGTGTCCGTGTCAACGTGCCCCCGCCCGCAGCCGTTTGCATAGCGCACCGGTGGCCAAAGCGCGCGGGGTGACTCACGCGATGCCTAAGGGCAGATCCGGGCGCATGTTGTGCGGCGCCGATCCGCACTGACCTGCATGCGCAACCCTCCAGCGGGCAAAGAAAAAGCCTCCGGAACATGGTGGTTCCGGAGGCTTTTCCAAGGGTGGCAGATGAGGGATTCGAACCCCCGTAGGCGTTGCCAGCTGATTTACAGTCAGCCCCCTTTGGCCGCTCGGGTAATCTGCCGAACTTCAAAAGAAGATCACTCGCGGCTTCCATCTTCAGAACGCCTGTTTCCAGTCCGTTCCGCTTCCAGTAACCGCGGGCAAGACAACTTTACAGAACTTCCGCCGAAGAATCGAATCGGCGCTCTGTGGCATCAAAAAGCCCGGAAATTCAGGCATCCCCAAGGATGCGGCCGGCAAGTTTGGACTCGAACTTCGCGGCTTGCTCCTCCGTGATCTGGTTCAGCTGCACGGCGCGCGCCAGATCGGCGTGGACCCCGTCCAGCCTCGAGGAGGCATCAGCGGCGGGGCTGAAGATGATCGAGGCCGCCAGCGTTGCCGCCGCCACAGACGTCGCGGCCGTCGCGAATCCGCCTGCGGCGGCAGCGGTGGAACGGATGACATAACGGACGGCCTTGTGCTGCATGGATTTGTACCTTTCGAGTGACTCTTCCAACTCCTGCAACTCTGCCGGGCGAATCTTCGTTCCCGCCCTGACTCAGCTTTGAGCGGACTGTGAACGCGACAACGTCCCGCCGACCTTCACAACCAGGGCATCCGTACTAGGCTGGATTGCAGACACGATGGCCCTTCACCGGGCACACCCCCAACCATCAGGAGGACAGTCATGGCAGGCGAATCCACATTCGACGTCGTCAGCAAGGTAGACAAGCAGGAAGTCGCCAACGCACTGAACCAGGCGCAGAAGGAGCTGGTCCAGCGTTACGACTTCAAGGGCGTCGGCGCCGAGGTCGATTTCAGCGGCGAGAAGATCCTCATGAAGGCCAACTCCGAGGAGCGGGTGCTCGCCGTCCTGGACGTGCTGCAGTCCAAGCTCATCCGCCGCGGCATCTCCCTGAAGTCCCTGGACACGGGCGAGCCTTACCCGTCCGGCAAGGAGTTCCGGCTCGAGGCCACCATCAAGGAGGGCATCGCCCAGGACCTCGCCAAGAAGATCAACAAGCTCATCCGCGACGAAGGGCCCAAGTCCGTCAAGTCGCAGATCCAGGGCGACGAACTCCGCGTGACGTCCAAGTCCCGCGACGATCTCCAGGAGACCATGAACCTGCTGAAGGGCTTCGACGAGGCCGACCTCCAGTTCGTGAACTTCCGCAGCTAGCCCCGCCTCCGCGGCTCAGATTTCCTGACGCTGCACTAAAGGGCTGTCGCACCGGGGATACCCGCGTCGGCAGCCCTTTTGCGTGTCATGAATCCACCTGCGCGTCGGGGAACTGCCGGGTCGCCGCGCCACCCACGACGCCGCACCCGGGCATCTTCCAGCCCGCGCACTACCTGGGAGCCCAGATCCAGGGCAGCCACCGCGGCCGCGACTGCGCTCCGGGGGCACATTGGCGCGGACACGCCGTCAGCTGAGGCGCCGTCGTCGAAAGCCGGGCAGAAAGCGCCCCCGGACGGATGCACCCCGTAACCGCCGAGCTACCCCAGCGGCCGGCCGGCCATCCGCTCCAGCCTGCCGATGCGCTCACTCATCGGCGGATGCGTCGAGAACATTTTCGCGACACCGCCGGCGCGGAACGGGTTCGCGATCATCAGATGCGAGGCGTTGACCAGCCGCTGGTCCTGCGGCAGCGGCGCGAGCTGCACGCCCTGCTCGATCTTGCGCAGGGCTGAGGCGAGCGCCAGCGGGTCCCCCGTGAGCTTGGAACCGTCCTCGTCGGCGTCGAACTCCCTGGTCCGGGAGATCGCCATCTGGATCAGCGAGGCGGCAAACGGCGCCAGCAGCGCCATGGCAATCGCGGCGATCGGGTTGGCGTTGCGCCGGTCCCCGCCGCCGCCGAAGATCAGGAACATCTGCGCCACCGAGGTGATGACGCCGGCGACGGCGGCAGCGACGGACGAGGTCAGGATGTCCCGGTTGTAGACGTGCATCAGCTCGTGACCCAGCACGCCGCGGAGTTCCCGGGCGTCGAGCAGCCGGAGGATGCCCTCGGTGCAGCACACGGCGGCGTTCTGCGGGTTCCGGCCGGTGGCGAAGGCGTTCGGGGCCATCGTGGGTGAGAGGTAGATCCGCGGCATCGGCTGCTGCGCCGTGGCGGAGAGCTCCCGGACGATCTGGTGGAGCTGGGGCGCTTCGGCCTCTGTCACCGGATAAGCCTGCATGGACCGGATGGCGATCTTGTCACTGTTCCAGTAGCCGTAGGCAGTGGTGGCGACGCCGACCAGCGCCATGATCCAGATCGGCGCGGAACTGCCCAGGCTGGAGGCCATCAGCGCGCCGAGGCCCAGGAGCACTGCCCACAGCACTCCGAAAAGGGCCGCGGTCTTCAGTCCGTTGTGATGCTGATGCACTGTTCCTCCAAGTCGTCCCGCTGTGGACCCACACCCGGAAAACGTTCCGCTACGGCACCGGGTTCCGCGCGTCGTACTTCAGGAAGCCCGACTGCCAGTGCGCCACGGCCCAGGCCACCGCGATGCACAAAAGACCGCCCAATAGCAGGACCCAGCCTTCACTCAGAATTTTAGTCCCACCACCGGCGAGCATGTCCCCCACTCTGGGTCCGCCGGCCACCACCACGATGAACACGCCCTGCAGGCGGCCGCGAAGATGGTCCGGCGTGGAGGCCTGCAGGATCGTGGTGCGGAAGACGGCACTGACGGAGTCGGCGATTCCGGCCAGCCCGCAACACACGGCGGCGGGCAGCAGCCACCACGTGACGCCGTCGGCCCCGGATTTCCCCGCGAGCACAACGACGAGGCCGAGGCCGGCGATCGAGGCGCCCCAGCCCATCACGGACCAGACGACGGCGGTCCCCTGCCGCCGGACCGCCCCCAGCGGCCCCGAGAAAAGCCCTGCCAGGAACGCGCCGACGGCGGTGGAGGCGAGCAGGATCCCCACTGTGGCCTCGCCGCCGCCGATCATCACCGCGCCGATCGCGGGCAGCAGCGCCCGGGGCTGGGCGAAGATCATCGCGACGAGGTCGATGATGAAGGTCATCCGCAGGTTGGGGCGCGTGCCGAGGAAGCGGAAGCCTTCGACGACGGACCGCAGTCCCGCCGGCCGCGCATGTTCCCCCGGCGGCATGGGGGGAAGCTTCAGCAGCGCCCACAACGCGAACGCGAAGGTGCCGACGTCGATCGTGTAGGTCCAGGCGAACCCGACCGTGGCCACCAGCAGCCCCGCCAGCAGCGGACCTGCGGTCAGCGTAAGGCCGAAACTGATCATGCTCAGGGCGTTGGCGGCCGGCAGGAGCTCCTTGCGGACCAGCAGCGGGATGATGGCGCTGCGGGCCGGCTGGTTGATGGCCTGCGCGCCGCTCTGCACCGCAACCAGGACGTACAGCACCCAGACGTTGCCCAGCTGCAGCCAGGCCTGCAGGGCGAGGCAGGCGGTGGTCAGCCACAGCACCGAGGAAGCCAGGAGCGCCACTTTGCGGCGGTCGTGGGCGTCCGCGATCGAGCCGCCCAGCAGGCCGCCGAAGACCAGCGGGACGAGGGCGAAAATGCTCAACAGGCCCACATAGAGGCTGTCCTGGGTGAGCCGGTAGACCTCCAGGCTCACGGCGACCAGGGTCAGCTGGCTGCCCAGGGCGGCGACAGCGGACCCCAGCCACAGGCGGCGGAATGCCGGACTCTCGCGCAAGGGCGTGATGTCCGCCAGATATTTCCCCACCCGGGACACTCTAGTGGGGCGTGTGGGCCTGATGAGACGCAGGTGGCGCGCAGACCCGGCAGCATTGCGGCGGTGTCATTAGCCGGACCTTATTATGATTGACTCACAATAAGTGCTTGAATGGGTGCATGACGGATTCGACGGGCACTCACGAAGCATGGGCTGCGGCCCTGCGTGCCCACGGCCGCCGGGTGACGAAACAGCGGCTGGCGGTGCTGGCCGCCGTCGAGCACCAGCCGCATTCCCCCGCCGAGCACATCCTCGCCACCGCCCGCCGGGATCTTCCCGAACTGACGGCGCAGTCCGTCTATGTGGTCCTGAACGATCTGACCGATCTGCAAATGCTGCGCCGCTTTGAGCCGCCGCACTCCCCCGCCCTGTACGAGACGAGGGTGGGCGACAACCACCACCATGCTGTCTGCATCAGCTGCGGCAGGGTGGAGGACGTCGAATGCGCCGTCGGCCACGCTCCGTGCCTGACCCCGCACTGGGACCAGGACTCCAGGCCGATGACCATCCAGATCGCGGACGTGCTGTACCAGGGCATCTGCCAGGACTGCCAGCGCACGCAAAAACTTCCCGCCGAACGTAATTAAGTAGAAACAACAAATTAGGAGAAAGATGACTCAGCACATCTCTGCGCCCGCCGTGTCCACGACACAGTCCGGTGCCCCGGTCACTTCCGATGCCCACTCGCAGTCCGTCGGCGCCGACGGCGCGATCATCCTCACCGACCACTACCTGATCGAAAAGCTGGCGCAGTTCAACCGCGAGCGTGTGCCGGAGCGCGTGGTCCACGCCAAGGGCGGCGGCGCCTTCGGTACCTTCACCACCTCCGAGGACGTCTCGAAGTACACCAAGGCCGCACTGTTCCAGCCGGGCACCGAGACGGAGATGCTCATCCGCTTCTCCTCCGTCGCCGGCGAGGCAGGCTCCCCCGACACCTGGCGCGACCCCCGCGGTTTCGCCGTGAAGTTCTACACCACCGAGGGCAACTACGACCTCGTCGGCAACAACACCCCGGTGTTCTTCATCCGCGACGGCATCAAGTTCCCGGACTTCATCCACTCGCAGAAGCGCCTGCCGGGCACCCACCTGCGCGACGCCGACATGCAGTGGGACTTCTGGACCCTGTCCCCCGAGTCCGCGCACCAGGTCACCTGGCTCATGGGCGACCGCGGCCTGCCGGCCTCCTGGCGTGAAATGCAGGGCTACGGCTCGCACACCTACCAGTGGATCAACGCCGAGGGCGAGCGCTTCTGGGTCAAGTACCACTTCAAGTCCAACCAGGGCGTCAAGTCCATGTCCGGCGACGAGGCCGAGGCCCTGGCCGGCGCTGATGGCGACTTCTACATCCGCGACCTCCAGGAAAACATTGCCGCCGGCAACTTCCCGTCTTGGGATCTGCACGTTCAGGTCATGCCGTACGAGGACGCCAAGACGTACCGCTTCAACCCGTTCGACCTCACCAAGGTGTGGCCGCACGCGGACTACCCGCTGATCAAGGTCGGCACCATGGAGCTGAACCGGAACCCGGAAAACTACTTCGCGCAGATCGAGCAGGCCGCCTTCGCGCCGTCGAACTTCGTGCCGGGCATCGCCGCTTCCCCGGACAAGATGCTGCAGGCCCGCATCTTCTCCTACGCGGACGCGCACCGCTACCGCGTGGGCACCAACCACGCCCAGCTGCCGGTCAACCTGCCCAAGAACCAGGTCAACAACTACAGCCAGGACGGCCAGGGGCGCTACCACTTCAACGCCCCGTCCGTTCCGGTCTACGCACCGAACTCCGTCGGCGGCCCGGCCGCCGTCGAGCCGCAGAACCCCGCCGGCGGCTGGGAGAACGACGGCGAGCTCACCCTCTCCGCGCACTCCCTGCGCGCCGAGGACGGCGACTTCGGCCAGGCCGGCACGCTGTACCGCGAGGTCTTCAACGACGGCGAGAAGGCCCGCCTGCTGGACACCGTCACCGGTGCCGTCAGCGGCGTCAAGGACGCCGGCATCAAGGAACGCGCCATCCAGTACTGGACCAACGTCGACGCCGAGTTCGGCGCCAAGCTGCGCGCCAACCTCGGTGCCGGCCAGGTCGAGTCCGACGCCGAGGCCGCCAACAAGGTCTAATTCCTAGGCGCGGCAAAAGAACACCCCGCACGGATTTCCGTGCGGGGTGTTCCTTTTGTCGTACCGAGAGTGGCTAGCTGACCGCGGCGCCTGAGCGCGCGGCCGTCGTCGAGCCTGGCACCGGGGCCACTGCCGCCGCGGGACGGTGGCCCTTTTTGGCGAGCTGGATCTGCTCATAGACATGGTGCCTGAGCTCGGTGAAGCGCGGCAGCGAACGGGTATTCAGCTGGTCACGATCCTCCGGGAGGTCGATCACGACGTCCTCCTGCACCACTGTCGGGGAACTGGAGAGGATGATGACGCGCTCACCGAGGTAGACGGATTCGTCGATGTCGTGGGTCACGAAGAGCACCGTGATGCCCAGCTTCTTCCAAACTGTCCGGATCAGGTCTTCCAGATCCGCACGGGTCTGGGCGTCCACCGCCGCGAACGGCTCGTCCATCAGCAGCACCTCGGGCTGGTAGGCAATGGCGCGGGCAATCGCAACACGCTGCTGCATTCCTCCCGAGAGCTGCCAGGGGTAGGACCGCGGCACGTGGGACAGGCCCACAGCCTCGAGGGCCTCGTCGACCAGCCTGTCACGCTCGGCCTTCGGCACACCCTGGTTTTTCAGCGGCAACTCGACATTGTCCCGGACCCGCATCCATGGGAAGAGCGAGCGGCCGTATTCCTGAAACACCACGGCCATCTTCTTCGGCGGGCCGGACACCCGATTGCCGTTCAGGAGGACTTCGCCCTCGGTCGGGGCCATCAGTCCGGAGATGCACTTCAGGAGCGTGGTCTTTCCGGAACCGGAGGGGCCAACCAGGCAGGCCAACTCCCCCGCGCGCAGGTCGAAGGTGAGGTCCCGGACCGCCTCGACGCCGCCGCCGTCGGTCTGGTAAACCTTTTTCAGCCCCCGCACGGAAAGCATCGCCGTGGGGGCCTCATGAGTTGAGTCAGGCTGCATTTTCTACCTCTTTCTGGCCGTGGTACCAGCGCAGGATATTCCGCTCGGCCCACTGGAAGATGAATGACGTGCCCACACCAAGCAGGCCGAGCACCACGATGCCTGACCACATTTCCGGGATGGCGAAGGAACGCTGGAACTGGACGATGGTGAAGCCCAGCCCTGAGGACGAGGCAAACATTTCGGAGATGACCATCAGGATCAGCCCCAAGGACATGGACTGGCGCACGCCGGCCATGATCTGCGGGCTGGCTGACGGAAGCACCAAGTACCGGACGCGCGCCCAGCCGTCGATGCCGTAGGTGTGGCTGGAGTCGGAGAGAACCGGATCCACGGCCCGGACCCCCTCGATGGTGTTCAGCAGCACGGGCCAGACGCAGCCCGAGATGATGACGACGACCTTCATCGAATCGGTGATCCCCATCAGGAGCATCAGCACCGGCACCAGCACCGGCGGCGGAATGGCGCGGAAGAACTCCAATGTGGGCTCCAGCAGTGCGCGGAGCCATTTGATCGAGCCGATCAGGACGCCGCCGACAACGCCGATCACGATCGCCGCGGCCACGCCGACCACCAGACGGCCGAGGCTGGGCAGCACATCCGTGAAAAAGCGCTGGCTAAACCAGACCTCGCCGAACTTGTTGACCAGCGCGGCCGGGGTCGGGACGAAGAAGTTAACCGCGCCCAGGGTGGAGGCCCACCAGAGCAGGACCAGCACGACGGGCAGCGCCGCGACGTAGCCGAGATTCTTCAGGGCTTTCATACAATCACCTCGGAACGGACGGACGAGTGCCAGGCCAGTGTCTTCTTCTCGATGAAGCGCATCAGCATGTTGATGAGCACGCCGATCAGCCCGGTGGCCAGGACCAATGCGTACATGCCGGAAATGGCGCCGCCGGACTGCGCCAGCGCGATCTCGCGCCCGAGCCCAGGGGACCCGATCACGAGTTCCGCGGTGATGGCCAGGACCAAGGCAACGGCGCCGGCGAGCCGGACTCCGGTCATCAGGTATGGCAGGGCGGTGGGGAATACGACGTACCGGATTCGCGCCATCCGGCCCAGGCCGTAGGTCTTCGCTGTGTTGTTGGCGACCATGTCCACGTCGGCCACACCGTACAGGACCTGGATCAGGACCTGCCAGAAAGAGGCGTAAACGATCAGGAGCAGTGACGACTCGATCTTCACGCCGAAGAGCAGCACGGCCAGCGGGATCAGCGCCACCGAAGGGATGGGGCGCAGGAACTCGACCGTAGAATTTGTGGCCTTCCGCAGGAAGTCACTGGAGCCGATGATGAAGCCGAGCAGCACGGCGGCGGCCACGGCGATGATCAGGCCCAGGAACCAGGCGAACATGGTCTCGCCTACGGAGACCCAGAATGCCGTCAGGCCGAAGTCGCGCAGGAGAGCGACGATGACTTCGCTGGCCGGCGGGAGATAGCGTTCATCGATGATGCCGGCCCGGGGAATCAGCTCCCAGGTGGCCAGGAACCCAAGGATTCCCGCCACACCGAGGAGCTGCTTGGCAGGCAGTGTGCGGACCCGCCCGCGGTCCCGCCCCGTGCCGGGGGCGGGACCGCTGACGGTCAGGGTTTCCGAGGTCACGGGAGGAGATCGCCGGCGCTCGGAGCCTTGGTCAGCGTGCCGTACTTGGCGGCCGCGGCACCGAGGGTTTCGAAGGCGTCCTTGTTGAATTCAACGCGGTACCGGGGAAGGATCATCTTGGCGCGGGTGGCATCGTCGATCTTGGTGTACGTGCCGACGATGTCCCGGACTTCCTGCGGGTGTGCCTGGGCGTATTCGAGGGACTTGTTCATGGCGCGGGTGAACTTCTGGGCCAGCTCGGCCTTGCCCTTGATCGTGTCCGCCTTGGTGAAGTAGCCGGCAATGTCCAGTTCCGGGCTCATACCCACGAAGTTCGAGGAGACGATCTTGCCGCCTTCTGCCACTGCCTTGGAGAGGAAGGGCTCGAGGATCCAGGCTGCATCGACCTGCTTGTTGGCCAGTGCGGCCGGGGCATCCGGGAACGCAACCTCAACGAACTTCACGCTTTTGGCATCGCCGCCGTCCTTTTCGATGACCGACTTGATGGTGGTGTCACCGATGTTGGACAGGTTGTTGACAGAGACGGTCTTTCCGGCGAGGTCCTTCGGGGACTGGATGCTGGAGCCGGCCGGGACGACGACGCCGCCGACGTCCTTGCCCGCCTCACCGGTGGTTGACGCGCCGTTCGCAACGAACTTCAAATCGAGGCCCTTGTCCTTGGCGACCGTGACCGAGATCAGGTTCGAGAAGGCGAAGTCGAAGCTTCCGCTGACGACGCCGGGGACGATCGCGGCACCACCGGTGGCCGTCTGGATGTCCAGCTGCAGGCCCTCTTCCTTGAAGAAGCCCTGCTTGTCGCCGAGGTAGATCGGTGCACAGTCGACGATCGGAATGACTCCAACGGTGACTTTAGTCAGCCCGGCATTGCCCGTGGCTCCGGCGGAAGCGGCGCCAGCGCCGGTGGAACTCGGTGAACCGCTTCCGCAGGCCGAGAGGCCGAGGACCGACGCGGCGGCCAGAGCGGCGATAATACGACTTTTCATGTTCACTCCTATGTGCACATGACATGGGAGTGATTAGGCCCCCATGCCCAAAATGTTCGCTGTTCGAACAGACGTTCAAAATAAAGTCTGATTCAGGCATGCTGGGGCGTCAACCACCACGGGCGCATCGTTACAGCTCTGAGACAGGCGTGCCGGGTTCCCGGCGGGGCGCAAGCCGTCGTTTGCGCCGGCTGAAACACCCCCTCAGGGATTGCCGCTGCGGGGTCATCGCGTCTGTCCACATACGGGCTGTGACGCTCGCGGTGAGGCCTCCCTTGTCCCTAGGATTCATGCATGACCCCCTTTGCAGGCATCCCTGAGGCCGCCTTCGAGTTCTACGCGGAACTGGAACACAACAACAACCGCGACTGGTGGCTGGAACACAAGTCCACCTACGACTCTGCGGTCAAGGAACCGCTGACCGGGCTGCTGGCAAAGCTGGAACCGGAGTTCGGCGAAGCCAAGCTGTTCCGCCCCAACCGGGATATCCACTTCTCCGTGGACAAGTCGCCTTACAAAACGGCGCAGGGAGCGCTCGCTGCCGTTGCCGAAGGGACGGGCTTCTACGTCCAGCTCGACGCCGACGGCCTGCTCATCGGCGGCGGATACCACACGCACACACCGGCCCAGCTGGCCCGCTTCCGCAGCGCCGTGGACGCCCCCTCCAGCGGCGGCGCCCTGCAGCGGATTGTCGCGCAGGTCGCGGCGCTGGGCTTCGCCGTGGAAGGCGAATCCCTGAAGACGGTTCCGCGGGGGTTCGCCAAGGACCACCCCCGCGCGGAGCTACTGAAGCACAAGTCGCTCGCCGCCGGCATGCACGTGGGACGGCCGGGCTGGATCTCAACGCCGGACGCGGCCGGGGAGGTGGCCCGGCGCTGGGAGGAGCTTCGGCCCCTTGTTGAGTGGATAGGCCGCTACGCCGCTCCCTGAGACGGAGCAGTTGCCCCCGCGGGCGCCCGCTAGCCGTGCGCCTGCCAATGGTGCCGGCCGGAGCGCATGGTCGGAACCGCCCGTCAGATGTGCTCGCCCTCGGCGGCCAGGCGCCGGTCGAGGTTGTTAAAGAAGACCAGCATCATCAAGTCAAAGGCCTTGCTGGCTTCCTCGGGCTGGTTGTTCACGACGAAGTCGAACTGGAGCCCGTAGAAGGCGGCGGTGAACAGTCTGGCGTCGGTGTCGGCGAACTCCTCAAGAATGCCCTGAAGCATCAGCCAGTCCCGGGTCTTGTTGTGCAGCATCCTGAAATGTTCCTGCGCAGTTCCCCGGGGTGACGCAGCCACGATGTCCTGCGCGGTCGCCTCGAACTCAAGCCTGGCCAGATGGCGGTTGCGCTGCGCCATGGTCCAGCGCCAGGACTCCAGCAGGAAGGCACGCCAGGCTTCGCGGTCAATGTCCCGCACGTCGGTGGCCCGGATGCTGTCCAGCCGGGACTCGATGCCGCGGATGATCTCATTCACCAACTGCTCGCGGTGGCCGAAGTGGTAGACCAGCACATAGCTGCTGACGCCGAGACCTTCGGCAAGGCTCCGGAAGGTGAGCTCCGCGAGGGTCTTGTCCATGAGGTAGTCCAGAATGGCGGCCAGCAGCTCTGCCTTGCGTTCCGGTCGAGCTGGGCGGGCCATAAAACAATCATAAGGAGCCGCCCGGGCTCCTCCGCACCCGAGGCATCCCGATCCGGGCGCCAAACGCCGAAATCGCCGGAACCGTGTCCATTCGCCGGAAATTTCCAGCGACTTCGCACGTCTCCGGCGATTTCGGGTTGTAGAGCACTCCCGGGTTAGGGGCGGGTGCGCGTGGCCTTGTCTTTGGTGGCCGCGGCATCGGCATCGGCCGACGTGTGTGCCGCGGCGGGTTCCTTGGCGTCGGCAACGGCGGCGCTCTTCCCGCCGGGCCCGTTCACGGAGGCCTTGGCCTCGGCGAACTTCTCGTTCAGCCTGGAGTGCCGCTGGCCGTAGGAGAAGTAGATGGCCACGCCGATCACGAGCCAGATGGCGAAGAAGATCCACGTCTCCACGGCGAGGTTCGTCATGAGGTAGAGGCACAGGACGGCCGAAACGATCGGGAGCACCTTCCCCAGCGGCACCCGGAACGCCGGCTTCAGGTCCGGGCGCTTTTTCCGCAGCACCAGCACGCCGATGCTCACCGTCACGAACGCGGACAGCGTGCCGATGTTGATCATTTCCTCCAGCAGGTCCACGTTGGTGAGTCCGGCGACAACCGCCACGGCCGCACCGCAGATGATCTGGAGCCGGACCGGCGTCGCGCGGATGGTGCTGGTCTTGGACAGTGAGCGCGGCAGCAGGCCGTCGCGGCTCATGGCCAGCACCACGCGGGAGAGGCCCATCAGCAGCACCATGATCACCGTGGTCAGGCCCACGAGGGAGCCGAAGGCGATGATCTTCGCGGCGTCGGTGTTGCCGACGGCCTCAAACGCGGTGGTGAGGGTCGGGTTCTCGGCCTCGGCAAGCTCGGTGTAGGACACCATGCCGGTCAGTGCCAGGGACACCAGGATGTAGAGCACCGTGACGACGGCGAGGCCGCCGAAGATGCCGCGGGGCAGCGTCTTCTGCGGGTTCTTGACCTCCTCGGCCGACGTCGCCACGACGTCGAAACCGATGAAGGCGAAGAAGACGAGGGCCGCTCCCGCGAAGATGCCCAGCGTGCCGTACTGTGCCGGGGCGGCGCCGGTAAGGAAGGCAAAGAAGGACTGCTTCATGACGTCGGAGGCGCCGGTGCCGCCGGTGGGCACGGAGGTCGGAACGAACGGGGCGTAGTTCTCGAACTTCACGTAGGTGAAGCCCACCACGATCACAAAGAGCACGACGCCGATCTTGACCAGCGTGAAGATGTTGCCGACGCGGGCGGACAGCTTTGTCCCCAGCACCAGCAGCACCGTGAACACGGCGACGATCAGGAAGGCGCCCCAGTACAGGTCCACCCCGCCGAGGGAGATCGACGGCGGAATGTCCACGCCCATCAGCGCGAACACCTTGCTGAGGTAGATGCCCCAGTACTTGGCGATCACAGCGCCGGCGGTGAACAGCTCGAGGATGAGGTTCCAGCCGATGATCCAGGCCAGCAGCTCGCCCATGGTGGCGTACGTGAAGACGTATGCGGAGCCGGCAACGGGAATCGCGGTGGCGAACTCGGCGTAACACATGATCGCCAGCGCACAGGTGACGGCGGCAATGGCGAACGAGAGGGTCACGGCCGGGCCGGCGAAGTTCGCTGCAGCCTTGGCGCCGACCGAGAAGATTCCGGCGCCGACAGCAACGGCGACGCCCATGATCATCAAATCCCAGGAGCTGAGCGAGCGCTTCAGCTTGCGTCCGGGTTCTTCGGCGTCCGACATGGACTGCTCGATCGATTTGGTCCGGAAAAGGTTCATAGGAAAGTCCACAATCTCGGTAACTTGTTGGAAACAGACCTATCTATCGTAGTGTCCATCCACTGGACGGCCAGATTTGTCCCACATTGTGAGACGCAAAAGCGGGCTGCGCAGGTTCCCCCGCACAGCCCGCCAGCGCTTTTCCAGGTCCGGTTCAGACCGGCCAATCCATCAGGGTGGACCGGATCAGGAACCTTTTTCCTTCAGGTGCTTCCACCGAGAATCCGCTCCCCCGGCCCGGCACCACGTCCACGGTCAGATGCGTGTGGCTCCAGTAGTTGAATTGTTCCTTCGACATCCAGAAGTCAATCGGCTGCGGCTGCAGGCCGTCGGAAATGTCGAACAGGCCCAGCTGGACATCCGAGTCCCCCGTGATGAACTCCCCTGCCGGGTAGCACATTGGCGAAGAGCCGTCGCAGCAGCCGCCGGACTGGTGGAACATCAGCGGTCCGTGTTGCAGCCAAAGCTTGCGCAGCAGTTCCACGGCCTCCGCTGTGAGCGCCACCCGGGAGAAATCCTCGCCGGGGCGGGTGACGGCGGCGTCGAGCCTGGGGGGCGGGCGGATCAGTCCTGATCCGCCCGCCCGGGTGTGTTGCGGCTTAGAAGAAGCCGAGTTTGTTCTCGTTGTAGCTGACCAGGAGGTTCTTGGTCTGCTGGTAGTGGTCCAGCATCATCGAGTGGTTCTCGCGGCCGATGCCGGAGGACTTGTAGCCGCCGAACGCAGCGCCCGCCGGGTAGGCGTGGTAATTGTTCACCCACACGCGGCCGGCCTGGATCTCGCGGCCGGCACGGTAGGCGACGTTGCCGTTGCGGGACCAGACGCCGGCGCCAAGGCCGTAGAGGGTGTCGTTGGCGATGCCCATCGCGTCGTTGTAGTCGCTGAAGCGGGTCACGGACACCACCGGGCCGAAGATTTCCTCCTGGAAGATCCGCATCTTGTTGTGGCCCTCGAAGATGGTCGGCTGGACGTAGTAGCCGCCGGCCAGATCTCCGGGCATGTCGGCGCGGCCGCCGCCGGTGAGCACCTTGGCGCCTTCCTGCTTTCCGATGTCGATGTAGGAGAGGATCTTTTCGAGCTGGTCGTTGGAGGCCTGGGCGCCGAGCTGGGTCTCGGTGTCCAGCGGGTTGCCCTGGATGATCTTCTCGACGCGGGCCACGGCGTCCGCCATGAAGGAATCATAGATGTCTTCCTGGATCAGGGCGCGGGAGGGGCAGGTGCACACTTCACCCTGGTTGAAGGCAAAGAGGGTGAAACCTTCCTGTGCCTTGTCGTAGAACGCGTCGTCAGTGCTCTCTGCAACGTCGTTGAAGAAAATATTGGGGCTCTTGCCGCCCAGTTCCAGCGTGACCGGGATCAGGTTCTGGCTGGCGTACTGGCTGATCAGGCGGCCCGTGGAGGTTTCGCCGGTGAACGCGATCTTGCGGATCCGGGGGCTGGAGGCGAGCGGCTTGCCGGCTTCGACGCCGAAGCCGTTGACCACGTTGAGGACGCCGGCCGGCAGCAGGTCGCCGATGAGTTCCATGAGGACCAGAATCGAGGACGGGGTCTGCTCGGCGGGCTTCAGGACGACGGCGTTGCCTGCGGCGAGGGCCGGGGCGAGCTTCCATACGGCCATCAGGATCGGGAAGTTCCAGGGGATGATCTGGCCGACGACGCCGAGCGGCTCGTGGTAGTGGTAGGCGGTGGTGTCGTCGTCGAGCTGGGACAGCCGTCCCTCCTGGGCGCGGACGGCGGAGGCGAAGTAGCGGAAGTGGTCGGAGGCGAGCGGGATGTCCGCGTTGAGGGTTTCGCGGATCGGCTTGCCGTTGTCCCAGGATTCGGCGACGGCCAGCATCTCTACGTTCTCGTCGATCCGGTCGGCAATCTTGTTCAGGATGGCGGCGCGCTCGGCGACGGAGGTCTTGCCCCAGGACGGGGCAGCCTTGTGGGCGGCGTCCAGCGCCAGCTCAATGTCCTCGGCGGTGCCGCGGGCGACCTCGCAGAAGACCTTGCCGGTGACGGGGGTGATGTTCTCGAAGTACTGGCCCTTGACCGGGGCGACCCACTCGCCGCCGATCCAGTTCTCGTAGCGGTCCTTGAAGGTGACCTTCGAGCCCTCGGTACCGGGCTGTGCGTAGACAGTCATTGCAGCTCCTTTGCTGTGCAAGATTGATGGCGGCAAATATCGGCGCCGCCGTTGCGCTCAGCCTAGGAGCATGAAGGTTGCAGTCAGGTTGCAACCGGCGTAACCGGGGTCACTTGCGTGCGTCAGTGGCGGATCAGGCGCTGAGCTCGGCGTCGAGCCGTTCCAAATCGGCGACAAGGGCGGCCCGTCTGGGCGACCGCGGCGGCAGCAGTTTCAGGGCCGCGAGCCGGATCTCGACGTCGTCCCTCGCCTCGGGCAGTTCGGCGTACCTCAGGAGCGACTCGGCGCTGCCGTCAGTCAGGACCGCTTCGCGGAGCAGGGAGGAAACCCGGTTCCGCAGCTCGGTGATGCCGGGGGCTTCGGAGCGGGGCAGGACGGCGCCGCGGTAGATTTCCAACGCGATCCGGTGGGCACCGCGCTGCAGGCAGTTCAGGACCTGCCCGGCATCCGGCATCAGGTCCAGGGGCAGCCGGTAGGGGCGGGACGCCGGAACGGCACCCGGGTTGAGCTGCTGGAGGACTTTACGCAGGCGCACCATCTCGGCCCGCAGGGTCATGGTGGAAGCATCGCCCGGGTACAGGAGGTTGCAGAGTTCCTCTGCGTTGAGCCCTTCCGGGTGGGTGCTGAGCAGGGCCAGGATCTCGCTGTGCCTCGCGGAAAGCGCCACGGTGCGGCCGTCGATGCTGAGCAGCGCCTGGTCCCGGCCCAGGAGCTGGAGGCTGTTGCGGTACAGGCTGTTGGCGGCCGGCGCGTACGCCGCTTTCGGTGCAGCCGGGCTCCGGCGCCGGGCCGGCGAGGACTGGCGCGCCGCGGCGAGCTGCAGCCGCTCCACCCGCAGGTGCGCCTGGGCGGCGGCCACGGTGGCCTCGACCAGCGACAGCGTGTGCGGGGCCACCGCGGACTCGGTGCCGGTGATATCCACGACGCCCAGGAGGGCGCCGGAATCCGGATCGTGGAAGGGGACCGCAGTGCAGCTCCAGGGGTGGACGGAGCGTTTGTAGTGTTCCGCTCCGGAGATTTGGATGCCCCGGCCCAGGGCCAGGGCGGTGCCGGGGGCGCTGGTGCCCACGGTGGCTTCGGACCAGTCGGCCCCGGGAACGAACATCATGCCTTCGGCCCGGCGCTGCATGGCGGCGTCGCCTTCGACCCAGAGGAGCCTGCCCACCTCGTCCCCCACGGCCACCAGCATTCCACTGTCGTGGCTGGGCAGGACCAGCAGCTTGTGGATGACCGGCATGATGGCCGCCAGCGGATGCTGCCGCCGGTACTCTTCAAGTTCGTCCCGGTCCATCGCCAGCGGGGCCTCGGGATTGTCCGGGTTGGCCTGCAGCTCGGCGGAGCGCCGCCAGGACTCCTGGATCAGGCTGCTGAGGCCCGGAAGTTGCAGGTCGTCCGGAAGCCCGTGCCCCCGAGAGTCCAGCTGTTCATGGCCGGCACTGGCGTAGTGCTGGCGCAGCTCCGCGGTGATCCCGGCGCCAGGTTGGACCAGGCCAGCCGGATGGACCGAATTCCTCATTGAACTCCCACATCAAGGGCGCGACGGCATGCCGGTGGCAGCCACGTCCGGCCAGTCTAGTGGGCGTTCCGGGCGCCCGCCAGAGCCGGGCCGCCGCCGCGGTCCGGTCCGGCCGGCCGCCGCGCCGCTCCCCGGCAGGCCGCTCCATCGGCGGACTCTTTACGGACACCCGTTGCACGGACAGGCCATGGGGCGGGACAGTGGGCCATGGTTGATCCTGAACTGCTGGTCGACGGCTTCGAGGCGCACCGGGCGCACCTGCGGGCGGTGGCCTACCGGATGCTGGGTTCGTTCAGCGAAGCCGAGGACGCCGTGCAGGAGTCGTGGCTCCGGCTCAGCCGTTCCGATGCGGCCGCCATCACGAACCTTGGCGGCTGGCTGACCACGGTGGTGGGGCGGATCTGCCTGGATATGCTGCGCTCGCGCCGCTCCCGCCGCGAAGAACCGGCCGGTGAGGCGTCCCCGCATCCGGAGACCGGCCGCGCCGACGCCCAGGAGCACCGGCTCCGCGAGGACGGCGATCCGGAGCGGCAGGCCGTGCTGTCCGACGACGTGGGGACCGCCCTGCTGGTGGTGCTGGACACGCTGGGGCCGGGCGAGCGTGTGGCCTTCGTGCTCCACGATCTGTTCTCGGTGCCTTTCGAGGCGGTCGCCGCCGTGCTGGGGAACTCGCCGGCGGCGGCGAGGCAGCTTGCCAGCCGCGCCCGCCGCCGCGTGCAGGCAAGGGCTGCAGGAAACACGCGCCGGGCCGGCACTCCGGAATCCTTCGTCCGGCACTCCCGTGACCGCCAGCGGGAAATTGTGGACGCCTTCCTGGCGGCCGCCCGGGGAGGAGACTTTGCCGCGCTGCTCGCCCTGCTGGATCCCGACGTCGTCCTCCGCGCAGACGGCGCCGCGGCCGGAATGGGGGCGGAGGCGGAAGTCATTGGCGCGGAGGCGGTGGCACGCACCTTCTCCGGCCGCGCCCAGGTGGCCCGGCCGGCCCTGGTGGACGGGTCGGCGGGAGCAGTCTGGGCGCCGGGCGGGAGACCGCGCGTGGTATTCGGGTTCTCCGTGCTGGGCGGCAGGGTCATCCGGATCGATCTCCTGGCCGATCCTGAGGTGCTCGCGGGGCTCCGCATCGAGTACCCGGGTGCCGGAGGCATGCCGCAGGACTAGTCGCGGGAGATCTGCACCATGTCCTCGCGCGGAACCACCTTGACGCGTTCCCGCACAATGCCGTTGGCGTCAGCGGAAGCGGACCACTCCGCGCCGAGGGCCAGTTCGTGGGCGTCGAGCTTGTTCCAGCCCTCCCAGGTCGTATATTCGATCCCGCGCTCGTCGAGGAGGTCGATGATCGCCTGCGGATCGGGGTTCTGCGCCGGGGGGAGGCTCAGCCGGTCCTCGAGCAGGAAGCCGATGGTCTCCAGCGCGTCGCCCTTGGTGTGGCCGATCAGGCCCACGGGGCCGCGTTTGATCCAGCCGGTGGCGTAGATGCCCGGGACGGGATTGCCGTCGGCGTCGAGCACCCGGCCGCCCTCGTTCGGAATCACGCCGCGGCGGGCATCGTATTCCAGCTCGTCCAGGGGCGAGCCGTGGTAGCCGATCGCCCGGTAGACGGCCTGGACCGGGTAGTCAAGGAATTCCCCCGTGCCCTTGGCGTTGCCGGTGCCGTCCAGCTGCATGCGCTCAAACTTGATGCCCGTGACCTTGCCGGGGTGATCGGCGTCGTCATGAATCTCGACGGGGCTGTGCAGGAAGTGCAGATGCAGCCGGCGGGAGGACGGTTCCTCGGCCTCGGCGTGCTCCTCGACAAGCCAGTTGGTCAGGGTGTTGACCATGGTGCGGATCTGGTTGTTGCTACGGATGGCCTCATCCGAGGCCTCGTCGAACTCGAAGTCCTCCGGATAGAGGACGATGTCGACGTCCCGGGCGTGGGAAAGTTCGCGCAGTTCCAGCGGCGTGAACTTGACCTGGGCGGGGCCGCGGCGGCCAAAAACGTGCACGTCCGTGACCGGGGAGTTCTTCAGCGCCCGGTAGACGTTGTCCGGGATTTCCGTCACCAGCAGGTCGTCGGCGTGCTTGACCAGCATCCGGGCAACGTCGAGGGCCACGTTACCGTTGCCGATCACCGCGATTTCCTTCGCCTCCAGCGGCCAGTCCCGGGGCACGTCGGGGTGACCGTCGTACCAGGAGACGAAATCTGCCCCGCCGAAGGAGCCCTGGAGTCCGACGCCGGGGACGTCCAGTTCCGCGTCGTTGATGGCGCCGGTGGAGAAGATCACGGCGTCGTAGAAGGCGCGGAAGTCATGCAGGGTCAGGTCGCGGCCGTAGGTGACGTTGCCGAGGAAGCGGATATCACCGCGGTCAAGGACTTTGTGCAGCGCGTTGACGATTCCCTTGATCCGCGGATGGTCCGGGGCCACGCCGTAGCGGATGAGGCCGTACGGGGCCGGGTACGCCTCGAAGAGGTCGATGCTGACCTCGAAGTCGCCGTCTTTGACTTCGTTGGACTTGGTCAGGATGTCCGCGGCGTAGACGCCTGCCGGTCCGGCGCCGACAATCGCAACGCGGAGCGGACGTTTGGACGTTCTTTGAGGCGAACTTTCGGCCGAGTTGGACACCGGGAGCCCTTCTGAGTCTTGGCGGCTGCGCCAGTTCAAGCAGCGCACAATCCCCCTATTCTAAATGTCCGCGACAATGTATAGGCGCGCCGGTGACCGACATCGCAGGGAACCGCGCCCCCGGCGCGGGCGGCAGCGGATTCCAAAGGCAGGAATAGGCGCCCTGCGGGTGGTGTTATTGACTTTGTGCCTACCCCCGACGGATCCCTCTCCCCAGCCACGCTGACGTCCCCGGGCGCTGCGTCGCCCGGCGGAAGCCCGTCGAAGCGTCCGCCGGCCGTGCTCAAGGCAGTGGACACGGACACGACTGCCGGCATCATCTTCGGGATCGGCGCGTACGGCCTGTGGGGGCTGATGCCCCTCTACTTCATCCTGCTGCAACCGGCCGGCGCGATCGAAATCGTGGCCAACCGGGTGCTCTGGTCGCTCATTTTCTGCGTCCTGCTGATCACCGTCACCCGCTCCTGGAGGGTCCTGGGAGCCGCCTTCCGGAACCGCGCGGTCATCTTTCCGCTGATCATCGCCGCGGTCCTGATCGCCGTGAACTGGCTGACCTATGTCTACGGGGTGACCACCGGTCAGGCCGTGGAAGCCTCGCTGGGCTACTTCATCAATCCCCTCGTATCGGTCCTGCTGGGGGTGGTGGTGCTGAAGGAGAAACTGCGGCCGCTGCAGTGGACCGCCGTCGGCATCGGCTTCGTTGCCGTGGGCGTCCTGACGGTGTCCTACGGCAAACTTCCCTTGATCGCCCTGACCCTGGCGCTGAGCTTCGGCCTCTATGGCTTCGTCAAGAAGCGCGTCGGCCCGCGCGCTGATGCGGCCACCAGCCTTACCGTCGAGACGATGGTGCTGGCGCCGGTTGCCGGCGCCACGATGATCGTCCTGGCACTCACCGGAACCGCGACGCTGGCCACTAACGGCGCCGCGCACTTCTGGCTTCTCGCGGCCTCCGGCATCATCACCGCCGTGCCGCTGCTGTTCTTCGGCGCCTCAGCCCGGCGGCTGCCGATGACAACGATTGGCCTGCTGCAGTACTTCGCCCCCGTGCTGCAGTTCATCGTGGCGCTGGCCGTGTTCCACGAGCCCATGACGACAGACCGCTGGATCGGCTTCGGCGTCGTCTGGCTGGCGCTGCTGGTCCTCACCGTGGACATGCTGCTCACTGCCCGGAAGAACTCCGTGACGCGCAGGCTGGCCCGCTCCGCCGCCTGAATCTGTCCAGGCTGCGGAACGGCACCACGCTGTCAGTCCTCGGGGATGGTATCGAACCGCTCGTAGTCGCGCGGGACCACCACCATGGGTACGGGCAGGGCAAGTAGCACCTTGTTGGCCGTCCTGCCGACGAACAGTTTGTTTTTCTCCGCCAGGCGCGACGAGCCTACGATCATGATCTCGCCCTCGTCCCATTCGAGGTCGTCGATCGCTTCCTCAATGGTGCGGCCGTGCGCAACTTCCACCGTGACCTGATGGCCGGCCGGAAGCCGGTGGGCGGCCGCCGCGAGGACGGTATTGGCGTGGATGTGCGCGGCGTTGATGTTCTCTCCGCTGTCCCCTTCTGCGTCAAGTTCCACCAGCGAAACCAGCCGCAGCGGGACACCGTGGCGTTCGGCGGCCTCGACCGCGACGTCRATCGCCGCCTCCGCGCCCGTGCGCTCGCCCACTGCGAGGGTCATCCGAGTCATCGGCTCCGTGTGCCGGTAACCCCGGGGGGCCAGCGCCACCGGAACGGGCGAAGCATGCAGGAGCGCGTTGGCCGCGCTTCCGATCGTGTAGCGCTTGAACAGCCCGGCGCTGGCGGCGCCCACCACGATCAGACCGGCCCTGTATTCAACGGCGGCATCGATGAGGCCGGCGGCGTGCGAATCTGCCTGGCGGACGTGGAACCGGGCCTCGAGGTCCTTTGGGACGAGGGCCATGCCTTCCCGTTCCGCGGTGAGCACCTTTTGCTCCGCGGCGCTGACACGGTTTCCCTCCGGGTTCATCGCGACGTAGGGCGTGCGCCGGTCCACCACGTAGACCAGGTCAAGGTGCGCGCCTTGGGCCCGGGCCATGGCGGAGGCCAGTGCAACGGCGTCGGCGCCGCGGTCGCTGGGGGTATAGCCAACTACGTATCGCATGTATGAACCCCTTTTGGGTCTGTGGCAGAAGCCAGCTTTGTTCCGGGGATTCCGGGCGACGTCGGCCGGTCTGCGTTCCTGCAGTGGTAGGAACGACTCTAGCCCAGCGGGACCCGGAAATGGCCTGCATAGTCCGTTACCTTCGGCCCTGAGCTGGGCAACCAATATGGGATCGGCGTCGGCCGGCCGATGGAACCGGTGCCGGCGAGCGAATTAACTCAGCAGAGCCGTGGACCGTACGTCCGCGGCTCTGCTGTTTCCGGAATTTCTGAGTCCGGAATCTCCGGTGTCCGGATGGCTCAGGCGTTGGCCTTGATGGCCGCGGCCAGGACCTGGAGCCCGTCCAGCAGCAGTTCGTCGCTGATGACCAGCGGCGGCAGCAGCCGGATGACGTTGCCGTAGGTGCCGCAGGTGAGGATGATGACGCCCTCCTTGAGGCAGGCGGCGGCTACGGCCTTGGTCAGCTCCGGGTTCGGTTCCTTCGATCCGGCCTGGACCAGTTCGATGGCCAGCATCGCACCGCGGCCGCGGAYGTCGCCGATCACAGTCTGCTCAGCGGCCAGTTCGCGAAGCTTGCCGAGGGCCAGCTCCTCGATGTGCCTGGCGCGGGCGTTGAGGCCGTACTGCTCCATCGAGCCGATGGACGCCAGGGCCGCGGCACACGCGACCGGGTTGCCGCCGTAGGTGCCGCCGAGGCCGCCCGGGTGGACGGCGTCGAGCAGGTCGGCGCGGCCGGTGATGGCGGAGAGCGGCATGCCGCCGGCGATGCCCTTGGCCATGGTGATGATGTCCGGGACGACGCCCTCGTGGTCCACGGCGAACCACTCACCGGTGCGGCAGAAACCGGACTGGACCTCGTCGGCGATGAAGACGACGCCCTTGTCCTTGGCCCAGGCCGCCAGCGCCGGCAGGAAACCCTCGGCGGGAACAATGAAGCCGCCCTCGCCCTGGATCGGTTCGATGATGATCGCGGCCACCTGGTCGCCGCCGAGCTGCTTCTCGATCATGGTGATGGCGCGCTTGGCGGCCTCGGCACCGGTGATCTCCGGGTTTTCCTCGCGGTAGGGGTAGCTCATCGGCATGCGGTACACCTCGGGCGCGAACGGGCCGAAGTTGGTCTTGTAGGGCATGGCCTTGGCGGTCAGCGCCATGGTCAGGTTGGTGCGGCCGTGGTAGGCGTGGTCGAAAGCGACGACGGCGTCCCGGCCGGTGGCCAGGCGGGCCACCTTGACGGCGTTCTCCACGGCTTCGGCGCCGGAGTTGAACAGCACGGTGCGCTTCTCGTGGTCACCCGGGGTGAGGCGGTTCAACTGCTCGGCGACGGCGACGTAGCCTTCGTAGGGCGTGACCATGAAGCAGGTGTGGGTGAAGTGCTCCACAGCTTCCTTGACGGCGCCGACGACGGCCGGGTCGGAGGCACCGACGCTGGTCACGGCAATGCCGGAGCCAAGGTCGATGAAGGAGTTGCCGTCGACGTCGTGGATGATGCCGCCGTCGGCGTCGGCGACGTAAACGGGTACGGTGGACGCGACGCCGGCCGCGACGACAGCCTTGCGGCGTTCGGTCAGGGCGACGGACTTGGGGCCCGGGAAATCGGCCTGGACGCGGCGCTTCTGCTCAAGACGGTAGGTGATGTCATGGGCGGTGGTGGTCATGGGAGAGCCTTTCTTGCGTGCTGGTTGTGCGCGGAGCTGTGCTTCTGGTCTTGAAACCGGCTTAGGCGTCCAGCGCACTCATGACGTGCTTGATGCGGGTGTAGTCCTCGACGCCGTACATGGAAAGGTCCTTGCCGTAGCCGGACTGCTTGAAGCCTCCGTGCGGCATCTCGGCGGTGAGGAGGATGTGGGTGTTGATCCACACGGCGCCGAAGTCCAGGTCGCGGCTGACGCGCATGGCCGTGCCGTGGTCGGTGGTCCAGACGCTGGAGGCGAGGGCGTAGTCGACGTCGTTGGCCAGTTCCACGGCTTCGTCCTCGGTGCTGAACTTCTGCACCGTGATGACGGGGCCAAACGTTTCCTTCTGCACGATGTCGTCGCTCTGCTTGGCCCCGGTGATGATGGTGGGTTCGAAGAAGAAGCCCTTCTCCCCGGCGCGGTGGCCGCCGGTTTCGATCCTGCAGTTCTCCGGGAGGTGCTCCACCACCGAGGTCACGGCGTTGAAGTGGTTCACGTTGTTGAGCGGGCCGAAGTAGTTGTCCTCGTCGTTCTGTGAACCGGTGTGCAGGGTTTTCGTGTGTTCCACCATGGCTGCGACGACGTCGTCGTGGACTTCGTC
Source organism: Arthrobacter sp. YAF17 (assembly GCF_052113365.1). Lineage (NCBI taxonomy): Bacteria > Bacillati > Actinomycetota > Actinomycetes > Micrococcales > Micrococcaceae > Arthrobacter > Arthrobacter sp. YAF17. Next base: position 26,143 of record NZ_JBFRDB010000024.1, on the reverse strand, counting down.
CTGGACCAGGACGCGGGTGATCGCGGTGCAGTCCTGGCCGGCGTTGAAGAAGGCGAATTCGGCGATGGCCGCCGCGCTCTTCTTGATGTCCGCGTCCTTGAACACGATGGCGGGGGCTTTGCCGCCAAGCTCGAGGTGCGCGCGCTTGAGGCCCTTCGCGGCGCCGGACGCCACTGCGATGCCGGCCCGGACGGAGCCGGTGATGGAGACGAGGCCGGGGACCTTGTGCTCCACCATCAGGGCGCCGGTCTCCCCGGTACCCAGGACGACGTTGAGCACGCCGGCAGGAAAGATCTCGCCGGCGAGACGGGCCAGGACGAGGGTGGATTCCGGGGTGGTGTCCGAGGGCTTGAGCACCACGGTGTTTCCCGCGGCGAGGGCGGGGCCGATCTTCCAGATGGCCATGAGGAACGGGTAGTTCCAGGGTGCGACCTGCGCGACGACGCCGATCGGTTCGCGCCGGACGTAGGAGGTGTGGCCCTCGAAGTATTCTCCGGCGGACTTGCCCTCCATGATGCGGGCGGCGCCGGCGAAGAAGCGCAGCTGGTCGGCGCCGGCGGCAACCTCCTCGGACGCGATCAGGGAACGGACCTGGCCGGTGTTGCGGTGCTGGGCCTCGACGAGTTCGTCGCTGTTGGCCTCGACGGCGTCGGCGAGCTTGAGCAGCATCAGCTGGCGCTGCCCCGGCGTCGTGTGCTTCCAGGTTTTGAAGGCGTCCTGCGCGGCCGTCATGGCGGCGTCGACGTCGGCCCCCACTGAGACCGGTGAGGTGGCGACGACCTCGCCGTTGGTGGGATTGACGATGTCCAGCACGCCGGTTCCGGCGGGGGTGACAAACTCGCCGTTGATGAAGTTCTGCAAGGTTTGAACCACGGTGTACAACCTCTTTCACGCTGAAAAGGACCCAATGAGACTGCTCCGAGCCTATGCCAGCCGGTCAACCCCCGGGAATAGTCACCTGCACACCGTTGTCGCCATGTTTTAGTGCGCTTGACCAGCCCCCGGTTATCCTGAATCCATGGCCATTTCACTCGCTGCCCTGTTGGGGGTTCCGTCCCTCAAACTCGCCAAGTCAGGCCTCGCCGAGACCACCTGGCACCAGGACATTCTCTGGGTGGCCGTCACCGAGCAGGAGGACCCGCAGCGCTTCCTCAACGGCGGCGAACTTGTCCTCACCACCGGAATGCGGCTCAAGAGCGCCCCGGAACAGCGCCGCTTCGTCCGCCAGGTCCAGCGCGCCGGGGCGGTGGGGATCGGCTTCGGGATCGGCCTGACCCACGACGCCGTGCCGCCCGCCCTGATCGCGGAGGCCAACCGCTGGGGGCTGCCGGTGGTCGAGGTGCCGTATGAGACGCCGTTCATCGCGATCGGCAAGCTCGTCGCGGACGCCCAGTCGGCGGACCACTTCACCAAGCTGGAGCGGCTCATCGCCGGGCACCAGATCCTGGCCCGCGCCCTGCTCACCGGCGGCGGCCTGACCGAACTCCTCAAGCACCTCGGCTCCATGCTGCGGACGGAAATCGTGCTGACCCAGTTCACGGCCCAGCTCTACAACAGTGCCGCGGGCAATCCCGCGCCGAGCGCCGACGGCTGGGCGTCATTTCCGATTCCCACCGGCCGCCGCGACGCATGCACCCTGTGGGTGAAGCAGCCGTTCGAGGACTCGGGAATTGTGGGCTACGCCCAGAACCTGATCAGTGTCGAGCTCAACAACATGGTCAAGCAGCGCCAGTCCCAGCGCGCCCTGGCCGGGCAGGTCCTGGAGGACGTGATCCACGGGACCCTGGACCCCAGCGAGGCCACCCGGCGGCTCGCCGGCATCGGCGTCAACAGCACCCGCAGGAACGTGGTCCTGCTGGCCGAGTCCGCCGCGCACTTCAAACAGCTCGGGACGTCCTCCCTGCCGCAGCCGCTGGAGAAGTCGGTGAGCGCCGTCGTCGGCAAGGACCTGGTGGCGGTGCTCCCCGACGACGGAAGCGGCGCCAGCGCGCTGGCCCGGAGCCTCAGCGACCACCTGGCCGAGGCGGGGATCCACGCCACGATCGGAATCGGCGGAGCGTACACGAAACCGAACGGGCTGCGGTGGAGCTATTTCGAGGCCCGCGACGCGGCAAGCCACGGCCTGCCCGTGAATGAACCGGAGCGGCTGAGCCTGACGTCGCTGCTGCTGGCCAGCGAGGACGTGCCGCTGGCGGACATGGCAAACGAGTCGCTGAACCCGCTCCGGACCTTCGATGCGACCCACGGCGCCGAACTGATGACCACGCTGGAGAGCTACCTGACCAACAACGGCTCCGTGGCGGCCGTGGCCGAAGAGCTCACGCTGCACCGGAACACGGTCCGCTACCGGCTCGCCCAGATCACCGAGCTGACCGGCTACGACCCGGCCCAGACGTCGGACCGGGTGCAGCTCTGGCTCGCGCTGGCCGTTCAGCGGCTGGGCGCCCGGCACCCGCACTGACCCTCCGCCACGGAGCAACGCGGGGCCACTTCCGGCCCTCCGAAGCCTCAACGTGGTGGCGCCGCGTTGCCGAATAGGGTCTTAGGGCCGTAGACCGGGCTGAAGCCGCTGGTGAGACTGGGAGAGGCAGCACACTGCACAGGAGTGCCCAAAAAAGGGTTTTGCACCTTTCCGCACCATCTGCACGGACGATGGAGCCGGCCCCTCGGCGTCGCAGTTCGGTTGCCTGACTCGCCCTAGGAAGTACCAGTCCAGGAGGCCGATCGTGGGCAAGAAGAAGAACAAGAAGCGCGGCGACGAAGAAGCGGGGCCGGACGGGCAGCCCAGAACCAAGATGCCCCGCAAGGAGTACGAGGCGGAGATGGCCGTCCTGCAAGGCGAACTGGTCGCTTTGCAGGAATGGGTGAAGTCCACCGGAGCCAAGATCTGCATCGTGTTCGAGGGACGCGACACGGCCGGCAAGGGCGGCACCATCAAGCGCATCGTCGAGCGGGTGAGCCCCCGGGTCTTCAGGGTGGTGGCCCTTCCCACCCCAACGAACCGGGAGAAGTCCCAGATGTATCTCCAGCGCTATATGGCGCACTTCCCGGCGGCCGGCGAGGTGGTCATCTTTGATCGAAGCTGGTACAACCGTGCGGGCGTGGAGCGCGTGATGGGGTTCTGCACCCCCGAACAGACCCAGAGGTTCCTCAACATGGTTCCGCTGGTTGAGAAGGCGATGGTGGACTCGGGCATCATCCTGCTCAAGTATTGGCTTGAGGTCAGCGCGGACGAACAGACCCGCCGGCTGAAGAGCCGGATGGACGATCCGCGCAAGACGTGGAAGCTGTCGCCCATGGATCTGAAGTCGTACAAGCGCTGGTACGACTACTCCCGGGCCAGGGACGCCATGTTCACGGCGACCGATACCGCCTGGGCGCCCTGGTTCGTCGCGAACAACGACGTCAAGAAGCGCGGCCGGCTCAACATCATCAGCCACCTGCTGAGCCAGGTTCCGTACGAGCCGTACCCGGGGCTCGACGTGGAACTCCCGAAGCGCCAGAAGGCCGGCAACTACCGCGAGCCGACCCTCGCGGTGCGGCGCGTCCCGACCCCGTTCTAAGCAGAGCCGCGATGAGGAGGAAGCCATGAACGACAATCCCGGAGCAGCGGCAGGAGTGGCCCCGGCCGAGGCGGACGCTGCCTGGTACACGCTGGCGCCCGGGGAGGTCTCGGGCCGGCTGGGCGTTGATCCCGCCAGCGGGTTGAGCACCGCCGAGGCGGAGCAGCGGCTGCAGGAGTACGGTCCGAACGCCCTGGCCGCAGCGAAGCAGGAACCGGTCTGGAAGCGCTTCTTCAAGCACTACCGGGACTACATGCAGATCGTGCTCGTAGTCGCCGCGCTGGTCAGCCTGTTGATCGAGGAATACGGGACCGCGATCGGGCTCGCCGTCCTGACGCTGTTCAACGCGTGGCTGGGCTATCACCAGGAAGGCAAAGCCGAAGCGGCGGCAGCTTCCCTGGGGCAGATGATGAAGTCAATGGCCAAGGTGCGTCGCGACGGCGTCATGGCGGAGGTTCCCGCCGAGCAGATCGTGCCCGGCGACATTGTGGTGGTCGACGCCGGTGACCGCGTCCCCGCCGACGGCAGGATCATCCTGGCGGCGACACTGCAGATCGAGGAGGGCGCCCTGACCGGTGAGAGCGTCGCGGTCGAGAAGGACACCGCCGTCATCGGCCGGCACGACGTCGGCATCGGTGACCGCTTGAACATGGCGTTCATGAACACCAACGTGACCCGGGGCCACGGCGAAATCCTCGTCACCACCACGGGGATGGGCTCGGAGGTGGGCCACATCGCGCACATGCTGTCCGGGCAGAAAGAGGAGAAGACCCCGCTCACCAAGCAGGTGGACCGGCTGACGATCTTCATCATCATCGCGGCCCTCTTCGCCTTCGTCGCCATTGTGGTGATGGGACTGGCCGCGGGCGACTCCTTCGCTGTGCTCTTCGGGATCGGCGTGGCGCTGGCCGTCGGCTCCATCCCGGATGCGCTGCCGGCCGTCGTCACGACCATCCTGTCCGTGGGCTCGGTCAACATGGCCAAGAAGAACGCCATCATGAAGGTCCTTCCCGCCGTCGAGACCCTGGGCTCCACCTCCGCGATCAACTCGGACAAGACCGGCACCCTCACCCTGAACCAGATGACGGTGCGCGAGTTCGTGACAGTGCAGCACCACTACACGGTGAGCGGTGAGGGCTACAGCTTCGACGGCCAGGTCCAGCGGACCACCGGCGACGCCGAGCAGGACCTGGACTATGTGATGTTCCCGTGCGCGCTGTGCAACGACTCGGACATCCAGGACGGCGAGGTCATCGGCGACCCCACCGAGGCGGCGCTGTACGTGCTCGCCCAGAAGGGCGGCGTAGACGTCACGGAGTTCCGCCGGAACAACCCGCGTGTCGCGTCGGTACCCTTCGACTCCGACTACAAGTTCATGGCCACCTTCCACCGGATGCCGGGGGCCGACGGCCGGACCGTGATCCGCGCCTACGTGAAGGGCGCGCCCGACGTCGTGCTCAACAGATCGTCGTCCGGGCGGATGCCGGGCGGCCGCGCCGAGCCGCTCACCGACGAGATGCGGGCGAAAGTGCTCGCCGCGAACGAGGGCATTGCCAGCAAGGGCCGGCGCGTGCTCGCCCTGGCGCAGCGCGAGTTCGACCCGGCGACGTTCCAGCCCTCGGGCGACCTGATGGCGCTCATGCAGGACCTGGAGATTTGTGCTCTGATCGGTGAAGTGGACCCTCCCCGGGCCGAAGCGGTGGCCGCGATCGCCAAAGCCAAACACGCCGGCATCCGGGTCCGGATGATCACCGGTGACCACGCCATCACCGCGGCCGCGATCGCCGACGAGCTGGGCATCCGGGGACGGGCTGTCACCGGTGCCGAGTTCGCCGCGATGAGTGATGCGGAGGCCGACAGCCAGGTGGACGGCATCGGCGTGATCGCCCGGGTGGCCCCCGAACACAAGGTCCGGCTGGTCGAGGTGCTCAAGCGCAAAGGCAACATCGTCGCGATGACCGGCGACGGCGTGAACGACGCGCCCGCCATCGCCGCGGCGGACATCGGGATCGCTATGGGCATCACGGGCACCGACGTCGCCAAGGGTGCGGCCAAGATGATCCTGGCGGACGACAACTTCGCCACGATCGTCGCCGCGGTCGAGCAGGGCCGGCTGGTGTACGACAACCTGCAGAAGTTCATCCGGATCCAGGTCGCCAACCTGTTTATGTTCATCCTCGCGTTCATCGGGTCCTCCGCCTTCGCGATCGCCGGCACCGCACTGCTCAGCCCGGCCCAGGTGCTGTGGATCCACATGGCGATCGTCGCGCCCATCGGTGCCGTGATGGGCCTGGACCTCGCGACGCCGGGCATCATGGACCGCAAGCCCCGGCCGTTCGACCAACCGATCATCGTCCGGTCGATGATGGTGCGCCTGTTCGTCGTCGGGCTGTTCATGGCGGCCGCGACGCTGATACTCGTCGAAATCGGCAAGACCTCCTACGGATCCCTTGAGATCGGCCAGAGCATGGCCATCGTGGGCCTGGGGCTGATGAACATCACGGTCGCCCTTAACCTGCGTTTCCCCGAAGAGAGCGCTTTCGGGCCCTCCACCATCTCCAACCCGAAGCTGCTCTGGGCGTTCGCATGGGCCTTCGTCGGATCCATGCTGATCACCCAGATGCGGGTAATGCAGGACCTGTTCGGCACCGTCCAGCTCAACGGCCAGCAGTGGCTGGCCTGCCTGGTTCCGGCCGTGGTGCTGCTGGTCCTCGGCGAGCTGTTCAAGGTGATCCTGCGGGCCCGTCGGGCAAAGACCACAGCCACAGTCCCGACTTCCCCGGTCCCCGCCTGACTGCGCCGACCCATCCGGGTTCCACACAGGTCCGAATAGTCCTATGACACCTTTTTGGTGCGTGGAAACTGTACGGCTACCTAACTGGAGATAAACGTGACTAAGACCCTGAAGACCACCGCCCGGATCGTTGCCGGATCAGCCCTGGCATTCTCTGCCCTCGCCGTGAGCTCCATGCCGGCCCAGGCCGCCATCGTCCCTGACACCACCGCGGTGAGCAGCGACCCGGCATCCAACAACCAGGCCACCTTTGGCCCGCTGATCGACGGCGGGCTCATCAACGGCGGGCTGGTCAACGGCCCCCTCGTGGACGGCCCCCTCGTGAACACCGGAGGAACCGGCCCCTTCCAGTTCGGGCAGTTCCAGTAGCACTCCCCTGATCCCCGGCAGCCCGGCCGCACTGGCCGGCACGCCGGGGATCATGCTGTCTGCGCCCACAGCGCGGGTCCCTTACGTATCCCCTGAACGTGCCCACACTGCCCCTCGAGATACCCGAGAAGGAACATGTCCCCGAACCCCCTGAATKCCCAGCCCGACAACTCCGCCGGCCGGCTCGACCTGAGTCCCGCCCAGCGGGGCATCTGGTATGCGCAGCAGCTGGCGCCGGAGAACCCGATATACCAGATCGGACAATTCCTCGAGATCGAGGGCCCCCTCGACGAAACAATCCTTGCCGACGCCGTGGCGCAGGCCGTGGCCGGGACAGACGCACTCAACATGGCCTTCGGCGAGGACCATTCCGGTCCGTTCCAGATCCCCCGGCCCAACCCGGCAGGGCTGGAGGTCACGGACCTGAGCGGCGCCAAGGACCCGGAGGCTGAAGCCCGGGTGCTGATGGACGCGGACCTGGGCCTCGCCCGCGACGTTGTCACGGATGAACTGCTCCACAGCGAACTCATCAGGCTCTCCGGCGACCGGCACTTCTTCTACCAGCGGGTCCACCACCTCATGATGGACGGCTACTCGGCCGTGCTGGTGCTTCAGCGCGTGGCGGAGCTCTATCAGGGGTCGCTGGACAGCGCGGCACCCCACGGCGCTGTCGCCGGAGACACCCAGCCCGGAAGCGCCCCGGCCTTCGGCTCCCTGGCCGAACTCCTGGCCGCGGAGAACGAATACGCCGGGTCCGACACCGCCGACGCGGACCGGGCCTATTGGGAAGCACAGCTGCGGGACGCCCCGGCCGCAGCAGGACTTGCCGGCCGGCCCGCGGGCGCCGCCAGTTCGCTGGTCCGCGCCGCCAGGACGCTCCCGGGCACGGCCGCCGCCGCCCTTCAGTCCGCCGCCGGCTCCGCGCCGGCCCTGGTCCTCACCACCGCCGCCCTGTACCTGCACCGGATCACCGGCGAGCGCCACGTCTCCGTAGCCCTGCCCGTGACCGCGCGCCGCGGCAAGCTGGCGAAGTCCACGCCGTCGATGCTCTCCAACATCGTGCCGATCCGGATGGCCGTCGAGCCCGGCGCGACAGTCCGCGACACCATCACGGCCACGGGCGCCACCCTCCGCGGAGCCGTGGTCCACCAGCGCGGCCGCTTCGAGGACCTCAATGCCCACAGCGGCTACCGGGGCCCCTCGGTCAATATCCTGCCCGTCCTCGATGACATCAGCTTCGGCGCGGCCCGGGGCACGGTGAACATCCTGTCCACCGGCCCCATTGACGACCTCTCGATCATCGTCCACGGGCTCTACGCCGGATCTGCCGCCGGCACGGCCGACCCGGCCGCCGGCGCTGGGAAAAACCCGGCAAAACCCGGACCCAAAATCCAGTTCGAAGCCAACGCCGCCCTCTATACCAAGCACCAATTGGAGGAGCACCTGGACCGTTTCGTCCGGCTCCTTACCGATGTGGCCACCCAGCCCGATGCCCTCCTGGCCTCCCTGTCGGTGACCACCGCGGTCGAGGAACGCTCCCTGCTGGCCGCCGGAGACGCCGGCGACACGGCCCTCCCCCGGCACACCATCGTTGAGGAATTCCGGCTGAGCGCCCGGGAGTCCGGTTCCCGGACCGCCGTCGTCGCGCCCGACGGCGAACTCACCTTCGGCGAGCTGGAAACCCGGTCGAACCAGCTGGCCAGGTTCCTGAGCAGCCACGGGGCCGGCCCCGGGCAGACCGTTGCCGTCCGGCTGGACCGCAGCGTCCTGCTGCCCGTCGCGCTCCTGGCGGTCCTGAAGTCCGGGGCCGCGTACCTGCCGCTGGACCCGGACTACCCCGCGGGCAGGGTCGAGGGAATGCTCGAAGACGCTGCCCCGGTCCGCCTGCTGACGTCCGCCGCGTTCACCGGCGCGGACTCGGGCCATGCCGATCTCGCCACGGACGTCCCCGTCACCGTGCTGGATGCAGCGCTGATGGTGTCCTGCCTCGAAGGCAAGGACGGGTCGGCGCTGGAATGCCCGGCCGGGCAACAGGATCTCGCGTACGTCATCTTCACGTCCGGCTCCACCGGCCGGCCCAAAGGCGTCGGCGTCGAGCACCTCGCCCTGCTGAACCTCTACACCTCGCACCGGGACAGCATCTTCCTGCCCGCGGAAGAGCGGCTCGGGCGGAAGCTGCGGGTCGCGCACACCGCCGGGCTCTCTTTCGACGCCTCCTGGGACCCTATCCTCTGGCTCATCGCCGGCCATGAACTCCACCTAGTGGACAACCAGACCCGCCGCGACCCGGAAGCGCTGAGCAGCTACCTGGCCGGCACGGGCATCGACTCAATCGAGACCACCCCGTCTTTCGCCAAGGTCCTCCTCGCCGGCGGCCTGTTCGATCAGGACAGCCACCCGTCGGTGGTGGCACTCGGCGGCGAGGCCGTGGATCCCCCGCTGTGGAATGCCCTCGCGGAGAAGGACGGGCTGGTGGCCTACAACTTCTACGGGCCTACCGAGACGACGGTCGATTCCCTCACTGCAGTGATGCAGCCAGGCACCGAACCGACCCTCGGGGACTCCGTGGCCAACAGCCGGCACTACATCCTGGACTTCGGCCTGAACCCGGTCCCCGTCAACGCCATCGGCGAGCTGTACGTCGCCGGCATTAACCTGGCCCGCGGTTACCTGGACCAGCCCGGGCTCAGTTCCGAACGGTTCGTCGCGGACCCGTTCGTCCCGGACGGCTCCCGCATGTACCGGACGGGCGACGTCGTCCGGCGCCTTGCTGACGGGACGCTCGAGTTCCGCGGGCGGATGGACGCCCAGGTCAAGATCCGGGGCTTCCGGATCGAGCTCGCCGAAATCGAGGAGGTCCTCCGCGGCCTCGACGGCGTGGAGCACGCCGCCGTCGCCGTCACGAAGAACCGGGCCGGCTACGACCAGCTGCTCGGCTACGTGACCGCTGCCGGGACTGAGGGCTCCGGCCTGGACGGTGCCAAACCGGACGGCTCCGGCCTGGATACGGCGGAGCTCCGCCAGCTCCTCCGCCGGCAGCTGCCCGATTACATGGTGCCCGCCGCCGTGCAGCAGATCGCGGCCATCCCGCTGACCGCAAACGGCAAGCTGGATACCCGCGCGCTTCCCGCACCGGAGCAGGAAACAGCCGTCTCCGCGCCCCGCAACGAGCGGGAACGGATCGTGGCCGAGGCCTTCAAGGAAGTCCTCGGGCTCGACGCCGTGGGGCTGGACGATGACTTCTTCGACCTCGGCGGACACTCCCTGCTGGCAACCCGGCTCGTGGCCCTGCTGCGGGACCGGACCGGCGTCGCCCCGGCCCTGCGCACCGTGTTTGAACAGGCCACCGTGGCGGCACTCGCTGAGACGCTTGAGCTGGGAGCCGGCAACGCGAACCCGCTGGGCCCGGTGGAACGCCCGTCCGTCATTCCGCTTTCCTTCGCCCAGCGCCGGCTCTGGTTCCTGAACCGCTTCGACCCAGGGTCCGGCGCCTACAACATCCCCGTGGTGCTGGAGCTCAAGGGCACCCTGGACGTCCCGGCGCTGCGTGGTGCGATCAATCAGGTGGCGGACCGCCACGAATCCCTGCGGACGGTTTTCCCGCTGGTCGACGGCGAACCCGCCCAGCGGATCCTGTCCGGGCGCCCCGTGGACCTGCTGGCTGTCCAGTGCACCGCCGAGGCGCTGCCCGGCGCCCTCGCGGCTGAAACCCGGCGCGGCTTCGACGTCACCCACGAACTGCCGCTGCGCGCCGTCCTGTTCCAGCTGGCCCCGGACCACCATGTGCTGGCTATTACGCTGCACCACATCGCCGCGGATGGCTGGTCCCTCGCCCCGCTCGCACGGGATCTCTCACTCGACTACAACGCCCTGGCGGGCGGCACGGACACCCCCTTGGCCCCGCTTCCGGTGCAGTACGCCGACTACACGCTGTGGCAGCGCAAAGAACTGGGCAGCGAGGGAGATCCGGCGAGCGCCATTTCCCGCCAGCTCGAGTTCTGGACCCGCGAACTGCGGGGTGCCCCCGAGGAGCTGCGGCTGCCGTTCGACTTCATCCGCGGCGCGCAGGCCGCCGCCGAACCGGCGTCGTCCGTTCCCCTCACCATCAGCCCGGACACCGGCGGCCGGCTCAACGCGCTGGCACGCGAACACAACGCCAGTCTCTTTATGGTGCTGCAGGCCGCCCTCGCGGCGCTGCTCACCAAGTCCGGCGCGGGCGAGGACATCCCCCTCGGCACGCCGGTGGCCGGCCGCACGGACACCCAGCTCAACGAGCTGGTGGGCTTCTTCGTCAACACCCTGGTGCTCCGGACCAACACCTCCGGCAACCCCACTGCGGCGGAGCTGGTGGAGAGCGTCAGGTACACCAACCTGCACGCCTACGCGAACCAGGACGCACCCTTCGAGCGCGTGGTCGAGGAGCTCAATCCGGCCCGGTCACAGCACCGCCACCCGCTCTTCCAGGTCATGCTCACGCTGCAGAACACGGCCGCGGCCGGGCTCGCCATGGACGGTCTCGAGGCCACCGCAGACCTCAGCCAGGAACCGGGCGGGGCCAAGTTCGACCTGCTGCTGGACCTGGTCGAAGAAGGCCCTGGTGACGAAGGCCCTGCCGACGGTGACACCGCACCGGCCGTCGGCATCCGCGGCTCGCTGGCCTACAACCCTGACGTGTTCACCCGGGCCACCGTCGAACAGCTCGTTGCCGGCTTCCTGGCCGTGGCGGATCAGTTCGCCGCGGATCCCGGGATCACCCTGGACCGGCTCCGGATCCAGTCACCGGAGCAGCACCGGCTCGCCCTGGCGCAAAGCGTTCACGCCGGGGACCCCGCGACGGACGGGGACGGGCCGGAAACCGTCGTCGACGCCTTCCTGGCCACCGTGGCACGGATTCCTGACGCGTCAGCGCTCATCGACGACTCGGGGCCCGACGCCGGCGCCAGCTTCGGCTCGCTCCATGGCCGGGTCCAGGCCCTCGCCAAGGGCCTGGTGGCCTCCGGAGTGGAACCGGGCGACCGGGTCGCCGTGGCCCTGCCGCGCACGGCCGACGTCGTCGCAGCCGCCCTGGCGGTGCTGGCCGCGGGCGCGGTCTACATCCCCGTGGACCTCTCCTACCCGGAGGAGCGGATCCGGGTCATCCTCGAGGACGGCGCTCCCGCCGTCGTGATCTCCGGTGCACCGGCGGCGGATGATCACGGCTCCGAAGGTCCGCGGACGCTGGACATCAGCACCCTGCTGGCCGCGGGTGCCGGCATCTCCGACGCGGCCCTGGCACAGCGCCGCCCGGCCGCGGGCGACCTGGCCTACGTGCTCTACACCTCCGGGTCCACCGGACGCCCCAAAGGGGTGGCCGTGCCGCACGGCGCCCTCGCCAACCTCTACCGGCACCACCAACGCACGCTGTACGCCCCGCGCTTCGAGGCCGCCGGACCGGACGGAGCAGTCTCCGTGGCGCACATCGCCGGCCTCGGCTTCGACGCCGCCTGGGACCCGATTCTGTGGCTTGTCGCCGGAGCGGAACTCCACATGGTGGCCGACGAGGTCCGCGGAGACGCCGAGTCGCTCGCCGGTTACTGCCGGAGCCACCGCATCGATGTGCTGGAAACGACGCCGTCCTACGCCGGCCAGCTGCTGCAGAGCGGCCTGCTCGACGCGTCACGGGAACAGCCGCTGCTGCTGGCCCTCGGCGGCGAGGCCGTGACCGCCGGGCTGTGGACGCAGCTGGCTGAAGCGCCGGAGGTCTCGGCGCACAACTTCTACGGCCCCACCGAATTCACTGTGGACTCGGTGACCGCGAAGATCAGCGGCGGTTCACCGGCCATCGGCCGCGGCATCGCCAACACGGACACCTTCGTCCTGGACCAGTACCTGGCGCTGGCGCCGGCCGGCGTCCCGGGCGAGCTGTACCTTGCCGGACCCGGAATGGCGCGCGGCTACGACCGGCGCCCCGCCGAGACGTCCTCCCGTTTCGTGGCCAACCCCTTCGCCGCCGACGGCAGCCGGATGTACCGCACCGGAGACCTGGTCCGCCGGACACCTGACGGCTCGCTCGAGTTCCTCTCCCGCACGGACGAGCAGGTCAAGGTCCGCGGCTTCCGGATCGAACTCGGCGAGATCGAGGCCGCGCTGTCCTCACATCCGCAGGTTGACCGTGCCGTGGCCGTGGCCGACGGCGACCCGGCCCACCGCGTGGTGGCCTACTACACGGGCGCCGCCGGGACCGAGGAGCTGCGTGCCCTGGCCGCCGCCAGGCTGCCCGACTACATGGTCCCGGCCATTCTGATGCAGCTGCCCGCCATCCCCCTGACGCCCCACGGCAAGCTGGACCGGAAGGCCCTTCCGGCGCCGTCCGCCGGCGCCGGCACCGGTGCCGCCCCGGCGACCGCGGACGAGCGCACCATGTGCGGGATCTTCGCCACCGTCCTGGGCGTGGACGAGGTCGCGATGGGCGATGACTTCTTTGTCCTGGGCGGGCATTCCCTGCTCGCGGTATCGATGATGGGCGGCATCCGCGAAGCCTTCGGCACCGAACTGCCGCTGCGCAGGCTCTTCGACGAGCCCACACCCGCGGGGCTGCTCGCAGCGGTGCACCGGCAGACGGGCAACGCCGGTTCCACGGCTTCCGCGGCGGCGCCGGCAACCGACCCGGACGCTGCGCAGCGGGACCCCGCCGCAGAGCCGGCCGCCCTCACGGACTGGCTGGCCGGCGCCGATTCCGTCCGGCCCGCCCGTCTGGCCCTCTCCTTCGCCCAGTCCCGGATGTGGTTCCTCAACCAGCTGGACCCGGGCTCGGCCGAATACAACATCTCCCTCGCCGTGCGCCTCACCGGCGGGCTGGACGAGCAGGCGCTGGCCGCCGCCGTCGCCGCCCTGTTCCAGCGCCACGAAGTCCTCCGGACCATCTACCCCGAGACCGCCGGAGTGCCGGAACAGCTGGTCCTGGAGCCGGCCGACACCGCCCACGGCGCCGGCATGCGCCTGGTTGTCAGCGCCGCCGCGGCCCCGGCCGGGATTCCCGCGCTGCTGCGGGACGACGCCGAACGCGGCTTCGATCTCCGTTCCGAGCTGCCGCTGCGGGCGAGGCTGATCCCGGTCGCTTCCGGGGACGCGCCGGAGTGGGTCCTGCACCTTGTGATGCACCACATCGCGAGCGACGGCGCTTCCCTCGCCCCGCTGGCGCGGGACCTGTCCGCCGCCTACGCGGCCGCTGTCGGCACGGAGGTCGGCCAGGACGTTGGCCAGAACCCGGCTGCCGGTCCGGCGCCGCTGCCTCTGCAGTACGCCGACTATGCCAACTGGCAGCGGCAGCAGCTCGACGGGACGGCGCTCAGCGCCAAGCTGGAGCACTGGCGCAGCACGCTGTCCGGCATCCCCGCCGAGCTCATGCTGCCGGCGGATCACCGCCGGCCCCGCGAATCACGCCAGCCCGGACGGCAGCTGGCCTTCCGGCTGGATCCCGCCAGCGTCACGGCGCTCAACGGCCTGGCCTCCGCGTCGAACGCGAGCTTGTTCATGGCACTCCACGCGGCCCTGGCCGCTTTCCTGCACCGCAGCGGCGCCGGCGACGACCTGGTCATCGGCTCCCCGACCGCCGGACGGACCGACCCGGCGCTGCGCGAACTGGTCGGCTTCTTTGTGAACACACTGCCCCTGCGCGTGCACGCCGCCGGCGACCCCAGCCTGCGGACCATGCTCGGCCGCTCCCGGGAGAGCATCCTGGCGGCCTTTGACCATGACGACGTGCCCTTCGAGCGGCTGGTCGAAGCCGTGAACCCCGACCGTGAACTGGGCCGGCACCCGCTGTTCCAGACCATGCTCACTGTGGATAGCGACGCGCCTGCTGTCCCGCAACTCCCCGGCGTCCGGGTGGAGCCCGAGCCGGAGACGGGGTCGGGCGAGGCCAAATTCGACCTCTCCTTCACCTTCCGTCCCGACGGCGGCAGCGGCGAAAGCGACGGCGGCGGCGGGCTGGCCGGCACAGTCGACTACAACTCGGCGATGTTCGAGGAGGCAACCGCCCGGCGGCTCGCGGACAGCTTCGGCCGGTTCCTTGAACTCGCCGCTGCTGCCCCCGACACCCCGGTTTCCCTGCTCCCCCTGCTCGGGGAACAGGAGGCCCGCACGCTGATGGCAGCCACCGCCGGACCCCGCTCGGACGCAACGGCCCGTGCGGCAGCGGCAGACGCGGAGCCCGGCATCTTGGCCGCCCTCGCCGCCACGGTCCGCGCCACCCCTGACGGCACCGCGCTGGTCGCGGAGGACGGGACCCTGAGCTTTGCCGGGCTCGCCGCGTCGGCGTCCCGGATCGCAGCCGCCCTGGCCGGGGCGGGAGTCAGCCGCGGCGATGTGGTGTCCGTCCTGCTTCCCCGTTCCCTGGGAACGGTGGAGAGCATGTTCGGCGTGCTCGCCGCAGGCGGCGTCTACAACCCGATCGATACCGAATACCCGGACGAGCGGGCCTCGGCCATCATCGAGGACGCCGCCCCGGCTGTGATCCTTACCAGCCGTGCCGTGGCCGCCCGGTTGGACCGGCTCCTCACGGAGCTGACGGTCCGGCCCCGCGTACTGGTCCTGGAAGACCTTGCGGTACCGGCAGAAGACGGCCGGGCAACGAATCAGGAACGGGACGGGGACGCTGCGGCCGCCGGCCTGACAGCCGTCACCGCGCCGGACCCGCGCGAGCTGGCCTACGTCATGTTCACATCGGGCTCCACCGGCCGGCCCAAGGGCGTCGAGGTCAGCCACGGTGCCCTTGCCGCGCTGCTCGGCTCGCACCGCGAGACCCTGCTGGCCGGCGTCGGACACCGCCGGGTCGCCCACACGACGGGCGTCGGCTTCGATGCCTCCTGGGACCCGATCCTCTGGATGGTGGCGGGCCACGAGCTGCACCTGATCGGCGATGAGACCCGCCGCGACTCCCGGCAGCTCGCCGCCTACTTCACGGAACACGGCATCAGCAGCTGGGAAACCACCCCCGGCTACCTGCGGCAGCTCCTGACCGAGCCCGGGTTCACCGGGCTGCTCGACGCACACGCCGCCGACGGCGGCCAGGCCGGACGCTTCAGCCTGGCCCTCGGCGGGGAAGCGTTCGACGCCGGGCTCTGGGACACGGTCTCGGCGCACTCCGGCGTCCAGGCCTGGAACCTCTACGGACCCACCGAGGCCACCGTGGACACCGTACTGGCCCGCGTCCGCGATACCGGCGAACCCGTGCTGGGAACACCCACCGCGGGCACCCGGCTCTATGTCCTAGACAGCAGGCTCCAGCACTCGCTGCCCGGCGCGGCCGGCGAACTTTACGTCGCCGGCCGGCAGCTGGCCCGCGGCTACCGCAGCCGGCCGGAGCTGACGGCCGAGCGGTTCATCGCGGATCCCTTCGCCGGCGGCGGCGAACGGATGTACCGCACCGGCGATGTGGTCCACCGGCACGCCGACGGCCGGCTGGTTTTCGCCGGCCGCAACGACGACCAGCTGAAGATCCGCGGCTTCCGGGTGGAGCCCGGCGAGGTGGAGCAGGCCCTGCGCAGCGCCCCCGGCGTCCGCGCCGCCGTGGTGCGCCCTGTCGGGAACGACGGCGGCACCCGCCTGATCGGTTACGTCGTACCGGCCGCAACCGGCGGGGCGTCGGACCCCGGAGCCGGACGCGAAGACGAAACCGGCGCCGGAACCCTGTCCGACGCCGTCCGCAGCCACGTCCGCGGGCTGCTGCCGGACTACATGGTGCCGGCCGCCGTCGTCGTCATCGCCGAGGTGCCTCTGACACCGCACGGCAAGGTGGACGCGGCTGCGCTGCCGGATCCCGGCAGCACGGCCCGCCGCGCCGGGCGGGGCCCGCGGACGCCCCTGGAAAAGGCAGTCGCCGGGATCTTCGCCGAGGTGCTGTCCCTGGACCGGGCCGGCGTGGACGAATCGTTCTTTGAGCTCGGCGGGCACTCGTTCCTGGCCCAGCCGCTGATCGCCAAGGTCAACGCGGCTCTGGGCACGGACCTGACGGTCCAGTCGCTGTTCCGGGCGCCCACCGTCGAGTCCCTGCTCCGCGAGGCTGCCAAGGGCGCGAACGAAAGCGCCGCGGACAGCCTGCGGCAGTTGCTGCCGCTGCGGGCCACGGGAACCAAACAACCGATCTTCGCCGTGCACCCGGCCTCCGGCATCAGCTGGGGCTACGCCTCCATGCTGGGCAAGCTGGATCCGGAACGGCCCCTGATCGGGCTGCAGATGCCCGGGATGGAACCGGGCCGGACCCACCCGGTCGGGGCCACAACCCTGACCGAACTGGCGGATGACTACATTGCCCAGCTTCGTTCCGTGCAGCCGGAGGGCCCGTACCACCTGATGGGCTGGTCCTTCGGCGGTCACCTGGTCCACCGGCTGGCCACCCGGTTGCAGGAACTCGGCGAGGAAGTGGCGTTCCTGGCCATCTTCGATGCCTTCCCCGGCAACCAGGAGGACAACGCCGACGTCGGGACCGGCCCGGGGCTGTGGGCCAGTTATCTCGACGCCCAGGGCTACGAGCTGCCTGACGAGGACAAAGACGGACTGGACGGGCAGCGCGCCCAGGAAATCCTGCGCGAACACCACAACCCGCTGGGCACCGTTCCGCTGGACTCCGTCAACGCCATGGTGGGGAACTTCCCCGAACTGGCCCGGCTGATCCGCGACGAGCAGCCGCAGGTGTTCGACGGCGGGCTGCTGTTCTTCCGGGCCACCCGGGAGGTGCCCGCCGGCACTCCCGGCAGCGATGCGTGGCAGCCGTTCATCACCGGGGCCATCACCGACATTCCCGTGGAGGACCGGCACTCCCAGATGTTAAGTGACCGGGCTCTCAGCGCAATTATGCCTGCGCTGGCCATCCAACTGGGCGGCGGAGACGAATAACCAGTGATGCCTCTGATTTCCAAGAGGGGCTTTCCGAACGCCAGAACCGACAGGAAAGGTCAACGTGACGAATCCATTCGATGACAAGTCCGCAACGTTCTCCGTGCTCGTGAACGAGTATCAGCAGCACTCCCTCTGGCCCGCCTTCGCGGCTGTGCCACAGGGCTGGGTGACGATGTTCGGCCCGGACACCCGTGACGCCTGCCTCGACTACGTGTCCCGGACGTGGACGGACATGGCTCCGCGCAAGGTCGCCGAACTCGCCGCTTCGCAGTGATCCGGGTCGAGAACGTCAGCAAGAGTTTCGGCACGTTCAAGGCCCTGGACGGGCTCTCCCTGCACGCAGGCGAAGGGACCGTCCTGGGCCTGCTGGGACCGAACGGTTCCGGAAAGACCACCACCGTCAAAGTGCTCACCACCCTGTTGTCCCCGGACAGCGGTGACGCCCGGATCGCCGGCCACTCCGTCCTGAGCGATCCGGACCGGGTGCGGCGGAACCTGGGCTTGTCCGGGCAGTACGCCGCCGTGGATGAGAAGCTCACGGCGTTCGAAAACCTGCACATGGTGGGCCGGCTGTACGGCATGAACCGGCGGACCGCCGCGGCCCGGGCTAACGAACTGCTCGAGAGCTTCCGCCTCACCGACGTCGCCGGCAAACGCTCCGGAACCTTTTCCGGCGGCATGCGCCGGCGTCTGGACCTCGCCGGGGCCATCGTGGCCCGGCCCAAGGTGGTGGTCCTGGACGAGCCCACCACCGGGCTTGACCCACGCGGCCGGCTCGACACCTGGGACGTGGTTTCCAGCCTCGTAGCGGACGGCACCACAGTCCTCCTGACCACCCAGTACCTCGAGGAGGCCGACCGGCTGGCGGACCACATCGCCGTCATCAACCACGGCCGCGTCATTGCCGAGGGGACCGCGACGGAACTGAAACAAAGCGCCGGTACGGAACGGATCGACGTCGTCATGCGCGACGCCGCGGACCTCACCGCGGCCGCCGGCGTGCTGGAGCGGGCCGCAGGTCCGGGTTCCCGGGCCGAACAGGATCCGCCTAACCTGCGTGTGTCCATCGCCGCCCCGGAAGGCCACCGGCTGCTGGTCCGGGTCCTGTCCGAACTGGACGCGCGTGCCCTGCCGGTGGACGAGGCCTCGCTGCGCCGCCCCACGCTGGACGACGTGTTCCTGCGGCTCACGGGCCACGCCGCGGCGACCGCACCGGAGGCTGAAACACCGGATGTCCAGGCTCCGGAGAAAGTCGAGGTGCCCGCATGAGCGCCATCTCCGCGGCCGCCCGGGACAGCTCCGTCATTGCCCGGCGCAACCTCATCAATGTCCTGCGCACTCCCGGCGCGCTGGTCACCGGCATCGTGCAGCCGGTGATGTTCGTGCTGCTGCTGGGCTTCGTCTTCGGCGGCACGCTCGGCGGCGACCAGTACCGCAGCTACCTGATCGGCGGCATCCTGGCGCAGACCCTGACGTTCAACGCCTCATTCACGGCCGTCTACCTGGCCAAGGACCTCCAGCTCGGGCTGATCGACCGATTCCGGTCGCTGCCGATGTCCCGCGTGGCCGTCATCCTGGGCCGCACCTCCTCGGACTTGTCCACGAGTGTGCTGTCCGTCGCCGTGACACTGCTGTGCGGACTGGCCATCGGCTGGCGGATCACCACCGGTCCGGTCTCCGCCCTGGCCGCGCTGGCCCTGCTGCTGCTGTTTGCCTTCGCGGTCTCCTGGATCGGGGCCGTCATTGCCCTGACGGCCAGGAGTGTTGAAGTCGCGCAGAGCCTGGGCCTGGTGTGGCTGTTCCCCGTCACCTTCGTCTCCGGCGCCTTCGTGTCCGTCAGCTCCCTCCCCGGACCGCTCAGCGTGATTGCGGAATGGAATCCCGTCACCGCCGTCGCCACCGCCGCCCGCGAACTCTTCGGCAACGCGGCCCCGGCCGGCTTCGGTGTACCGGGCGGCTGGCCCGCGGAAAACGCCGTCCTCTACTCGGTCCTGTGCAGCGTCGGCATCATCGCCGTCTTTGCCCCGCTGGCGATCGCGCAGTACCGCCGGATCAGCAAACGGTGACGGCGCCGGGCCGCCCTGACTCCGGCATTGAGTATGTCGCCGTGCCGTCCGCCGCCGTCCGGAACGCCGCGGCCGCGGCCGGCCCGGGAGGGTACGGCGGGCTGTTCGGCGGCCTGGGGGCGTTCCTGTCGCCGCGGGAACGCGACGCGTCACTCCGGTTCAGGCGCCCTGCGGACCGGCTGGACTATCCCGCGTCCCATGCCCTGTTCCGGCTGCTGGCAGCGCGGCGGCTGGGGATGTCGCCCGCCGATGCCGCCGGGCTGGACATCCGGCGGCTGTGCGCAGGCTGCGGCAGCACGGACCACGGCAAACCCTCGATCGGGGGCGTCGCATTGAGCATGTCCCGCAGCCACGGAGTCGTCATGGCGGCCGTTGCTCCGGCGGGAACCAGCCTTGGCGCGGACATCGAAAAGGTTCCCGCCCAGGTGTTCGCCGGGTTCGACGACTTTACCCTCGCGCCGGAGGAACGCCCGGGGCAGGACGGTCAAGGACTGGCCGGCCCTAACCTGACGGACGCCGGGCGGATCCGATGGTGGGTGGCGAAGGAAGCCGCACTGAAAGCCGCAGGCGTCGGCCTGGCCGTGGATCCCTCCAGCGTGCGGCTGGTCCCGGCGCGTTCCGCAGGGACTGCGGGCATGACGGGCTCCGCGGGCCCGGTGGCCGGCACCCTCCTGGCGGAATGCGCGGGCAATGCCGCGGTCCACGGCCTCGTCGTCACTCCGGTCCCGGCACCCGACGGCTACGCCGCCGCCGTCGCCGCCTCCGCCGGCTTTCCCGCGCGGGCCGTGTCACTTGCCGAGATATTCGCCACTAAACACTAGCGCGCAAACGTCAAACGTCTAACCTTTAGGTATGGCTAGCAGCATCGCGGTGTCCGCGCTTCCCGAGACAGCAACTTCCGCCGCCGTGCGCGCGCCGCGCGGAGTGATCATCGCCGGCGTCGTTGCGATCGTGCTGATCGGCCTCAACCTGCGCGCCGGCATTACCGGCGCCGCCGCTCTCCTGCACGACCTGCAGCAGGTCCTGGGTTACGGGCCGCTGATCGCCGCCATCATCCCGTCGATCCCCACGCTGTGCTTCGCCGTGGCCGGCGCCGCCACCTCGTGGCTCACCCGGATTCTGGGGCTGGAGAAGGCCATCCTGCTCTCGCTTGTGCTGCTGGCGGCAGGGCTGCTGGTCCGCGGCATCCCGTCCACCGGCATGCTGCTGGCGGGCACCGTCGTCGGGATGTCCGGGCTGGCGATCTGCAACGTGGCGATGCCGTCCTTCATCCGGGTGCATTTCGCGCACCGGACGTCGCTGATGACCGCCCTGTACACGGTGACCATGACGACGGGCGCGACCGTGGTCGCCGTGCTGATCGTCCCCGTGGCGCAGCAGCTCGGCTCGCCCTCCGCCGGGGTCGGAGCGATCGGTTTCCTGGCGCTGGGCGCGTGCCTCGGCTTCCTGCCGATCGCCCTGCACGCCCACCGCAACGCGCCCGCCGTGAAGGCCGGGCGGGTATCCCCCTGGCCCCTGCTGCGGACCCGCACCGGTATGTTGATTACCCTCGGCTTCACCGTCCAGGCGCTGCTGGCCTATGCCGTGCTCAGCTGGTTCCCCTACATGCTGGTCACGCTGGGCCTGACCGCCGCCGAGGGCGGGCTGATGTTCGGCCTGATGCAGCTGGTCTCCGTCCCGGCCGGCATGGTGCTGGTCGCCATCGGCTCACGCCCCCGGATGCAGCGCACGGCCTTCTACCTGGCCACTGTCACGATGGCCGCGGGCGTCCTGGCCCTGCTGGTCCTGCCCGTCTCCTGGGCCCCGTTGACGGCGGTGCTCCTCGGTTTCGGGCTCGGCATCTTCCCGCTCGTGATGGTCATGATCAGCCGCAGCGGCCGCACTACCGCCGAAACCACCGCCCTGTCCACGGTCGCGCAGTCCGCGGGCTACCTGCTGGCGACGCTCGGCCCCTTCGGCATGGGGCTGCTGCACAGCGCCACCAACTCCTGGACGCTGCCTGTGATCCTGCTGCTGGCGGTGGCCCTGGGCCAGATCGCCGTCGGGCACCTGCTCACCGCCCGGCCCAAGGCTCCCCAGCGGGCGGAACCGCACCCGCCGGAACCGCACCCGCCGGAACCGCAGGCAGCCGCTGCGTTCGCCGGCACATCCACGGAAGAGGGACAGTCATGACACTCACCACGTCCCACCGGCCGCCGCTCGTGGAGGAGGTCACCGCGAAGCTGCGGGAGCTGATCCATTCGGGCAAGTGGCCGCTGCAGCAGCGGATCCCCGCCGAACCTGAACTTATGGCTGCCCTCGGAGTCTCGCGCGGCACCCTGCGCGAGGCGGTCAAAGCCCTGGCCCACAGCGGCATGCTGGAGGTCCGGCGCGGGGACGGCACCTACGTCCGCGCCACCAGCGAAATCGCCGGAGCCGCCCAGCGCATGTACCGGGACCACTCGCAGGTCCACATCCTGGAGGTCCGCGTCGGCCTGGACACCCAGGCGGCCCGGCTCGCCGCCCGCCACGCCACTGCCGACGACGTCGCCGCGATGCGCGCGCTGCTGGAGGCGCGCCGTGCCGCGTGGCTGGCCGGGGACTACGC
Source organism: Arthrobacter sp. YAF17 (assembly GCF_052113365.1). Lineage (NCBI taxonomy): Bacteria > Bacillati > Actinomycetota > Actinomycetes > Micrococcales > Micrococcaceae > Arthrobacter > Arthrobacter sp. YAF17. The sequence continues at coordinate 3,886 of NZ_JBFRDB010000024.1, read as the reverse complement.
CGGCTGGGCGCGGGCCGACTGGGACTTCCACGTGCTGGTGGCGCAGGCGTCGGGCAATCCGCTGCTCCACGAGCTGTACGTCAGCTTCGGCGCCGTCTTCCACGCCGACCTCCTCCGACAGCAGGGCCGCGCCGGCTTCAACGGCCTCCCGTACGAAGGCCACGACGAGCTCGTGGACGCCATCACCGCGCATGACGAAACGGCCGCCGTCGACAGCGTGAACCGGAACCTGAACTCCTGCGCGGAGTGGATCCAGCAGTAAGGCCCCCTGCCCATGGGAGCAGGGCCTCGCCAGCCGGTTCACAGGCTTTTCCCAAGGCTTCGGGATGATGCTCAGCTTCCGCGGCGTCCGCCGGACTCCGCCGGCGTGGATTCGCGGATTCTGTCCTTCAAGCCACTGGAGGTATGCCTTGAGTCAAAGCACAGCAGGCACGAGCTCGGAACAACCGGCCGTCCATGACTCATCGCGGCGGCTGGTGGCCGTCCTGAGTGTCAGCGCCGTGGTTGCCTGGTCCCTGGCGCTCCTGCTGGCAACCACCCTGCGCGTCGAGGGACCGGTCCACACGTTTGCGCTGATCGTGCACATCCTGGCCATGGTCCTGGCGTTCGGCGCGATCATGCTCGTGGACTGGCACGGCTTCCTGTGGCTGCTGGGCCGCCGTGAACTTTCCGAGACAATCCGGCTGGACGGTGCCGCCACCCCGCTGATCTGGATTGGCATTGCGGCGATGCTCACCACCGGGGCGTTCCTGAACCCGGATCTGGGCAATCCCCTGACGGTGGTCAAGCTCGTGGCCGTCCTTGTGCTGATCCTCAACGGCATCATGCTGCTGCCCCTCATGCGCCGGCTCGTGGTGATGCCGCCGACGACGTCGTTCGCGGGACTCACGGTGGGCCACCGGATACACATGCTGACTTGCCTGGCCATCTCCCAAGTGAGCTGGTGGGCGGCCATCATCATCGGGTTCGTCAATGCCGAATTTTGATGGCCCGTTCCAGCAGCTAGCGCGTGAGGCCCTTGAAGACGTTCTTGGGACGCTGCATTTCGCCGTGCTTGGCGCCGAGGACGATCACCAGGCCGGCGAAGACCGGGATGGCCCACTGCAGGATCTTCAACTGCTGCTGCGCGGAGCGGAGTTCCGCGGAGGCGCCAGGCTTGGGCTCGGTGGCTCCGTCAGCACCTTCGCCGGCCAGCTTGTCCACTTTGGCACCCTGAAGCCCGGCGTACAGGCTCACGGCGGCACCGGCAAGGGTGACGGCGGACTTCACGACCGTGAGGCGGGCGACGCCGTCCTGCTTGGCCATCCGGCCCTTGTTCTCCCACATGATTGCGAGGCCGGAGAGGAAGTGCGCACCGAAGGCCGACGTCTGGACCGGTGCCCACATCTTCCAGCCCATGCTCGACAGCCGGGTGCGTTCGGCCGGATCCTTGGCTTCCGCGGCCGCCCCGTTCAGCCCAATGGCTCCCATCAGCGAGCCGCCGAACCAGGCGCCCGCCGTCAGGTCGTGAATGGATCGGGCAACGAGATTACCTGCCATGTTGAGCTTCCTATCGTCTGAGTTCGAATCCGGAAATGCCGACTGCCGCGAACGGCGGTGACCCGGTTATAGTAAGCACACTTATGAACAACTTGATACTCCGAGGCGGGGAGTCACCCCTGCGTAGACTCGAGACCATGGAATCACCGGGGCCGAACGGCCAGCCCTCGTCCGGCGAAACCGCCGGCGACGACACCGAGGAGGCCACCGGCGAGTCCCTCGGTGCGGCCGTTGGCGGCGCCGCCGACGCCGCTGAGGCCGCGTCGGACAGCGCGGCGCTCGACGTCGTCGCCCGTTCCGGTTTTGCCGTCATGGCCCTGCTGCACGTCGTGATCGGCGCGATTGCGGTGGCGCTGGTCTTCGGCGCACCGGGCCAGGCCGAGCCCACCGGAGCCATCGAACAGCTCGCGGCCAACCCGTGGGGCCCGGCGGTCATGTGGGCGGGGTTCATTGCCTGCACCGGGCTCTCGCTGTGGCAGTTGAGCGAGGCGACGCTCCGCGCCAGGCACCTTCCCCGCGGGGAGCGCCTCGGCAAACTCGTGTCTTCCGGCTTCCTCAGCATCGCGTACGGGAGTGTGGGGCTGAGCTTCGCGGGGTTCGCACTGGGGAACCGGGGAGATTCCGGCGACTCCACGCGGGACTTCAGCACCGTTCTGGTGCACAGCCCCTACGGAGTGCCGGCGCTGGTCGCCCTGGGCCTGACCATCATCGGGATCGGCGTGTACTTCATCGTCAAGGGCGCGGGAAAAAAGTTCAAGGAGGAGCTGGCCCATTTTGAGGGGACCCGCCGGGGCCACCTCATCAGCAGCCTGGGCGTGGCCGGACACATCGCCAAAGGACTGGCGCTGATCCTGACGGGACTCCTGTTCGTGATCGCCGCGGCCACCAACGATCCCGCGTCGTCCACCGGACTGGACGGCAGCCTCAAGGCCCTGCAGGACCACCCCTTCGGGCCCGCCCTGCTCCTGGCGATCGGAGTCGGCTTCATCGCCTACGGGGCGTTCGCGCTGCTCCGGGCACGCTTCGGGCGGATGTAACCGGCTCCGGGCTGGCGCCTAACCCGCCGCCTGCCGCAGCGGGACCACGTCGCCCTCCTGATAAAGCAGGGCCCGGACCTCGGATTCGGCGGAGTCCAGCCGCTTCGGGTCGATGGTCTCGCCCGCGGCAAAGTGGTCCACGAGCCGGGGATCCACATAGCTCTTCCGGGCGATCGACGGCGTGTTGCCGAGGATCTCGGACGCGTCCAGCATTGCGCGGTTCACCGCCCTCTTCCGGGCTGAAACCTTGGGCTGCGGTCCGGTCTGCGCCAGGCTGGCCGCCGCGGCCACCGTCCCCCGCAGGGTCCGGAAGTCCTTGGCCGTGAAGTCCTGACCGGTGCGATCCTTGACGTACTGGTTGATGTCCTGGCTGGACACCGGGTGCCAGCTCCGTCCGTCCTTGTAGGCCAGCAGGCGGGCGTTGCCGCAGCGGCGCTTGAGCAGGCGGACGACGGCGGCAAGGTCGGCGTCGTCGATCCGCGACTCCCAGGTCTTGCCGCTCTTGGCGGGGAAGCTGAGCCGGAGCTCGTCCTTGCGCACACGGACGTGGGCGCAGAGCAGCGTGGCGAGGCCGTGGCTGCCGTTTTCGTTCGTGTAGCGCTCGGAGCCGACGCGCAGCGAGCCGCTGTCCAGCATCCTGAAGGCGGCGGCCAGCACCCGCTCCCGGGTGAGGCCCTCGGAGCGCAGGTCCATGGTGACGAGCCTGCGCGCGGACGGCAGGGTTTCCGCGAGCTGGAGTGAGCGGTTGAACTTCAGCCGGTCCTTTTTCTCGCGCCAGCCCGGGTGGTAGATGTACTGGCGCCGGCCGACGGCGTCGAGCCCGGTGGCCTGGATGTGCCCGTTGTCGTAGGGCGCAATCCAGACATCCGTCCATGCCGGCGGGATGCCGATGCTTTCGAGCCGCTCCCGCACCGGCCCGGGCGCCAGGGTGGAGCCGTCCAGGTCCTTGTAGCTGAAGCCGGTCCCGGCCGCGACCCGGCGGTAGCCGCGGCCGGACGCGTTGCTGTGGCGGAGTCTCATCCGAGGCTTCCTGGCCCGTGAGACGGCGGTGCGGGGTTTGTGGCCCGGCTGGTCGTGTCCATGACGGTAAGCCTACTGACTACTGCCCCGAATCGCGCACAAAACACAGCAACGCGGGGTCACCTACGGCCCAAAACCCCCTCTCAAAGTCAATTGGTCGTTGCAACAACTGGGTTTAGGCCGCGGTGGCAATGAGTTGGCGCATGCGTTGTTTGGGGGTCTCGAGGTTGAGCGTGGGACGGGGCCGGTTGTTGAGTTTGTCGGCGATGATCTCGAGGTCCTCGGCGGTG
>NZ_JBFRDB010000023.1:0-50345 GCF_052113365.1 Arthrobacter sp. YAF17 | reverse complement strand
CTTCCGGCCCATCCCACCCACTGGGACGGACCGGAAGTGACCCCGCGTTGCTGTTTGCGGACGCCGTCCCGGCAGGCCGCCGTGGCCGTTAACGCAGGAAACCCCGCCCACCGGAGTGGACGGGGTTTCCCGGAGCCGAACGGAAACGCGAGGTTCCCGGCCGGTGCCAGAAGCAGCGAGTTACTTGAGGGTAACGCGAGCGCCGGCTTCTTCGAGCTGTGCAACAGCCTTCTCGGCAGCTTCCTTGGTGACACCTTCGAGAACAGCCTTCGGAGCGCTGTCAACCAGGTCCTTGGCTTCCTTGAGACCCAGGGAAGTGATCGCGCGAACTTCCTTGATGACTGCAATCTTCTTGTCGCCCGGGTGCTCCAGGACGACGTCGAATGCGGTCTTCTCTTCTTCTTCTGCAGCAGCGCCGGCAGCGGGGCCAGCAACAGCAACAGCAGCAGCGGTAACTTCGAAGGTCTCTTCGAAGAGCTTAACGAACTCAGAGAGCTCGATGATGGTCAGTTCCTTGAAAGCTTCAATGAGCTCTTCGTTGGTGAGCTTCGCCATGGTGTGGCGTCCTTCCTATAGTGGTGCTCGGCAGCCCGGGGGCTCGCCTTCACACCGGAGTCTGGTTTTAGAGAGTTAGTTCTCTTCGGGGGCTGCAGCGTCGGCCGGAGCCTCAGCGGCGGCGTCAGCCGGAGCTTCAGCGGGAGCTTCTTCAGCGGCGGGCGCTTCGGCTTCTGCCGGTGCACCGTTCTCTTCTTCAAGCTTGAGGCGCAGCGCGTCGATGATGCGCGCAGCGGCGGCAGCAGGAGCCTTGAGGATGCCTGCAACCTTGGCGAGCTGCAGCTCGCGGGACTCGAGTGCTGCCAGGGCAGCAACTTCGCTGGCGTTCAGTGCCTTGCCCTCGAAGTAACCGGTCTTGATAACCAGCTGCTTGTTGGTCTTGGCAAAATCCGTCAGGCTCTTGGCAGCGGCAACTGCGTCACCCTTGATGAACGCGATTGCAGTGGGGCCGGCGAGCTGACCGTCGAATGCTTCGACACCAGCTTCCTTGGCTGCAATGGCGGTCAGGGTGTTCTTGACGACCGAGAACTTGGTGTCCTGGCCGAGAGAGACACGCAGCTGCTTGAGCTGTGCAACGGTGAGCCCACGGTATTCGGTCAGGACAGCGGCGTTCGATTCCTTGAAATCGTTAGTGATCTCAGCTACTGCTGAAACCTTGCTAGGCGTTGCCATAACCCTCCTTCCGGGGATAGTGCCGGCGTTTCCCGGTCCCCGCTCAAAAGAGCTAAAAACTAAAAACGCCCCGCGCAGATGCACGGGGCTTGTCTCGACGCGGTCCATGACCGCGGAGCTTTGCTTCGTTCACCTGCGCCGGCCGCCCTCTGTTCAGGGTCCTTCGTCTGGAGATCCACTGGCTCTCCCGGCGCGACTGCAGAAGTGAGTCTTGCTTGGGAGAGTGGATTTCCAACAACCGACGGTCTTTGGTCCCCCCAGCTTACGCGAGACGGGGCGTGTGCTCCAAATCGGCGGCCGGCACGCAGGTCAGCTGACGCTCGGGCCGAAGTCAGGGAGCTCCTTTTGCCAGATGCCCGTCACCCCCGCCGTGGTGAACCCCAGCTGCTGGTTGACCTTCAGCAGGTAGCGGTTCTCCGGGGCGTTCCACGTGTATAGGACCCGGGCATCCGGGAACTGCTCAGCGAGCCGCTCCATGTTCGCGACCTTGATCAGCAGGCCAAGCTTGTTGCCGCGGTGCTCCCGAAGGACCATTGTGTCGTCCTGGAACACGACGTCGGGGCGCAGCGCAAGCACGCTGATGGTGGTCAGTCCAACGAGCTCACCGCTGGCGATGTGTTCGACGGCGGTGACCACCGTCCGGCGGCCCTGCGCGATGGCGACTTCTTCCGCCGCACGGAGGATGCCGCCGTCGAACACCATGACTGTGTCGTCGACGCCCGGCACGCCGTCTTCGCCGGCGCTGTTTTCCAGCGCGGCGACGGCTTCAAGCCACTGGTCCGGGCACCGGTCGGTCCAGTGGTGCAGGCGGTAACGGCCGCCGTTGGCCTCCTCGGCTTCGGTTTCCAGCTCCTCGACCAGTTCGCTGTCGAGGGGAAGCGTGCAGGCACTGAATTGTTCGATGTGCTGCAGGGTGTAGCCGGTGTGCCGGGCGAACTCCACCTCCCGGCTGTTCAGCGGGACGAAGCCAAGGCCCGTGCCGGGCACCAGCTGATCCGCCGAGTTGTCACCGAGTGAGGCACTCGGATGGTTCGTGTCGATCAGGATCGTGTGGCGGCCCTCGTCACGGGCGAAGTGCTCTGCGGCTTCGAGCAGCTGCCGCCCCACGCCCTGGCCTTGGAACTCCGGCAGGATGTCGAGGGCGAATTCAGCCAGGTCGAGGTTATCCGCGAGGGGCAGCGCGATGTCAACGGTCCCGACAATCTCGCCGTTGACCTTGGCGACGAGGATGACCTGGCGCTCGTACGGGTCTGCCATCTCCAGGAGTTTTTCCTGGGGCGCGTAGGCGAGGTCATCGCTTCCCCAGGTCTGCATGCGCACCTTGCGTCCCACTTCGACGGCGGCAATGAAGTCTGCGGCGTCCTGCCCGTCCAGCGAATCGGGGATCCATAGCTGTTCAATCCGTACGTCGTTTGCCATAGAGGGCATCATCCCAGCCATTCTGCCGTCCACCACTGGTGCCGGAAGCCCGGCAGCAGCCGGGCTTTCACCCGTCAGCATATGCCGGTTTCGGTTGCCTTTCCATGCGTTATGGCGTGACCACACGCTGCCATTCGCCGTCCCAGCCGGCCGGCCGGAATCCGAGGGCGATGTTGATGGCGAGCATGTGGTCGTTTTCCGCGGCGTTGAAGGTAATCACGCGTTCCACGGCCGGGTATTCTGCCAGCAGGCGGCGGAGGTTGCGGATCTTGACGAGCATGCCCAGGCGGTGCCCGCGGTGGCTGGCGGCGACGAGCGTGTCGTCCTGGTCGGCCAGCCACGGCTTCGACGGCGTCAGTTGCAGCACCGTATAGGCTGCCAGTTCGCCGCTGCCCCGGTGCCGGGCGGCTGCCACGAAGGACTCCAGGCCGGCCCGCCGCCAAGTGTCCTCGACGTTGCGGAGCCGTGCCACATCCCACTCCTCCGGGTCGTACCTCAGGTCCCCGCTCGGCGCGTCAGTGCTCATCCGGGACATCAGCACGGCGAGCTGCACGGCATACTCGTCCGGGCACCGCCCAGTCCACGACACAATCTCGTACTCCCCGCCGGCCGTGGCCAGGGCCTCCCGCTCCAGGGCGTCCCACGATGCTGCCCGCGCGGGAACATCCAGGGCGCTGAAGCGCGAAACCTGTTCCAGGCGGTACCCGGCCTTAAGGGCGAAGCGTACGCCCCGCGCGTCAGCCGGAACCGCGCCAGTTCCGGTGGCCGGGCTGACGGTTGCCTCCGTGTCCCCCGGGTCAAAGCCTGCGGGATGCTCCGTGTAGCTCTGCAGAATGGTGCGGCCCGCCGCGGCTGCCAGCTCTTCCGCGTGGAGCAGCAGGGCCCGGCCGATTCCCCGGCCGCTGAACTCTTCCAGGACATCGACGTGGACCAACGCGCTGCGGAGGTTGTCCTGGAGCTCGCAGCGGACCCACGACCGGGCAGCCATCCGGCCATCCAGGCGCACGAAGAAGAGCTGGATCTTCCGGTAGTCGTTGTCCCGCCAGAACTGCAGCCGGGCCTCGGGCGGGGTTGAGCGGTCGAGGTTTCCCCAGGTCTGGAGCGTCAGTGCGTCACACAAGCCGCCGACGTCGAGGAAGTCCCCCGCGTCCGGGGAGTCGAGGGCGGCAGGGAGCACAAGGGGTTCTATGCGGTACGTCTCTGCAGTCACCGGGCCAGCCTAACCGGCGCCCGGAACGCGGAAAAGACCGCCCCGCGGATGCGGGACGGTCTTTTCCGTGGAGCCTGGTGAGGACTAGACCTCGGTCAGGACCTTGGTGACGTTGGGGTCAACCGAGATGCCCGGGCCAAACGTGGTGGCGACGGTAGCCTTCTGGATGTAGCGGCCCTTGGAAGCGGACGGCTTGAGGCGGAGGACCTCTTCCAGTGCGGCTGCGTAGTTCTCGGCCAGCTTGATGACGTCGAAGGAAACCTTGCCGATGATGAAGTGCAGGTTCGAGTGCTTGTCGACGCGGAAGTCGATCTTGCCACCCTTGATGTCGTTGACGGCCTTGGCGACGTCAGCGGTCACGGTGCCGGTCTTCGGGTTCGGCATCAGGTTACGCGGACCCAGGACCTTACCGAGGCGGCCAACCTTGCCCATGAGGTCAGGGGTGGCAACGGCGGCGTCGAAGTCGGTCCAGCCGGCTGCGATCTTTTCGATCAGGTCATCGGAACCAACGAAGTCGGCGCCGGCAGCGATTGCTGCCTCGGCCTTATCGCCCGTTGCGAACACGAGGACGCGGGCAACCTTACCGGTGCCGTGCGGCAGGTTAACGGTGCCGCGGACCATCTGGTCAGCCTTACGCGGGTCTACACCCAGGCGGAAAGCGACCTCAACGGTGGCGTCGAACTTGGACGGGTTGGTGTCCTTGGCCAGCGTCACTGCCTCGAACGGCGCGTAGAACTTCTCCGCGTCGATCTTGGCTGCGGCTGCCTCATATGCTTTGCTGCGCTTTGCCATGCTGCTTATTTCTCCTTGTGCAGTTGTGGTCTGCGGACCGCGCTGGGCCCTGCCACAGTCGGGGCTCCGGATGGTAGTTCCGGACTTCCGACATTTCAATGTTTAGGTGGTGCCGGTCGCCCGGCGGTGCTGCCCGGCGTCGTGGTCGGTTGCCCGGACCCGACGCCGCATCAGCGGAAGGGAATTAACCCTCGACGGTGATACCCATGGAACGGGCGGTGCCGGCGATGATCTTCGCGGCGCCTTCCAGGCTGGTGGCGTTGAGGTCTTCCATCTTGGTGGTGGCGATCTCGTTGACCTGGGCCTGGGTCAGCTTCGCAACCTTGACGGTGTGCGGGGTAGCCGAACCCTTGGCGACGCCTGCAGCCTTTTTGATGAGCTCTGCAGCCGGCGGGGTCTTGGTGATGAACGTGAATGAACGGTCCTCGTAGACCGTGATTTCAACCGGAATAACGTTGCCGCGCTGGGCTTCCGTCGCAGCGTTGTACGCCTTGCAGAATTCCATGATGTTGACACCGTGCTGGCCAAGCGCAGGACCGATTGGCGGGGCCGGGTTAGCGGCACCTGCCTGGATCTGCAGCTTGATGAGGCCGGTGACCTTCTTCTTGGGAGCCAATGTAGGGTCCTTCTCTCAATTACTTCCTGGGACACAGGAGCGTGCCTCAGGTTGGTGGCCGCCATGGCGAGGCGGCCGGCCGCCCCTGGCTGCTAAAGCGGGCAGTCCGGGGCGAATTCTGGGGGGATAACTAGATCTTGCTGACCTGGTTGAACGACAGCGTGACCGGGGTCTCGCGCTCGAAGATGGAGACCAGGACCACGAGGGTCTGGGAGTCCACCTTGATTTCGGAGATCGTGGCCGGAAGGGTCTCGAAGGGGCCTTCCTTGACGATGACCGACTCGCCGACCTCGAAGTCGACGTCGATCTGCGCGGCAGCGTGCTTGACCGGCTTGCCCTTCTCGGCCTGCTCTTCTTCGAAGACCGGGGCGAGCATGGAGAAGACCTCGTCGAGGCGCAGCGGGACCGGGTTGTGGGCGTTGCCCACGAAGCCGGTGACGCCGGGCGTGTGGCGGACGGCGCCCCAGGAGGCGTCCGTCAGGTCCATGCGGACCAGGACGTAACCGGGGATGCGGACGCGGTTGATGACCTTGCGCTGAGCATTCTTGATCTCAACGACTTCCTCCATCGGAACCTGGATTTCGAAGATGTAATCTTCCATGTCCAGGGTCTGGATGCGGGTTTCAAGGTTGGCCTTGACGCGGTTTTCGTAGCCGGCGTAGGAGTGGATGACGTACCAGTCACCCTCCTGGCGGCGCAGCTTGGCCTTGAATTCGTCGGCCGGATCAACCTCCGCGGCGGCAGCGGCCGCGGCCAGCGCGTCGCCTGATTCGTCGTCTGCTTCTTCGCCGGCGTCGGCGGTTTCGTCGTCGTCCGCGTCAGCAGACTCTTCAACGGGGGCTTCCGGAGCTTCTGCCGTGTCGGCAGCCTCGTCAGCGGCGTCGGATTCGGGCGCAGCAGACGCAGCCTCGGACTCTTCCCCGGCTTCCACCGCGGCGTCCTGGCTCTTATCCAGCTCAGTCTCAGTTACCTCGAGCTCCTGCTCAGACACTTGGTCTCCTGCTTCCTCATTGCCTAACATGCCTATTTAAATGACTCAATTCCGCACACTCCGAGGAGCCTCCGGAACTCCGGTGGCAATCCACGCAGTCTGCGGACCGGTCGCCTTAGCGGTCCGTGGGCGCAACGCCGCCGAAGACCCAGGCCACTCCGGTCCCGAAGGCCAGATCCAGCAGGGTGACGATGAGCATCATGATGACCACGAACACCAGCACCACGAGCGTGTAATTGATCAGTTCCTTGCGGGTCGGTGCAACGACCTTCTTCAGTTCGCCGATTACCTGGCGGATGAAGAGCGCAATTCGAGCGAAGAAACCTGCCTTGGGGGCATTCTTGGCGGGGCGGCCACTGGAGCTGCTTGCAGCCGTTTCGGTCACCTGGTCCTCACTCATCCTCGCAATGTCGGATACCCGGCTCTGAACTGAACCATGGTTGCTGCGCTTGCTCCGGAGAAACCGGAACAGCTTGCGCAGGGCAGACAGGACTCGAACCTGCAACCTGCGGTTTTGGAGACCGCTGCGCTACCAATTGCGCCACTACCCTATGGATCGAAAACCGTTTTCGGGCCCTTCCCCAGACTTTCCTGAGGCGCAGACCATCATCGTGTTTTCAACACCGGAGAACCAGTCTACGCAACAACTGCGCCTACGTCGAACCGGCCTCACCGGACCCTCCACCTCCCACGAGAACAGCTGGGAAAAACATGCGGTAAACCAGACGCGAAATTCACCTGACTCAGTTGCAGTCACATTTCCACGCGGGCGCCCCGGACGGTCCGGTGAACAGCATAGAGTAGGTTTCGTCGAATCCCACAAACAGCCACCGAAGCTGTAAGCGAAGAATGGACCCGCGATGCCTGCCGCCCGCATTTCACAGCGTATTTCCGCCATAGCCGAATCCGCCACGTTGGCTGTTGATGCCAAGGCGAAGGCGCTGAAGGCGGCCGGCCGCCCCGTGATCGGCTTTGGTGCCGGCGAGCCGGACTTCCCGACTCCCGGTTACATCGTGCAGGCAGCCATTGAAGCGGCCGGCCAGCCCAAGTACCACCGCTATTCCCCGGCCGGCGGCCTGCCGGAGCTGAAGCAGGCCATCGCGGACAAGACGTTCCGGGATTCCGGCTACAAGGCCGAGGCGTCGCAGGTGCTGGTCACCAACGGCGGCAAGCAGGCCGTGTACAACACCTTCGCCACGTTGCTCGATCCGGGCGACGAGGTCATCGTCCCCACGCCGTTCTGGACCACCTACCCTGAGGCCATTCGGCTCGCGGGTGGCGTTCCGGTCGAGGTTTTTGCCGGACCGGAGCAGGAGTACCTGGTCACGGTGGAGCAGCTCGAGGCCGCGCTCACGGACCGCACCAAGATCCTGCTCTTCGTCTCCCCCTCCAACCCCACCGGTGCCGTGTACTCGCCCGAGCAGGTCAGGGAGATCGGCCAGTGGGCCGCGTCCAAGGGCCTGTGGGTGGTTACGGATGAGATCTATGAGCACCTGACCTACGATGGCGTTCCCTTCACCTCGATCGCCACGGCCGTCCCGGAGCTGGGCGACAAGGTGGTCATCCTCAACGGCGTTGCGAAGACCTATGCCATGACCGGCTGGCGCGTGGGCTGGATGATCGGCCCGGCCGACGTCATCAAGGCCGCCACCAACCTGCAGTCGCACGCGACGTCCAACGTCTCCAACATCCCGCAGGTGGCCGCCCTCGCCGCAGTGTCCGGCCCGCTGACCGCCGTCGACGAGATGAAGCTTGCCTTCGACCGCCGCCGCAAAGCCATCGTTGCCGGGCTGAACGCCATCGAGGGTGTTGAATGCCCGACGCCGAAGGGCGCCTTCTATGTCTACGCGGACGTCCGCGCCCTGCTCGGCAAGGAGTTCCCGTCCGCGAACGGACCCGTCCGGCCGGCGACGTCGGCGGAGCTGGCCGCCCTGATCCTGGACGAAGTCGAAGTGGCGGTGGTTCCGGGCGAGGCTTTCGGCCCCTCCGGCTACCTGCGCCTTTCCTACGCCCTCGGCGACGAGGACCTGGCGACCGGCGTTGCCCGCCTGCAGGACTTCCTCGGCAAGGCGAAATAACGCGACTACTCCCGATGCGCTGTCACTTATGGTCCCTAAACCTGCCTCAAAGGGACTGTAAGTGATAGCGCATCCTTAGTCAGAGGAGCCGGCGTTCGGCGGCCCAGCGGGTGAGCTCGTGCCGGCTGGAGAGCTGGAGCTTGCGCAGCACCGCCGAGACGTGGGTTTCCACTGTCTTGATCGAGATGAACAGCTCTTTGGCGACTTCCTTGTAGCTGTACCCGCGTGCGATCAGCCGCATCACCTCGAGCTCGCGGGCGGACAACCGGTCCAGTTCGTCGTCGGCGATGTCCGCCGGGGCGGTGCCGAAGGCATCCAGGACAAAGCCCGCCAGCCGGGGCGAAAAGACGGCATCCCCGCCCGCGACCCGGCGGACGGCGTCGGAGATCTCCGCACCCGAAATGGTTTTGGTGACATAACCGCGCGCCCCGGCCCGGATCACCGAGACGACGTCCTCGGCCGCGTCCGAGACGCTCAGGGCCAGGAACCGGGTGCTGCCGAACAAAGGCGCACAGCCGGCCAGCACTTCGCGCCCGCCGCCGCCGAGTCCGCCCGGCAGGTGGACATCGAGAAGCACGACGTCGGGACGCACCGCGGCGATCACGGCAACGGCTTCTTCCACCGTGCCGGCCTCGCCGGCCACAACGATGCTCGGGTCCAGGTCGGCCTTCAAACCGGACCGGAAGATGGCATGATCGTCCACGATCACCACCCGGATCCCCTGCGCCGGGCTCCCTGCTTCGGTTGTGCTCACAGTCTGGCCTCTCCATTGCTGTTGTTGGTGGCGGCGCCGGCGGATGCTCCCGTTGGCAGGGGAAGCCGGAGCCGCACCTCGGTGCCGTCCTGGCTGCTGGTGATGACGGCGGTGCCGCCGTGGCGGTTCATCCGGCCGACAATCGATTCCCGTACCCCCAGCCGGTCGGCCGGGACGGCGTCCGGGTCGAAGCCTGGCCCGCGGTCCTTCACGAAGACCTCCGCCGCGCCGTCCGTGACTTCCAGGTACACCGAGACGGCACCGCCCCCGTGCCGGGCCGCGTTCAGCATGGCCTCACGGGCGGCCTGGACGAGTGCCTCGTGCCGTTCGGACATGGCGCAGTCGCCCACGGTGACCACCTCGACCGCGTGGCCCAGGGAGTCCTCCACTTCAGCCGCAGCGGCATTGATGCCCTCGGAGAGCTGCCCGGCTTCCTTACCCGCATCCCGGTACAGCCAGCCCCTCAGTTCGCGCTCCTGGGCGCGGGCAAGGCGGACGACGTCGGTCTCGTTGCCGGCGCGCCGCTGGATCAGCGCCAGCGTCTGCAGCACGGAGTCGTGGAGATGGGCGGCGATCTCGGCCCGTTCCGTCGCACGGACCCGACCGGCGCGCTCCGCCTCCAGGTCGCGCCAGAACTTCAGCCCCCATGGCAAGAGGACCAGTGCCACACCGCCGAGCACCGCCACCGAGGACAGCAGGGCCAGCCACGTCTGTTCCCAGGACCCGGAGCCGGACACCATGACGAGGACCCCGGCCACCACCAGCGCCAGCCCGGCCGCAAGCCGTGCCCAGCCGCCGGCCTGGTCCGCCTTGGTTTTGTCCACGAGGCCAGCCCGGCGCGTCTCATCCAGCTGCATCCAGGCGATGGCTGCGCCGCCCAGGATGGCAGCAACCGGAATGAGGGTCCCGAGTGGAACATCAACGCCGAGCAGCCGCGCGATCAGGATGCCGGCGGCCAGCAGCAGACCCGCCCCGAGCAGAATCTCCTTGCCGTAGCGCATCCCGGTGACCCGGCTCCGCAACGAGTCGGCGGGAGCGGTGCCCGCCGGTGCGGGTGCCGCCCCCGCGGCCGCCGGGACGGCACCCGCTGGGGACACGGCCGCCGTCGAAGGGCGGGGGTAGGGGGCCGCGTAAGGTGCGCTCACTGCCGGGGCAATGGGCGACGCCGGCTGCCGGGCATTGCGTTTGGCGCTTTCGTCCGCGGTGGGAACCATGATCCAGAGCCAGGCGTAGAACGCGACGCCGGCGCCGCCCGCGAGCGCTGCCACCACCATGCCGATGCGGACCATCCGCAGCGGCCAGCCCAGGTGACGGGCGAGACCGGCGCAGACGCCGGCAATCATCCGGTCGCTGCCGCGGACCAGCGGCGGGCGGGAAACGGCGGTTGTCATGAGTCAATCCAAGCACGGATCAGGGTTCCCCGGACCCGATTCCTGCCCTAACCGGGGGTGTCTCAGGGACAGTTCAGGGTGTTCCCCAGTAGAGCGGATTGGCGCCAGGCGGAAGGATCGAAGTATGAACCCGCACATTGACCAGCCCGATGAGGGCGACAGCTCAGAGGGCCACGACCCTTCGGGCCGCACAGGCCGCACTGCCGCTCAGACTGCCGGACAACCGGCGGAGCCGCCGGCAGAGACCTCGGGCGCGGACCAGCGGCCCGCAGCCGACAGCTCCCCCACCACTCCGGTGGATACTTCCGCCACCCTCCCGCTGGACTTTTCGGCCGGTGGCGGCATCGGCTCCGGAACGCCGCCGCCGCCCCCGCCCTACTACGGCGCGACGCCCCCGGCCCACCATGGCGCGACCCCGCCGGCCGGGAGCCAGCCACTGCATTTCTTCGACTGGATCCGCAGCCAAGGCATCCACCGGGGCCGCGAGCGCTGGGTGGGCGGTGTCGCCAGCGGCATTGCCGAGCGTTTTGGCGTCGATCCGCTGATAGTCCGCGGGATCCYGATCGTCCTGACGGTCTTCGCGGGCGTCGGCGTCCTCCTCTATGGCATCGCCTGGGCGCTCCTGCCCGAACCCGACGGCCGCATCCACGTCCAGGAGGCCGCGGCCGGACGGTGGTCGTCCGGGATGACCGGGGCCCTGATCACCACGGTCATCGGCCTCCCCAGCCTGGGTGCCGGCGTCTGGGGCTGGGACCGCTACGGCTTCGGCGGCTTCATCTGGGCGGTCTTCTGGGTGGGCGGCGCCATCTACCTCATCTACTACCTGACCCAGCGCAACAAGTCCCGGAACGGAGCCACTCCCATGTCCTCGAGTTCCCAGCCCGGCGGCCCTGCGGGCTCCGGCTACCCGATGAACCCGGCAACATCACCAACTGCCCCCTTCGCCACCGCCGGCTACGGCTCCTCGGAGGCGCTGCCCCGCTACGACGGGTCAACCGTCCCCGGGCCCGTCTGGGGCCCCCCGCCGCCGTCGGGTCCTGTTCCTCCCCCCGGGGGCGGCTACCGGCCGGTGCCGGGCAGCGGTCCCGTCCCGCCGGCCAAGCCCCGGCGCTTCGGCCCCGGCGCACCCGCCGTCGCGGTCACCGCCGGCCTCGCCCTGCTGGTGGGCGGCGGCATCAAAGCCCTCGACGTCGCGAACGTCATCGATCTCGGCACGTCCAGCAACGCCGTCGTCTGGGAGAGCGCCGCGGTGGTCCTGGGCCTAGGCATCATCGTCGCCGGTCTCCGGGGCCGCACCTCAGGCATCCTGGGATTCTTCGCCGCGGTCGCCCTGATTGTCGGCGGCATCTTCAATGTGCTCCCCAACGGTGACGGCTTCCGTCCGCGGAACGCGAGCTGGTCTCCGGTGAGCATTGAACAGGCCCTGGGCGGTTTTGATATCACCGCCGGCACCGGGACCGTGGACTTGACGAAGGTTGCCCTCAACCCGCCGCTGGGAACTGATGTCGTGGTCCCCATCGACGCCACGGCGAGCAACGTCACGGTGATCATTCCGGACACCGTTCCGGTGGAGGTCCGCGCCGACATGTCCATGGGCAACCTCAATGAAGGCGGCCAAAGCCACGGCGGCATGACCACCCGGCAAAGCAACTACAACACCGGCAAGCCTGGAGCGGCGCTGATCGTGACTGTCAACGGCACGTTCAGCAACGTCACCATCAAGGAAGGGAACTGACATGAGCAGCTACGACGCACCGGCGGGCAGCCCGGAAGGCAGCGGCCCGCCCACTCCCCCACCGTTCGAAGGAACGGAGCCGCCGGTCGATTCCCCGGCACGCGTGGGCACCATCGTCTGGGGGCTGATCGTGGTGGCCCTTGCCTCGCTCATCATCATCTCCCAGCTCGGCATCGTGGCCCTCAACGGGACCTACGTGGCGATCGGCCTGATGATTGGCGCCGGGGCGGCTCTTGTGATCGGCGGGCTGCTCTCGGCCCGGGGACGTGACAAAGATGCATCGACAGGGAAGTCTTGAATCATGGAAAAATTCTTCAGCACCGTCAGGGGCCTTGGCCTGAAACGCGGTCCGCAGCGCTGGTTGGGCGGCGTCTGCGGCGGGATCGCCGCCAAGTTGAATGTGGATGTTGCGTTCGTCCGGATCGCTTTCCTGCTCTTCGCGCTGCTTCCCGGGCCGGCTTTCGTCCTCTACATCATCGCCTGGTTGCTCCTTCCGGACCAGCGGAACGCCATCGCCCTCGAGTCCTTCCTCGCGAAGCGCTCGGCTGGGCCACGTCACTTTCTGCAGCCAGTCCAGCCAACCGGTCCCGCTGCAACCAGTCGACCTGTAACCTTTTGTGTCCTGCCCCACACACGCCACTAGACTCTAGGTGAGCTCAGCGTGGCGCTCTGCCTGTACACCTTCGAACCAGGATTTGAGCCGAGACATGAAAATTGGAATCCTCACCAGCGGCGGAGACTGCCCCGGACTTAACGCCGTCATCCGTGGCGCCGTCCTCAAAGGCATCGCCGTCCATGGCCACGAATTCGTGGGATTCCTGGACGGCTGGCGCGGGGTCGTCGAGGGCGACATCATCGACATCCCCCGCACCATGGTCCGCGGCATCGCGAAGCAGGGCGGGACCATCCTGGGAACGTCCCGCACCAACCCGTTCGAGAACAACGGCGGGCCCGAGGTCATCAGGGCCAACATGGACCGGCTCGGCATCGACGCCATCATCGCCATCGGCGGCGAAGGCACCCTGGCGGCAGCCAAGCGGCTCACCGACGCCGGCCTGAAGATCGTCGGCGTCCCCAAGACCGTCGACAACGACCTCGACGCGACTGACTACACCTTCGGCTTCGACACCGCCGTCGAGATCGCCACGGAGGCAATCGACCGCCTGCGGACCACTGGTGAGTCCCACCACCGCTGCATGATCGCCGAGGTGATGGGCCGCCACGTGGGCTGGATCGCGCTGCACGCCGGCATGGCCTCGGGCGCCCACGCCATCCTGATGCCTGAGCAGAAAGCCTCGATGGAGCAGATCGCGGAGTGGGTCGTCTCGGCCCGCGACCGCGGGCGCGCGCCGCTCGTCGTCGTCGCGGAGGGCTTCGTCCCGGACGGCCAGGAGACGCCGCATTCCGAACGCGGCCTGGACACCTTCGGCCGCCCCCGGCTTGGCGGGATCTCCGAGCGGCTGGCCCCGGAGCTGGAAGCCATGACCGGCATCGAAACCCGGGCCACCGTCCTGGGCCACATCCAGCGCGGCGGGGTTCCGACCGCGTTCGACCGCGTGCTGGCGACGCGCCTGGGCATGGCCGCCATCGACTCGGTGGTCGAAGGACGCTGGGGAACCATGGTGTCCCTCAACGGCACCGACATCGTCCACGTGGGCTTCGACGCCGCGCTCGGCAACCTCAAGACCGTCCCGAAGAACCGCTATGACGAGGCCGCGGTCCTCTTCGGCTGAGCCGCCTGAGCCTCTGCACAGAGCCCGACACCCCCCGGTGGGTAGGGTGGAACCATGACACTTGAGCCCGGTTCGGTCGACATCATCCAGCTCGCATGGGCCCGCCGCCTGGGGCTCGACGACGGTGCTTTCGCGGCCGCCGCGGGCGACCGCATCACGCGCGCAGATGAAGCGGCCCGGGCCGTGCAGTTCATCCGGCTGTTCGGCAACTCTGTCCTAGTGGGCCCGCAATGGGCGCTGGACGCCGCCGCCGGGCTGTCCGACGGGGAACTCGCGCAGCACGTCACCCTCTTGACCATCACCCGGGATCATGGCGGCCACGGGCTCGGCGCCGCCGCGCTCTTCTTCGCCGACGACCTGCCCCTGCAGCAGCCCTCGGAGGAGCTGACCGTCTCGCACGGCAACCCGGAAGCGATCGAATTGGAAGCCGCGTGCCCGCCCGATGACGTCAACGAGGTGGGCCTCTCGGACCTTGCGCACCGGTTCACCGTCATGCATGCGGAGGAAGGCCGCAGGACCCCCGTAGCCTGCGGCGCCTACACCGAATGGGAAGGGATCCTGGCCCAGATGGGGGTGCTGGTCGCTCCGGAGTGGCGCCGGCGGGGGCTGGGCTCACTGGCAGCCTCCATAGCGGCCCATGAGGCGCTCGCCTCCGGCCTGACGCTGCAGTGGCGCTCCGACGTCAGCAACAAGGGCTCCCTGGCCATCGCCCGGAGCCTTGGCTTCACCGCAGGCGGCATCCAGACCAGTGTGCTGCTGGGTTGATCCGGCAGCACCAGGGCCCGCCTACACGTCAGCGGGAGCGCACCTCGGAACCCTCGGCTCCGGCGGACGCTGCCGGCACAGAGCCTGGGGTGCCCCACCCCTGCACCGGCTGGGGCTTGGCGAAGAACAGCGCCGCCGCCGCGCCGAGCAGGATGACCGCAGCCGGCAGCAGGATGGACTGGGCCATCGCCGTCGAGAAGCCCTCGTGCAGGGCGTCCGGCAAGGCACCGGCGAAGGACATCGGCCCGGACTCCCCGGACCCTCCCGGGGCCGCGGGGAGTTCGGCCGCGAGCCGGGCCTGGATCAGGACGGCTATGGCGGAGCTGCCCAGGACGGCGCCGATCTGGCGGGTCGTGTTGTAGACACCCGAGCCGGCACCTGCCTGCCGCGGCGGCAGGTTGCGTGTGACGGTGGAGCTCAACGGCGCCCAGATGCCGGCGTTGGCGAAACCCAGCACGGCGCTGGGGAGCAGGAACAGCCAGATCGGCGTGTCCGGGTGCATCAGGAGGGAGTTCCAGAACAGCGCCACGGACATCAGGACGAGGCCTGTTGCGGTGATGAACTTGGGGTTGACCCGGTCGATGACCTTGCCCACGAGCGGCGCCAGTCCGCCGGAGATGAGTGCCATCGGCACCATCATCAGCGCCGACTGGGTGGGCGTCAGCCCGCGGACCATCTGGAAGTAGAAGATCAGCGGCAGGGTGAAGGCCGTCACCGTGAACCCGACGGTGGTGATGCCGATGTTCGCCAGCGAAAAGTTGCGGTCCTTGAAGAGGGACAGCGGCAGCAGTGGTTCGCCCTTGTTCAGCTTCTGCCACACGACAAACACCACCAGCACGGCGATCCCGGAGATGATGAGACCCCACACGGTGATGGGTCCGGCGATGGTGCCCCAGTCATAGGTTTCGCCCTCCTGAATGCCGAACACCAGCAGGAACAGCCCGACGGCGCTGAGCAGCACGCCGGGGATGTCGAACTTGTGCGGGTGGGTGCTCAGAGCCGGCACGTAGCGCAGCGCGAGGAAGAATCCGATGATTCCCACCGGGACGTTGATGAAGAAGATCCACTCCCAGCCCAGGCCGTCAACTAGGACGCCGCCCAGTATTGGTCCCACGAGGGTGGCGACGCCGGCGGTCGCGCCCCAGATGCCCATCGCCGCTCCGCGCCGGTCCGGCGCGAAGATCCGGGTGATGACGGCCATGGTCTGGGGTGTCATGAGTGCGGCGCCGAAGCCCTGGAATACGCGGGCCACGATCAGCATCTCCACGTCGCCGGAGAGCCCGCACCAGAGGGAGGCGAGCGTGAACACGACCAGCCCCGCCAGGTAGAGGTTCTTGGGGCCGAAGCGGTCGCCCAGCCGGCCGGTGATCAGCAGCGGCACGGCATAGGCGAGCAGGTAGGCGCTGGTCACCCAGATCACCGAATTGATGTCGGCGTTGAGGCCCTCCATGATGCTGGGGTTGGCCACCGAGACGATGGTGGTGTCGATCAGGATCATAAAGAACCCGATCACGAGGGACCAGAGTGCCGGCCACGGCCGGGCGACGATTTCCATGGAGTTCCTTAGGTGCTGAAGGGGAGCTGTGTGCGGGGCAGACGAATCAGCCCAGCAGGGCCAGGATGTCCTGCCGCTCGAACATCTGCGCGGCGGCCCGGGCAGAGGGGGTGCCGGCGTCGGGGTCCGCGCCGGCGTCGACCAGTACCTGCACAACGTCCGGGTAGCCCTTGAAAACGGCTCCGGCGAGCGGCGTCTGGCCGCGGTCGTTGGCGGTGTTCGCGTCTCCGCCGTGTGCCAGGATCAGCCGAACGGCATCGACGTGGCCGTGATAGGCCGCAAGCATCAGCAGGGAATCCCCGGCCGCGTTCGTCATGGCCGCCGGAGCCCCGGCGGACAGGTAGCCGGCGAGCAGCGCGGTGTTGCCTTCCCGGGCCGCGTCGAAAAGGGCGTGGGCCAGCGCCAGGGTTTCCGTGTCCGGGGCGCCGGGATTGTCGGCCGTCATCGTGGGCCCCTCAGGAAGCCGGTCTGGCGTCCCACGACCTGGCCGGCGTCCGGTGCCACAATGACTTCCTGCGCGGCGGTGTACGGCTCGTCGCCGTCGAGCACGGTCAGCACGTCTTCCGGCGCGACCGAGCGCTTGACCACGGCCAGGGCCACCGGCCCCATTTCGTAGTGCTGCGCCACGGAGGTTACGGTGCCCACCTTGCGGTCCCCGGAGCGGACCTCGCTGCCGATGGCGGGCATGGTGTGCTGCGAGCCGTCGAGCTGCAGGAAAACCAGCCGGCGCGGCGGGTGGCCCAGGTTGTGGACCCGGGCCACGGTTTCCTGGCCCTTGTAGCAGCCCTTGTTCAGGTGCACTGCGGTGCGGAGCAGGTCGAGTTCGTGCGGGATGGTCTTGTCGTCGGTTTCGGCACCCCAGCGCGGCCGCCACGCAGCGACGCGCAACGCCTCGGCTGCCCAGGCACCGGCAAGCTGGCGCTCACCGACGGTTGCTTCCAGTTCAGCAGCCGGGACCAGATACTCGAACCAGGGCCGTTCCAGCCCGGGGTGGGCGTCCTCCCCCACGACGGCGTACGAGTAGCCGCCGGCGCCGACATGCGGCCAAGGGTCTTCCCACACCAGCAGGGACGACCATTCCGGCACCCGGCGGGTGGACCCCAACACGGCCCAGTCCGCCGACGCGTCGGCGATCTCGACGCGGAGCATGAACTTCATCTTGTTGAGCCACTCGGCGAGCGGGCCTGCCTCGGCGGCCTCGACAATCAGCCAGGTCGTGGCGCCGTCGTCCACCACCCGCGCGTCGAATTCGATCCGGCCCTGGACGCTCAGCAGCAGCAGCTCGCTCGACTGTCCGGGCGCCAGGTTGGTGAGCTGCTGGGACGAGAGGGTGTTGAGCCAGGTCAGCCGGTCGGGCCCGGTCACAGTCACGATGCCGCGGTGGGAAAGGTCCACGACGGCGGCGCCGCCGGCCAGCGCCCGCTGTTCGCGCAGCGGCTCCCCGTAATGGGACGCGACACCGGCGTCAGCGCCGCCGGCTTCAACGGCGCCAGGGCGCGCCAGCAGTGGGCTCTTGATAGTCATATGTAGTAGAAGTCCTCGGGGGCTAGCGGTATTCCGGATTTTCGAAGTCAAACCTGGTGCCGGCTTTCCACGCCTCGGGCAGGTTGCCGTAGGCGGGAATGCCGCCGGCGTCCTTGAGCATCCGGGCCTGGTGCAGCAGGTTCCACGTCATGAAGGTGGTGTTGCGGTTGGTGAAGTCGCTTTCCGGTCCGCCCGAGCCCTCATCGAGGTAGCTCGGGCCCGGACCCACGGCGCCGATCCAGCCGGCGTCGGCCTGGGGCGGGATGGTGAAGCCGATGTGCTGGAGGCTGTACAGGACGTTCATGGCGCAGTGCTTGATCCCGTCCTCGTTCCCGGTGATCAGGCAACCGCCCACCTTCGGATAAAAGACCCACTGGCCCTTGTCGTTGAGCTCGCCGGAGTGCGCGTAGAGGCGCTCGATCAGCTTCTTGGTCTGCGAGGAGTTGTCACCCAGCCAGATGGGTCCGGCGACGACGACGATGTCGGCTTCCCGGACGGCCGGGTACAGCTCCGGCCATTCATCGGTGGCCCAGCCGTGCTCGCGCATGTCCGGGTAGACGCCGCTGGCGATGTCGTGGTCGACGGTCCGGATGACCCGTGTGGCGACTCCGTGTTTCTCCATGATGCGGCGGCTGACGTCGATCAGGCCCTGCGTGTTGGAGGTCTCGGGGGACTTCTTGAGGGTGCCGTTGAAATACACGGCCTTGAGGTCGCTGTAATCGGCGGGCGTGTCAGGCATGGCGGGTGTGGCATTCACTTTGGTGCTCCCTGCGGTCGCTGCGGACAACGGAAAATCAGTGAGACGTCAAACCCGGCGGCGTTTCTGCGGCGTGTGGCGCGCCGCCGGTCAAACCGCTTTGTGCAGGATCGCGGACGCGTGGGCCTCCAGGCCGCTGCCCCCCGCGGTGCCCTTGCCCGTGGCCACGTCCCAGCGCCAGAGCAGGTTGCCGTCCACGAGCCCGAAAATTCTGGTGGCGGCCGTGTACTCCTTGGAGTGGCTGCCGCGCATCACCATGTCTGTGCTGAGCCGGATCTGCGGGCCTTTGATCTGCCCGTAGTACAGCTCGGAGATCCCGCCGGGGTGGGAGATCGAAACCGAGATGTCGAAGCCGCCGTCCTCGTTGCGCAGGGCTTCGACCTCGTCGGCGCTCTTGAGCACGGGAACGATGTCAGCCGGGATAAGCCCCGGTCCGCCGTCTTCCTCGCGCTGCTTGCGCTCCAAGGCCCAAAAACCTGATTCGACGGTCAAGGGACGCAGCCTGGTGCCCTCGTCGTCGGTCAGCCAGCTTTCGGCCCGGTACTGCAGGTACGGCAGGCCGTTGTGCGTGAAGGACACGTGCTGCACGAAGTGCTCCGAATCCTCTTCCCCGGCCCCCAGCCGGCCGCGGCCCTCCCACTCACCAATGAGCCAGGACAGCGGAACGATTTCGGGTGTTAGATCTGTAGGAATTTCAATCGGCACAGCAGCTACCTCTGGAAACGACGGGACTTTGCAGGGCGTTACTTCCGGCTGTTACTTCTGGCCTTTGAAGAGCCGGTACACAACAAAGCCCGCGAACCAGGCCATGGCCAGGCTGGCAACGCCGAGGAGGACAAGGAAGAAAATTTCAAATGCAAGTACGGACATGATGCCATCCTAACGCTTTAGTAGATGAGTAGTTTGTCTATGAAGTAAGCCAGCGAGCCTACGGCGGCAACCGGGCCGAGCCCCATCCCGAGGGCCGCCGCAAAGCTCAGGGATTCGCCGCGGAGGATCACCAGCCGGCGGAAACTCACCAGCACGGCCCCCACCACGACGCCGACGATCGCCGCCGGCAGCACGGCGATGTCGGAGAAGACAAGGCCCGCGAGCGGTCCGGCCAGCCCTGCACCGACGACGCCCAGCGGCGCCACGACCCGGTCCGGCCAGCGGATCAGGCCCGCCATCAGGGCGATCGCAGCGCTGATCGCAGCGACCAGGAGCATCTCCCGGACGCCGTTGAAGCGGAAACACGCGATCCAGCCGGCTCCCAGGCAGGACAACAGCACACCGGCGCAGGAGCCCAGGGTGGACTCCAGGCGTTGCGCCTGTCCCGTGCCGCGGATCAGCTGCATCACGAAGACCGCCATCACGCCTGCGGCCATGAACGACGGCGTCCAGTCCAGGAAGCCCGGGGCGGGAAGGTAGGTGGCGGCGACGGCGGCGCCCACGCCGGGCAGGCCGATCAGGACGGCCAGGGTCTTCCTGGCGGGGATGCCCAGGAAGTGCGGCCAGCCGATTCCGACGCCGGCTGCGGTGAGGACCCCCACCGCAAGGAGGGCCTCCGGCGAGGAGTACGACGCGCCGACGATCGCGGCGAGTCCGGCCAGGCCAACAACGCCGATGGTCCAAGACTTCACTGTTTACCCGACATCTGTTTATCCGTCATCCGTTTACCGGTCATCGTCGTACCTTCGCTCACTGCGGACCCCAATTCGACCTGATCAACGTCAGGGGGCTGCAGGCCCCGACGGATCAATCCTGCCCTATATGACCGATTTGTGTCGCAAAAGGACTGGCCGCAGGTGACGGGACCATGGCCGGTAAGGGGCGTTTAGGTATACTCAGACTCAGCTACAGACGCCCAAAGATGCGCGGACACCCCTTGGAGGAAACATGTCGCACATCCTGCTACTGACGAACAGCACCGGCTCATCGGTGGACGTCCTGCCTGCTCTGGAACTATTGAACCACCGGGTCCACATTCTCCCCGCGGAGCCGACCGCGCTGCTGGAGACCGACCCCTGCGACATCGTCCTGCTCGACGCCCGCAAAGACCTCGTCGGCGCACGCTCACTGACCCAACTGCTTAAGGCCACGGGCCTGAGTGCTCCCCTCATGCTCATCCTCACCGAGGGCGGCATGGCCGCGGTCTCGTCGGCGTGGGCTGTGGACGACATCCTGCTTGAGTCCGCCGGGCCGGCCGAGGTGGAGGCCCGCATCCGGCTGGGCGTCGCCCGTGCCGTGCCGGACCAGGACGATGCGCCGACCGAGATCCGTGCCGCCGGCGTCGTCATCGACGAGGCCAGCTACACCGCCCGGGTCAACGGCGCGCCGTTGAACCTGACCTTCAAGGAATTTGAACTGCTCAAGTACCTGGCGCAGCACCCCGGCCGGGTCTTCACCCGCCAGCAACTGCTGACCGAGGTCTGGGGCTACGACTACTACGGCGGCACCCGCACCGTTGACGTCCATGTCCGGCGTCTGCGGGCAAAGCTCGGCGCCGACCACGAGAACCTGATCAGTACGGTCCGCAACGTTGGCTACCGCCTGACCTTGGTCCGGCATCCGGAGGAAGAACTCACCGAGGCCTGAAGTCTCAACAGTCCTGACTCGGACCGGGACGACGGCTGACAACAGGCAGCTGTGCCGGAGCCCGGACTGCGGGCCGATCCGCGCAAGGGCCGCGTCGCGGGAGCCCGAACACAGACCTTCGCCGTCCGGGGCGCCTTTGGGTACGATTCCGGTCCCTTGGCTCCGGTGTCCGCGGCGTGTCCGTGTCGAAGTGCCCCCGGACCGCAGCCCCTGGCGGGACCAGCGGCGGCCGGGTCCGGAAGTTCCGCTTTTGGGCAGAACCCGCGGGAACACAAAAAAGCCCCGGACCGAGGTCCGGGGCTTTTCCAGGTATTCAGTGGAGGACATACGGGTCGAACGTATCGAGGCCACCCCAGTGGTGGATCCCCCTCGCATCTGAACTGACGGTCCGGGAAACGAAGTCCCGCACCCATCAGCCGGATGAGTTAACGACTATACGTAACTGTTCCGGAACAACAAAMTCGACTCCGCCCCGGCGGCACCGTATAGCCTTGCAGCATGAGTCCTGCGCATCCTGAGAACTGGCCCGTGCTCGCCGCCAAAGGAGCTGCCGATGAGCAGCTCCTGAAGGACGTCAAGGCCCTCGCGGCCGCCGCGGAGGAATCCGACGGCAACCCGCCGTTGTCCGAACAGACGCTGGTCACGCTGCGTGCCACGAACGCCGACGCGTCCCCGGGGACACCCACCGTGCTGACGCTCGCCCTCTACTGCCCCGACGAGGAATCCGACCCGGCGACGGCACAGGACCTGGCCGGAGTCGCCGTCGTCATCGAGGAACCGGACGGCACGGGAGTGCTGGAAATTGCCGTCCACCCCAGCTACCGCAACCAGGGCGTGGCGGACCGGCTGGTCGGCGAACTCCGGGACACCCGCGGCTTCGCCGGCCTCAAGGCGTGGTCCCACGGCAACCACGAGGCCGCCGCAGACCTCGCCGCGCGCTACGGCTACGGCCCCGTCCGCGAATTGTGGAAGATGCGGCTCACCACTGCGGCGGCGGAACTGCCCGATGTCCCGCTGCCCGACGGGGTGGCGCTGCGCGCTTTCACCCCGGGCCGGGACGAGGACCCCTGGCTGGCCGCGAACAAGGCCGCCTTCGCGCATCATGCGGAGCAGGGAAACATGACCCGCGCCGACCTGGACGCCAGGATGGCCGAGTCGTGGTTTGATCCCGCCGGTTTCCTGCTGGCCGTCGATGCCTCCGACCGGATCCTCGGCTTCCACTGGACCAAGGTGCACCCCCGCCACGGCGACCACCCGGCGATCGGCGAGGTGTACGTGGTGGGCGTAACTCCCGAGGCCCAGGGCACGGGCCTGGGTAAAGCACTGACCGTGGCCGGCATCCGGCACCTGCAGAGCCTGGGCCTGCACGCCGTCATGCTCTACGTCGATGCGGACAACATTCCGGCCGTGTCGCTGTACCGGCGGCTGGGCTTCACGCGTTGGGATGTCGACGTCATGTATGCCCCATTGGAAGGGCGTTAATCCAATCGGCAGACATCTGATGTCMACAGCCGGAAATCTGCCCTCTTCGAAAGCTGTACGCAGGCTGATTGCTTGTAAGGTTGAAGCTAAATCGCGCCAGCATTAGGAGAGACCATGCAACGGGAATCTGCCCGGACAGCCACGTCTGAGGCCGCCACGTCGGACAAGAAAGTCCGACCGGCGCGTGCCCAGTTCGGTTCCTCCGAAGTGCCTGCCTCACGCGCGACCCAGGACCGGATCGACATTCCGGAATTTGCGCCGAACCTGGAGCCGGAGGGCGATTTCAGCCCGGACCGCTTCCTGGACCGCGAACTGAGCTGGCTCGCGTTCAACGCCCGCGTGCTGGAACTGGCCGAGGACCCGAACCTGCACCTGCTGGAACGCGTCAGCTTCCTGTCCATCTTCGCGTCCAACCTGGATGAGTTCTTTATGGTCCGCGTCGCCGGGCTCAAGCGCCGGATCGCCACCGGACTGGCCGTCCCCTCCCCTGCCGGACTCAGCCCGGTGCAGGTCCTGGAACAGATCGGCGAGGAAGCCCACCGCCTGCAGCAGCGCCACGCGCGCGTCTACGCCGAGCAGATCCGTCCCGCGCTGGCCTATGAGCACATCCACCTCATGCGCTGGGAGGAACTCGATTCCCAGGCCAAGGACCAGCTCAGCGCCATGTTCGCCGAGAAGGTCTTCCCGATCCTGACGCCGCTGGCCGTGGACCCGGCCCACCCATTCCCTTACATTTCGGGGCTCTCACTGAACCTCGCCGTCGTCGTCCGCAATCCGGTCAGCGACAAGGAACTCTTCGCCCGCCTCAAGGTCCCGGACCAGCTCCCCCGGCTGATCTCGATTGACGGCCCGCGCGCCGGCTCGGTGCCCGGTCGGGTGGCGCGCTTCATCGCCCTCGAGGAAGTCATCGCCGTCCACCTGGACCAGCTCTTCGCCGGGATGGAGGTGCTGGAGCACCACACCTTCCGCGTCACCCGCAATGAGGACGTCGAGGTCGAAGAGGACGACGCCGAAAACCTGCTGCAGGCACTCGAAAAGGAACTGCTGCGCCGCCGTTTCGGGCCGCCGGTCCGGCTCGAAGTCACCAACGACATCAACCCGAACATCCGGGCGCTGCTGATCCGCGAACTCGGCGTCGAGGAATCCGAGGTCTACTCGGTCCCGGCCCCGCTGGATCTCCGCGGGCTATCGGTCATCGCCGGAATCGACCGCGCGGACCTGCACTACCCCAAGCATGTCCCCCACACCTCACGGCACCTCAACGAATCGGAAACGTCCAAGGCGGCAAACGTTTTTGCGGCCATGCGGCGACGGGACATCCTGCTGCACCACCCCTACGACTCCTTCTCCACCTCGGTGCAGGCGTTCCTGGAGCAGGCGGCGTCGGACCCGAAGGTCCAGGCCATCAAGCAGACCCTGTACCGCACCTCGGGCGACTCGCCGATCGTCGACGCCCTGATCGACGCCGCCGAGGCCGGCAAGCAGGTCCTGGCCCTCGTTGAGATCAAGGCGCGCTTCGATGAGCAGGCCAACATCTCATGGGCCCGGAAGCTGGAGCAGGCCGGCGTCCACGTGGTCTACGGCATCGTGGGCCTCAAGACCCACTGCAAGCTTTCCCTTGTGGTGCGCCAGGAAGTGGACGGCCTCCGCCGCTACTGCCACATCGGCACCGGCAACTACCACCCCCGCACGGCCCGCTACTACGAGGACCTCGGACTCCTCACGGCCAATGAGCAGGTGGGTGAGGACCTCTCCCGGCTCTTCAACCAGCTCTCCGGCTACGCGCCCAAGTCGACCTTCAAGCGGCTCCTGGTGGCCCCGCGGTCGGTGCGTTCAGGACTCATCGACCGGATTGAAACCGAAATCCGGAACGCCAAGGCAGGCCTCGCCGCCCGGGTACAGATCAAGGTCAATTCCATGGTGGATGAAGCCATCATCGATTCCTTGTACCGGGCGTCTCAGGCCGGCGTCCCCGTGGACGTGATCGTCCGCGGCATCTGCTCGCTGCGCCCGGGGGTGCCCGGCCTCAGCGACAACATCACGGTCCGCTCGGTGCTGGGCCGGTTCCTGGAGCACTCCCGTGTCTTCGCCTTCGCCAACGGCGGGGAC
The DNA here is from genome assembly GCF_052113365.1 of Arthrobacter sp. YAF17. Lineage (NCBI taxonomy): Bacteria > Bacillati > Actinomycetota > Actinomycetes > Micrococcales > Micrococcaceae > Arthrobacter > Arthrobacter sp. YAF17. Next base: position 25,630 of record NZ_JBFRDB010000023.1, on the reverse strand, counting down.
CCGGTGGTCTACATCGGCTCCGCGGACATGATGCACCGCAACCTGGACCGCCGCGTGGAAGCCCTCGTCCAGCTCACCAGCGGGGACGACACGAGCTATGTCATGGACCTGCTGCGCCGCTACATGGATCCCGAGACCGCCAGCTGGCACCTCGACAACCAAGGGGAATGGACCCGCCACCACCTCGCCGAGGACGGGACGGATCTCGCGGACATCCAGTCCTGGCTGCTTAACTCCCGCTCGCGCCAGCGCTCGTCCGGGCTGCGGTAGGGGCTCTGGCATTGAGTAGCGATTCACTGGTCGCCGACCAGACAGACCATCCCGGCGAGGACATTGCGGTGGTGGCTGCGGGCGCCCTGCCGTGGCGCATCGCCGCCGGCGACAACGGTGACCTTGAGGTCCTGCTGATCCACCGCCCGCGGTATGACGACTGGTCCTGGCCCAAGGGCAAGATCGACCCCGGCGAGACGGTGCCCGAGTGCGCCGCCCGCGAGGTCGAAGAGGAAATCGGGTTGAGGGTGCCGCTGGGCATCCCCCTGCCTTCCATCCACTACCACGTCCCCGCCGGACTGAAGGTGGTCCATTACTGGGCCGTCGACGTCGACGGGGCGTCGCTGCTGCCGGACGGCAAGGAAGTGGACAGCGTCATGTGGTGCTCGCCGGAGAAGGCGGCCCGCCTCCTGAGCAACCCGAGCGACGTGGGTCCGCTGGAGCATCTGGCGGCCGCCCATGCCCGCGGCGAACTGAAAACCTGGCCGCTCGTGATCGTTCGCCACGCCAAAGCCAAGCCGCGCTCTTCATGGTCGAAGGCCGAAGGCGACCGGCCGCTGGCCGCCACCGGGATGCGGCAGGCCCAGGCAGTCGGGCGGCTCCTGCAGGCCTGGAAACCGAAGCGCGTTGTTTCCAGCCCGTGGGTCCGGTGCGTGGCCACGATCGCCCCGTATGCCAAGGCCTCCGATGCGAAGGTGAAGCTGAACGAAGCCCTCACCGAGCACCGGCACGGCCGCCATCCGCACAAGACGGCGGCCGCCATCGAAGGTCTCTTCGACAAGCAGCGCGGCGTGGCGGTCTGCACACACCGCCCCGCCCTTCCTACGGTGTTTGCCCAGCTCGGAAAGCATATGGGTTCCCGGTTGCGCGCCCTGCTGCCGGACGCCGATCCGTTCCTGGCTCCCGGTGAGATTGTGGTGTGCCACGTGGCGCACCACAGCAAGGACAAAGTGGTGGCCGTGGAGCGGTTCCGCCCCTTCGACGACTGAGGTTCTTGACCGTCCATTGTTCTGGCCGTAGTTTGTATCAAATACTTGATACATTGCCGCAGGATCTTTGGGGGATTTTATGCCGGTCCAGTTCATTGTGCCGCCGCTGCTGTTGCTTGGTCCGCTCCTCGCCGCCGTCGTTGTCTACATGGTGTTGCGTTGGGTGATCTGGGCGCCGAACACGGGGACCACTCCGGCGTCGGTGTCAGAGCACGCGCTGTGGGTGGGCGTCATCGGCTGGCTGGCGAGCTCCCTCCAGGGGGCGATGAACCTGGGCATCATTCCGGCGAACCCTTCCGCCGGCGGCACCCTGACCAGTACGGAGACCATCCTGCCGGCGCTGGCGTGGTCGGTCCTGGGCTGCCTGACCGTACACGCCCTGGGCCAAATCACTTACCCTGGTCCACGCCGGATGCGGCGGCAGGCCGTCCTGTCAGTCCGCCGCATCCGCGACTTCCTGCCCCGCAGGCTGGCCTTGACCACGGCGGCCATCTTCCTCACCGCCGCCGCAGCCATCGCGCAGACGGCCACCCTCCCCGGATTCGCGGCAGTGGCGCCCACCACGGTCCGCGACGGCCCCAACAGCTACAGCTACTACAGCGGCGGCGCTGACGGCCGCATCCCCGGGCCGGAGGTCGCCGGGTGGCTCGGAGGCGCCCTGCTGGTGCTGGCGGGCGGGACGTGGCTGGTGCTGTGGCTGATAGCCAGCCGCCGCCAGCTGGAGAGCCTCGACGCCGCCGACAACGCCGTGCTGCGGACCATCGCCATGAACCGCCTGCTCCGGACGGTGTCCACCGTGGCTGCGGGCCTTGGGGTGATCGCGGGGAACTTCGCGGCCCGGCCCGATCCGGCTCAGGGGGCAGTGTCCTGGACGAATCCGGCTGCGCTGGCGGGCACGGTTGTGCTGTTCGTGATGTGGTGGTGGCGGCCCCCGCGGATCGCGGCCGCCGGGCTGGGCGTCCAGAATCGCCCTGAGGCAGGGCTCGCCGCCGGCCGGCAACATCCGGCGGCCAGGCTCGTCTCCTCCCTCGGGGCGCTGCTGGGCCTGGCCGCCGCCGTGCCGCTAATTGCCGGAACCTTCCTCGCCCAGGCCGTCGCGGCTGCCGCCAGCTACGGATTTGCGGGGTTCGGTTATGCCGGCATTCTGACCTTGATGGCCACCGCCGTGCTTCTCGTCATTACCGCCGGCGAGCTCCTGCTGCAGCACAATTACGGCAGCCCTGAAGCCCGGCGCAGCTGGCCCCGGCAGCCGGTGAGCCCCGCCCTCCTGGCGACTGCCGTCCTGTCGCTGCTCGTCTTCCTCGTGGTCCTCCTTGTCACGGCGGCCGGGCAGGCCCGGCTCGGAGAGGGCCTCGGCTGGGTTCCGTCCACACTCCTCACGGCAGCGGTCTGCGCCGTCTCGTTGCCCGCACTCGCCGCGGCAAGACGTCGCCAAGGCATCCCCGATGCCCCCGCCGGCCTGGACGCGGCGCTTCGCGCCATCACGGTCCACCGCGTAGTGCGAACCCTCGCGGCCACCCTCACCGCCCAGGCCGGCGTGCTGCTGCTCACTCAGAGCAACGCCTGGGCGGCCGTCCTGGGCCGGGAGGCCTTCGGGTGGACCGACCCGGCCGAGGCTTCCTGGTGGCCGGCGATCGCGGCAGGTGCGGTGCTCGGCGTGGTGGCCACGGTCATCGCGGTTATCCCGGTGCGCGCCCTGGCCCGGCCGGCCCCTGCTCCTCCCCTGCCGAGGAAGGAAGTCTCCGCGTGAGCGCAGGAATCTCCGTGAACCTGGGCTCGGCCACACCACCGTACGAACAGATCCGGGGGCAGGTCTCCTCGCTGATCGCGCTGGGAATACTGGCGCCGGGCACCCGGCTGCCGACGGTCCGGAGCCTCGCCGCGGACCTCGGCATCGCAGCCGGGACCGTCGCCCGGGCCTACCGGGAGCTCGAACAGGCGGGGCTGGTCGAAACCCGGCGCCGCAACGGCACTGTGGTCGCCGGGACGCCGACGGCCGGGACCCTGCCCGAAGCCCCGGCACCGGAGGCCGTCGCCGGCGAGGTGACCACCGCCGTCGACCGCTACATTGCGGAAGGCCGCGAAGCGGGATTCGACGACGCCGCCCTCCTGGCAATCCTGCGGACGAGGCTCAGCCAGCAAGACGGATAAGGAGGGAAAGCCAGTTCTCAGTAGACTGGGACGGTGAGCATTCCTACGCCCTATGAAGACCTGCTGCGCGATGTCCTGGAACACGGCACGCACAAATCGGACCGCACCGGAACGGGCACCCTGAGTGTGTTCGGCCGCCAGATGCGCTTTGACCTCAGCCAAAGCTTCCCCCTGGTCACCACGAAACGTGTGCACTTCAAGTCCGTCGCGGTGGAGCTGCTGTGGTTCCTCCGCGGGGAAACGAACGTGAAATGGATGCAGGACCAGGGCGTCACCATCTGGAACGAATGGGCCGACGCCGAAGGAGAACTGGGCCCGGTCTACGGCGTCCAGTGGCGCTCCTGGCCGACTCCCGACGGCGGTCACATCGACCAGATCGCCGAGCTCATCGAGAACCTGAAGTCCAACCCGGACTCACGCCGGCTCATTGTCTCGGCTTGGAACGTCTCCGAGCTCAAAGACATGGCCCTGCCTCCCTGCCACGCGTTCTTCCAGTTCTACGTGGCCGACGGAAAGCTGTCCTGCCAGCTGTACCAGCGTTCCGCGGACACCTTCCTGGGCGTGCCGTTCAACATCGCCTCCTACGCCCTGCTGACCTGCATGATCGCCCAGCAGACCGGCCTGGAACCGGGCGAGTTCGTCTGGACCGGCGGCGACGTCCACATCTACGACAACCACATGGACCAGGTCCTCAAGCAGCTCACACGCGACCCCTACGAGTACCCGCAGCTCACGATCACCCGCAAGCCGGACTCCATTTTCGATTACACCCTCGATGACTTCGAAGTGGTCGGATACCAGCACCACCCGACGATTAAGGCCCCGATAGCCGTATGAGCAACGACAAGATTCAGGGCGGACAGCCCGCCGACTTCACCGACAAGCTGGCGGGCCTCACCGGGCTCGGCGTCGTCTGGGCGCAAACCAGCACCGGTGTGATCGGCAAGGACGGCGGCATGCCGTGGCGCCTTCCCGAGGACATGCTGCACTTCACCCGGCTCACCACGGGCCACCCGGTGATCATGGGCCGCAAGACCTGGGAGTCCTTTCCCGACAAGTACCGCCCCCTGCCCGGGCGGACGAACATCGTCATCACCCGCCAGGAAGGCTGGGGCGCGACGCCGGCGGCCGAAGGCGCCATCGCGGTCAAGTCCCTGGACGACGCGCTCCTGGAATCCCAGTTCGCGCCGGGGAACGGCATGGTCTGGATCATCGGCGGCGGCAACATCTACGCGCAGTCCATGGACCTCGCCAACGTCGCTGTCATCACCACCATTGACGCCGCAACGGAGGGCGACACGTTCGCCCCGGATCTCGGATACGACTGGACCATGGGCGCGAGCCTGCCGGCCGACGGCTGGGAAACCGCCGGCAACGGCACCCGCTACCGCATCAACGTGTGGCGCCGGACGGAAGGCTAAGGAATGCTGAAGAAACCCGAAACCCTGTTTGTGCTTGGCTACATGCTGCTGCCGCTCCTGGCGCTGCTGTCCGCGATCGTGGGGCTGACCATGATCCTTGGCGGCAACAAGATCGCCGGGGCCATCGTGCTCGTGGTGATCACCCAGGCCTTCGCCTTCGGCGCGTTCTTCGCGCTCAGGAAGCGCAAGCACGCTCTGCTCGCGGAGCACACCGGCGAGTAAGCCCGACTTGGTCCGGCGGATGGGGAGATCACCCCATCGCCGGTTGCCGAGGTTCCGGCTACATTGGTCCCGGTTAGATACTCACACCGGAATGCGCCAGATCCAGGCCGCCGCCGGTTAGGCTGATGCACGAAAAGGGGGATGCCGCTATGGCAGGAAACTTGTGGGGCGCCGACGTCGCCCAGTTGCGCACACTGGCGCAACAGTTCGGCAAGACGTCCGAGACGCTGCTGCAGCAGTCCACCACCCTGACGTCGGCCATCAACGGCAACACGTCCTGGAAGGGCGCCGACGGCGCCCGCTTCACTTCCGAGTGGAACAGCAGCCACCGCGCCCTGATCCAGAAGACCGCGTTCGCCCTCAAGGCGGAGTCCAAGCGGCTGCTGACCCACGCCGAGCAGCAGGAGAAGGCCAGCAACTCCGCGACCGGGGCCGGCGGCGGAGTGGGTGCCCTGGGCGGCGCGCGCAACGGTGACGGCGCGTTTGCGCTCCTCGGCGGAGCGCTGGCCGGCGGAATCGGCGGTCTCCGGGCCGCAATGCTGATTCAGAAATACCTCAAGGCCCCGCTCACTCTCGCCAAGCACACCGGCCAGCTTGGCTGGGTCCTCAAGAACCAGCGTGCGGATTTCATCAAGTCCTTCGTGCAGGGAAAGCACCGGATCGGCGGCCCGGGCTTCGCCCCGCACCGCCTGATCAGCAACCCTGCCCTCGACGACCTGCTCAAGGGCTCGGCGGTGGCGAACCGCGGCCTCGCCGCGATCGACAAGGCCTCCGACATCGCTTCGCTGAAAAACCTCAACAAGTACATCGGACCGTTGGGCAAGTTCGAGGGGTTCTTCGCGGAAAAGCCGTGGATCGGCGCGGGGACAAAGCTTGAATGGCTCGGGAAGTCCGGGCTTGCCAGGGGCCTTGGCTGGGCAGGCGTTGGCTTCAGCGCCGTCGACTCCGTGCGGAGCTTCGCCGACGGCGACATCAAGGGCGGCGCGGCGAGCCTCGGAAAGACGGCGCTCGGTATTGGCTGCTTCCTGCCGCCGCCCGCCGGAACCGTCTGCCAGGTGGCCAGCGTCGGGATCGCCGTCTACGAGAACTGGGACACCATCTCCAGCGTCGGCCAGAACATCGGCGAAGGCGTCGTCAACGCTGTGAAGGACCCCGGGAAATTCGTCAGTGACGCGGCCGATAACGTCAAAGATGCCGGCAAATCCGTGGCCAAGTTCTTCGGCTTCGGGGGTTAGGAGACCCACATGACTGTCCAGAATGAGACCCAGCAGGAGCCTCGGCTCGGCGTCGACGTGATCGGCTTTGGCGTGGGCGAATTCGCCTACCTGCTCAACGTGTTCGAAGGTACCGCGCGGGACCGTTCGGTCAGCGTCTTCCGCGCCCAGGACATGGTGGACGACGTCACACTGTCCACTGCCGGCGCATCGTCCCTGATGGCCCGGGACCTGGCCACCATCGATGACGACGGCGACCTTGGCGTCACCGGGGTCGCCGCCGCCGTGGCCACGGCCCTTGGGCAGGCAACCCGGTGGACGGAGGTTTCCCTGCTGACCGCGGACACCATGGACAACGTCGTGCTGATCGAAGCCCCCGACGTGGCCCTGATGCTGCAGCCCCGACTGCTGGGAACCTGGTTCGTTTTTGCCCAGGACCCCGCCATCAGTTCCGCCGAGGCGACCCTCCGCCTCGTCCGCCAGCACGTCGAGCAGAATCCCGGCGGTTCCGCCTACCTCGTTTTCAAGACCCTCGACGCCGACCGCCACCTGCTGGTCCGCAGCGAAGGCGACACCTGGACAATCGGCATCCCGGACTTCGCCACCGACGAGGTCGCGGAGACGGAAGGCCTGGACGACGGCGGGCTGCTGAGCGCCGTCGAGGAGTTCCGTGGCCAGGCGTAGCCGGGACGTGCCCCAGGAACCCGGTTACACGCCCGGCCGGACCGGGGAAGAGGACCTGATCCACCGCCGGGCCGAGAACGGCGAACTGGTGGCCTACACGCCGGACGAGTATGGGGTACGGAAAGATTCCGGCGTCGGCATCATCAAACCTGTCAACAGTTCCAACGGCATTCTGTTTCTCGCAATCCTGCTGACCGCTGCAATGGGCGGACTTGTCTACTTTGTCGTCCAAGTCATCAGGCAGGACGCCTGGCAGATCGCGGGCGAGGTGTGGTGGGTCTTTCCCGCCTGCATCTTCCCCTTCGTCGCGGCCTGGTACAGCTACGCCAAGGAACGCAAGGCCGAGAAACTACGCAGGGACCGCAACCTGCCCCGGCCGGTCGACTAATACGAAAGTAGGGGTGGTCAGGCTGCATTGGCGGCGGTGATGGTGACGTTGAATCCGAGGCTCTTGAGTTTCTTGATGGCGTTGTTCTTGGCTTTGATCGGGTCCAGGCGGGTGAAGTGGTCGGCGCCGGGGTCGGCGTAGCATTCGCCGTCGGCGAGCATGTGCCAGACGGCGGTGAGGATGGAGTGTTCGACGGCCACGGTGGCTTTCATGGGTCCGCGGCGGGCGGCGACGCGCCAGTATTTTGCGGCCAGGTAGGTGTTCTTGCTCCGGGAAGCGGACAGGGCTGCGATGCCCAGGGCGCCTTTGAGGTATTTGTTGCCGGGCAGTATGTGCGCTGACTTGATCCGTCCGGCGGATTCGTTGGCGCCGGGACAGACGCCGGTCCAGGAAGCGAGCCGGCCGGGTGTTTCGAAGCGGGACATGTCCGCGCCGGTTTCGGCGATGATCACGTCGGCGACTTTGAGTGAGACTCCGGGGATGGTGGCCAGGAATTCCCTGGCGGCACGAAAGGGCTCCATCGCTTCCTCGATCCGCCCGGTGAGCGCGTCGATGATGCGGGACTGGGCATCGATCTGGTCCAGATGCAGCCGGGCCATGAACGCGTGGTGTTCCTTGAAGCGGCCGGTGAGGGCCTCCACGAGCTCGGGGATTCTGGAGCGCAGGGTTCCTTTGGCGAGGCCGGCGAGGACCTCTGGGTCCCGTTCCCCGTTGACGAGGGCTTCGAGCATCGCCCGGGACGAGACCCCGGTGAGGTCCGAGACCACGGAGGAGAGCTTGATCCCGGAGCCTTCCAGGAACTTCTCCAGGCGCTGGATCTCGCGTGTCCGGTCACGGGTGGCGATGGACCGGGCCCGGGTCAGGTCCCGCAGTTCACGGATCGGCTGCTCCGGGACGAACGAGGCCCGGAGCAGCCCGTGCGCACCCAGCTGGGCCAGCCAGGCCGCGTCGGAAACATCGGTTTTGCGGCCCGGGATATTCCTTGCGGCCTTGGCGTTGACCAGCATCACCGGCAGCGTTTCTTCGAGGAGATAGAAGAAGGGTTTCCAGTAATCGCTCGTGGCTTCCATCACGACCGTTGTGACGTGCCCGCGTTCCAGGAAGTCCCGCAGGGCAAGGATCTGGCCCGTGGTTGCGCCCCAGGTTGTGACCGTGGAGGTGTAGGTTCCGGCCCGCTGCCCGGGAAGCCGGAGACAGACCTTCGCGTCGCGTTTGGAAATATCCAAACCGGCAGCCCGCTCGTGCACGATATCCATGACTGTTCCTCCTGACACCTTGACCTCGTTATGTCGGCGTCGGCCGCGGGGAGGACAGGGAAAACAGAGGAATCTAACACTCGTGCTCCAAGGGCAACAATCCACGGTTCCCGTGGAAGCCCTCCGCGCCACGCTAGCCCACAGGCTCAACCACGGCACCATAGACGAACCGGCGTCCACCGCGGCAGACACCATCATGATCCGCCCGAAACCTCATCCGCGGCCAGAGCCCGGGGCGAGGCAACCGCATACTTTCTCCAACCACGGCGCGACAGCGACGCTGGACCGCTAGCACCGGAAAGGGCACCACTCGGCGCCAGTTGGACCGGGCGGTGACGTAACCGACTGCGCAGCGGAGCCGGCAAAGTCTAAACTGGCAAAATGACTACAGCAGCTACTCCGTCCGTTGGACTTGTCGGTTGGCGTGGCATGGTCGGCTCCGTCCTGATGCAACGCATGCAGGAAGAGGGCGACTTCGCCAGCATCAACCCGGTATTTTTCTCCACCTCAAATGCAGGGGGTGCGGCTCCGGCTTTCGCTGAGGGTGCCGGCAAGCTGGAGGACGCGTTCGACGTCGATACCCTCGCCAAGCTGCCGATCATCGTGACCGCACAGGGCGGCGACTACACCAAGCAGGTCCACGGCGAGCTCCGCAGCCGTGGCTGGGACGGTCTCTGGATCGATGCCGCCTCCACGCTGCGGATGAACGACGATTCGATCATCGTGCTGGACCCGATCAACCGCGACGTCATCGACAAGGGCCTCGCCAACGGCACGAGGGATTTCATCGGCGGCAACTGCACCGTCTCCTGCATGCTCATGGGCCTCGGCGGGCTGTTCAAGAACAACCTCGTCGAGTGGGGCACCTCCATGACCTACCAGGCTGCCTCCGGCGGCGGCGCCCGGCATATGCGCGAACTCCTGAACCAGTTCGGCACGCTCAACGCGCAGGTCAGCTCGGAACTGGAGGATCCGGCGTCGGCCATCCTGGACATTGACCGCAAGGTCCTGGCCCACCAGCGCACCGACATCGATGCCTCGCAGTTCGGCGTCCCGCTGGCCGGCTCGCTGATCCCCTGGATCGACGCGGACCTCGGCAACGGCCAGTCCAAGGAAGAGTGGAAGGCCGGGGTGGAGACCAACAAGATCCTCGGCACCTCCGGCGACGAGCACATCATCATGGACGGTCTGTGCATCCGCATCGGCGCCATGCGCTCGCACTCCCAGGCACTCACGCTCAAGCTGCGCGAAGACCTCTCCGTCGCCGAGATCGAGAAGCTCCTGGATGCGGACAACGAGTGGGCAAAGGTGGTGCCCAACACCAAGGACGCTTCCATGGCGGACCTCACCCCGGTGTCCGCTTCCGGCACCCTCGACATCCCGGTCGGCCGCATCCGCAAGCTGGAGATGGGACCGCAGTACATCAGCGCTTTCACGGTGGGCGATCAGCTCCTGTGGGGCGCGGCCGAACCGCTCCGCCGCATGCTCAACATCGCGACCGGCACACTCTAGGGGTTCACCACCCACGTCAGGTACCGAGGAATCTCCGGTACTTTGCGGCCTGCAGCTCAAAGGATCTTTGGGCGGCGGGCCGCAGTCCGTTAACGTCGTCGAAGGGCTCGGGAACAACCACCATCGCCCCGCCGTTGCGGGACGCGTCCCAGGTGCCGACGACCTGGCCGCCGGCAACAATCGTCTTCCGGAATACGCCGTTCCCGCCCGGCACGATCTTGTTCGCATGCTCCGGCGGCAACACCAGCGACCGGTCCGTGTAGCCGAGCAGGAATTCGTCGAATCCGGGCAGTGCCAGCAGCAGGCGGCCCGCGGGGACGCCGTCGTCGAGCAGTGCAGCCGTCTCCGGGGAGAGCCAGTAGCTGGTCCCCTCGAACTTCAACTCCACCAACTGGTCCGACACCCGGGCCAGTGCCGTGCGGACCTCTGTCAGGGGGATGCCGGACCACCAGGAAAAGTCGCGTTCCGTGGCGGGCCCGTGGCTGCGCAGATAACGCAGCAGCCACTCGGCGATGCCGTCCGCACGGTCCAGGACGCGCGACTCGGTGATCCAGTCGTCGAAAGCAACGACAAGTTGCTGGTTGCCCGCCAGAGGACCCTGCACCAGCCAGCCCCGCTGGCACAGCATCCCCAGCAGGTGAATGCCGCGCTGGCCGGCCGTGGACTGGCCCGCCTGTTCGAAGGCCTGGAACAGTTCCGCCCGGCTGGCGGCCGCCCCGCCGGAGACCAGCTGCAGCGCGGTTTCCGCCGCGGCATCGACGTCCGCAGCATCGATGTCGAGCTCCCGGTGGCGCCCGGCCATGCCCCGGATCAGCCGATCGGAGGTAATGGCCAGCATCCATTTCAAGTCTTCGGGAGCCATCAGGTGCAGTGTCCCGCGCATCGGCCACGACCGGACGATTTCCCCCCGGTCCAGGGCGCTGCGGACATCAGCCACGCGGGAACCCGGCACCCGCTGGCCGACTGCCCAGAGGGCGGCCTGCAGGTCCTGCGCCTGCATCGCTGTCATCCAGCGCACTGCTGCCGCCGCGCTGCGGAACCCGGACCCCGCCAGGCCCTGCGACGCCAGCCGCAGCCGTCCCAGGATCCCCCGGCTGAGCCGGACGCGCGCCGTTGCTGTCATGCACCCATGCTAGGACTCCTGACGGCTGGTTCCCAGCAGCCTTCCAGCCGGACTGCCTACCCTTGTTGGATGACCATGAGTGAGATGTGGCCGCTGCTGCGGCCCCTGAGCAGGAGGCTGGCCCTGCTGGGCTGGGCATCCAGCGCAGCCGGCATGACCGCCGGACTCGCCCTTGCCATTGCCAGCGGAACACGGCTCTCGCCGATGATGAGCACCATGCAACTCGTGGCAATGGTGTCCATGGCTGTGGCGGTGGTCAGCTTCGTCACTGCGGCCTCGCTACAGCCGCGGCCCCGGGTGTCCGACGCCGGACCACCGGAGAGCCCGGAACCGGGGGGCCTGCCGGACACCGTGCAGAGTTTCCTGCTCGGCTCGGTGGCCCTGCTGGCCGGGGCTGTCGTCTTCGCCCTTGCGGGCTTCCTGCTCCGCAGCGGACCCAGCGTCCAGTCCGTGGCGTTCTGCCAGGTGTTCTTCCTGGGCGCCGCCGCGTCCGGCTTCACCTTTATGCTCTTCAGCAAGGTCTCCCCGCACCGCGGCAGGAACTGACCGCCCGGCAGTAGCGGTGTGTCCTAGAGCTCCACGCCGATCAGCAGCGGTTCCGGATGAAGTTCGATCCCGAAGCGTTCGACGACGCCGCGGCGCACCTCACGCGCGATCGCCAGCAGGTCCGCCGCGCTGGCCGATCCCCGGTTGGTGATGGCAAGGGTGTGTTTGGTGGACAGTGAGGCCCGGCCGCCGGAAACGCTGTCCGGTTCGAGCCCGAATCCCTTGCCGTAGCCGGCCTGGTCGATCAGCCAGGCCGCGGAGAGCTTGGTCAGCCCGTCGGCGCCGCCCGGGTACCGCGGCGCGCCTTCGGGCAGGTCGGCTGCCACCTCTGCGGGCACGATCGGGTTCGTGAAGAACGAGCCGGTGGAGTAGGTGTCCCGGTCCGCTGCGTCCCACACCATGCCCTTGGATGCCCTGAGCCGCAGCACCTCGCGCCGGACATCGTTGGAATAGGCCCGCTGGCCGGCTTCGACGCCAAGCGCCCGGGCCAGCTCGGCGTACCGGACGGGGGCGCTCATCCGCCCCAGGGGCAGCTGGAACTCGACCGTGAGCACGACGTAGCGCGGGGAGCCGTTCACGGTGGTCTGTTTGAGGATCGAATCGCGGTAGCCGAATTTCAGCTCCGAGTTGGTGAAGGTCTGCACGGCGTTGCGGTGCCGGTCCCAGGTCCGCACGGCGGCGATGGTCTGGGAAACGTCCGAGCCGTACGCGCCGACGTTCTGGACCGGGGTGGCCCCCGTGGCGCCGGGGATGCCGGAGAGCGCCTCGATGCCGGACCAGGCGTGCCGCACCGCGTGCTCCACCAGCGCGTCCCAGTTGTGGCCGGCCTGCACCACAACGGCGACGCCGCCGCAGGAGTCCTCCGCGCTGACCGTGAAGCCCTCTGACGCGATCTTCAGGACGGTGCCGGGGAACCCGTCGTCGGACACAAGCAGGTTGGAGCCGCCGCCGATGATCAGCAGCGGTTCGCCGGCCGCATCCGCGGAACGGACGGCCTCGATGATCTCGGCCTCGGTGCGGGCCTCGATGAAACGGCCGGCGGGGCCGCCGACGGCGGCCGTGGTCAGGGCGGAAAGCAGAGTCTGGGTCACCCGACCAGCCTAGCCGGGTTCCGCTGCGCACCCCTAAGCACCGTCGAAGTCAGGTGAGCTTCCGGGCCACCGGGGAGAGCAGGAAGCTGACAACGAGCATCACCATCACGGCCAGCAGGGAGTGCAGGATGCCGACGTGCTCCGCCAGCAGGCCCAGCAGGGGCGGGCCGCAGAGGAACGCGCCGTAGCCGATCGTGGACACCACGGAGACCCGGGCGGCCGCCTTGACCGGGTCGTCAGCGGCGGCGGACATGCCCACCGGGAAGCCCAGTGAGGCGCCCAGTCCCCACACCGCGAGGGCCACATAGGCCACCCAGGGCACCGGCGCGAAGACGAACAAGCCAAGGCCCAGCACGGCCAGGGCAGCACACCAGCGCATCACCGGGACGCGGCCGAAGCGGTCCAGGACCACCGTGCCCGCGAACCGGCCTATGGTCATGAACGTGACGAAGAGGCCGTACCCGGCCGCGCCGGCGGCGTCGGACTGGCCGTGGCCGTCGGCAAGTGCGAGCGCCACCCAGTCCCCGGCTGCTCCCTCGGCGAGGGCGAGCCCCAGCACGAGGACGCCCAGCAGGAGTGTCCGGCGGTCCCGCCAGGCCTGGGCGATCTGGCGTTTGTTGTCCAGCGGCTGATCGGGCTGGTCCGGGGCCGGCCGGATGATCGGGATCGGCCCGGTGGAGGGATCCTCGAACGTGTCGAGTTCGGCCGGCTTGAAGGTCTGCCCGCCCTCCACCGGAGTGACGTCGGCGCGGAACCACGATGCGGCAGTCGCGACCGAGCCTGCGACGAGCAGTCCCACGGCGCCGAAGTGCCAGAAGACGGGCACCCCGGCTCCCGCGGCCCAGGCGCCCGCACCGGCGCCGGCAACAGTGCCGAGGCTGAAGGCGCCGTGCAGCCGCGGCATGATGTGCCGGCGGACGGCGCGCTCCACGGCGGCACCCTCGACGTTCGAGGCGGTGTTCCAGCTGGCGGTGCCGAGTCCGATCACGGCCAGTCCCGCGGCGACGGCGAGCGGGTTGACCAGGACGGAGGTTCCCAGGCCCGCGAGGACCAGTCCGGCGCCCACCATGATGCTGCCGATCCGGATGGTCTGTTTCGAGCCGAACTTGAGCACGATCAGCCCCGATGCGGAGACCGAGATGAAAGACCCCAGCGTCATGCACAGCAGCAGAAGCCCGATGTTCCCCGGGGTGAGGTCCAGCCCGTCGCGGATGGCCGGCAACCGGGACACCCAGGTGGCGAACGCGATGCCGCTGACCGCGTAGGCGGCCACTACGGCGTTACGCCAGTGGGTGACCTCGGCGGACTGGCCCGTGCTCACGCTCATTCCAGCGCCATACGGTCAGGCCAGCCTGACGACGGCCTGCGCCTTCATCAGCACCTTCTGGCCGGCCGACAGGACCGTAAGGTCGACGCGGGCGGTGCCTGCCTCGGCGTCGAGCGCCCCGATGGCTCCACTGATCTCGATCACGGCGCCGGCGTCCGGCGTTCCGGTGGTGTCGGCGACCGGGACCGGCTTGGTGAAGCGGGTCTGGAAGTCGACGACGGCAGCGGGGTCGCCGGCCCAGTCGGTGACGAGCTGGACGGCGGAGCCCATGGTGAACATGCCGTGGGCAATCACGCCGGGCAGTCCCACACTGGTGGCGAAGGCCTCATTCCAGTGGATGGGGTTGAAGTCGCCGGAGGCACCGGCGTACTTGACGAGGTCCGTGCGGGTGACGTCGATGCTGCGGCTGCCGATGTCCTGGCCGACCGTGAGTTCTGAGAATGTGGGGGTCATGGCTACTGTCCCTCTCCGCGGACCAGGATGGATGAGGTGGCGGTGGCGACGGCTTCACGCGAATCGTCGCCGGCCGCTGCTGCGCCTGCGGTAAGGGCGAAGATTTCCGAGCGGGTGGTGATCATGGCCCCGCCGCCCATCGCACGGACGCCGTCGACGTGGAGTTCCGCAACCAGCCGGTCCCCTGCCACGATCGGACGGTGGTGGACAAAGCGCTGGTCCGCGTGGACCACGCGGGAGAAGTCGATGCCGGAGTCCGGGTCCTCGATCAGCTGGGCGTCGGCCCGCTGGGCGACGATGATCGCAAAGGTCGGCGGTGCCACGACGTCGCGGTGCCCCAGCGCCGCGGCGGCCTCCACGTCGAAGTGCGCGGGGTGGGTGGCCTTGACCGCGCGGGCGAACTCGCGGATCTTCTCGCGGCCGACGTCGTACACCTCTGCGGCAGGGTAGCTGCGCCCCTGCAGATCCGGATTGATAGTCATGGATCCAGCCTATCGCCACGCCGCCCGGCCACCTGCGACGATGACGGGGGTGAATAGAAAGGCGAACTGCGGTATGATGAAAACATCATTTCATCAATTCATGGCCGGCCCTGGAATTGCGGCGATGAGAAAGGACAGGCAGCGATGATTACAGCCGCTCAAACCCCCTTGTACGAGATCAAGGCGAACCTGTTCAAGGCCCTCGCCCATCCAGCGCGGATCCGGGTGCTCGAGCTGCTGTCCGCGGCGCCGGACTACTCGGCGCCCGTCAGCTACCTGTTGGCCGAAACCGGCCTCGAAGCGTCCCACCTGTCACAGCATCTCGCCACGCTGCGGCGCCACGGGGTGGTGAGCTCGTCCCGGTCCGCCAACGCCGTGACGTACCGGCTGGCGCATCCGAAGATCGCCGAGCTGCTGGCCATCGCCCGGACCTTCCTCCTCGACAGCCTGGCCGATTCCAATGAGCAGCTCAAGCTCGCACAGGGACTGCCGAGCGAGCATCTCAGCGCTTCCGATTCATGAGTCCCGCCCGGGCGCCCCTCCGCCGGTTCCTGCCGTCCCGCCGTGACTACGACGGGCTTCGCTCCTCCTGGAAAACGGATCTGCTGGCGGGCATCACCGTGGGGATCGTGGCCCTGCCGCTGGCGCTGGCGTTCGGGGTGAGTTCCGGCGTCGGCGCCGAATCGGGACTCATCACCGCCGTGGTGGCCGGCCTGGTGGCGGCTGTCCTGGGCGGCTCGCACGTCCAGGTCTCCGGTCCCACCGGAGCCATGGTGGTGGTGCTCGCCCCGGTGGTCGCCGTCCACGGCGCCGGCAGCATCCCCTTGGTCTCGCTGATGGCGGGGTTCCTGGTGGTCATCCTGGGCATCAGCGGCCTGGGCCGGGCGGTGGCCTTCATCCCGTGGCCCGTGGTGGAGGGCTTCACCCTCGGCATCGCCGCAATCATCTTCCTCCAGCAAGTTCCGATGGCCACCGGCACCGAGGGGACACCGGGCCACAATACCGTGCTGGCCGCCGTCGAGGCCGTCTCCGGGGCCACCCTCCCCACGGTGCTTCAGACGCTCGGCGTCGTCGCGGTCGTCGCCGCGGTGATGATCCTGCTTCCGAAGCTGAACAAGGCCCTTCCCGCGAGCCTGATCGCAGTGCTCCTGGCCACCGTGGCCGCGGAGCTGCTGCAACTGGACATCCCCCGGATCGGGGCGCTGCCGGATTCTCTGAACGCACCGTCGGTACCGGCCCTCGATCCAGACGCGGTGGGCGGGCTGCTGATGCCTGCGGTGTCCATCGCGATGCTGGCCGCCATCGAATCCCTGCTCTCCGCACGGGTGGCTGCCGGCATGGTCGGCCCCGACGGCAGGCCCTCCGGGACGTACAGCCCGGACCGGGAGCTCACAGGGCAGGGGCTCGCCTCCGTTGCCGCCGGGTTGTTTGGCGGCATGCCGGCCACGGGCGCCATCGCCCGGACCGCCGTCAACGTCCGCTCCGGCGCCCGGACCCGGCTGTCCGCAATGGTGCACGCCCTGGTGTTGCTGGCCATCATCTATCTGGCGGCGGGACTCGTCGGGAAGATCCCGCTGGCGGTCCTGGCCGGAATCCTGATGGTCACGGCCACTCGGATGGTCTCGATGCACACGGTGACCGCCGTCCTGCGCTCCACCCGCGCCGACGCCTTTGTATTCGTCCTGACGGCCCTCATCACCGTGGTCTTCGACCTGATCGTGGCCATCGAGATCGGGCTGGTCGCCGCGGCCCTCTTCACGCTGCGAAAGTTCGCGTCACTCAGCGGGGTCAAGCGGGAGGAAATCCCGGGAGCACGCCAACCCGGGGACGAACACATAGCGATCCTCCGGCTGG
This sequence comes from Arthrobacter sp. YAF17, assembly GCF_052113365.1. Classification (NCBI taxonomy): domain Bacteria; kingdom Bacillati; phylum Actinomycetota; class Actinomycetes; order Micrococcales; family Micrococcaceae; genus Arthrobacter; species Arthrobacter sp. YAF17. The sequence continues at coordinate 8,647 of NZ_JBFRDB010000023.1, read as the reverse complement.
ACGGGGCCATGTTCTTCGGCGCAGCGGAACGCGTCCTGCAGGAAATCAGCCAGGTCAAGGACATCCAGGTGGCCATCATCCGGCTGTCGCAGGTGCGGATGCTCGACGCCACCGGAGCCCACACGCTGGTGGAGGTCATCTCGGCGCTGGAGCTGCGCGGGGTGACGGTCCTGTTGAAGGGTGTCCAGCCGCAGCACCTCGAGCTGGTGACCAATGTCGGGGTGATCCGTTCACTGCGCCACCACAAGCATCTGTTCACGTCCCTGCCCGAGGCCGTGGAGCATGCCCGCAGCCACGTGCGCCGGAACGCCGCCGCTAACGTTTGAGGTTTTTGCGGATCGTCTGGCCGCGGACCACGATCCCGGCAATGTGCAGGACCAGGCCGACGCCGATGACGGCGAGGGAGGCAACAGCGAGGTCCTGGTTGCCGGAGCTGTTGCCGATCAGGTTCAGGACAATGCCGACGCCGAGCATGCCCATGGCGCTGAAAACCAGCACCTTGTAGGTGGTTGACGCGGAGTCCCAGAATTCTTTCAGCACCGTGCCAGTCTACTGGGCCGTTGGTCTCGGTTTGCCGCTCAGAACAGGGACTCCTGGACCGCCGGAACTTCCGAGCCGTGGTCGCCGAGTTCGATGGTCCGGGCCTTCATCTGCCCAAGGTTGACGACGAACTCAAGGTCGGCGCCGTCGAGCCTGGCCAGTGCGATGCTGCCGCTCAGCGAGTCGATCCGGAACCCGTGGGTTCCCGTGCTGAGCTCGTGCGGGTAGGCGTGCCGGACGGCCGGCGCGCACGCCGCATCCGAGAGGCCCGGCCGCTGCCAGGGCTCGTCGACGACCTCGAACCCGCCGTCCCCGGCGCCGACCAACAGGTCCCGGACGCCGCCGGCAAGCCTGCTGTTCACGGCATCGAGTTCGGCGGCGGGGGCCGGCCCGGCCAGGGCCGCGGCCTTGGCAGCCGACCGGACCTGCTGCGGAAGGCCGGCGTCGCGCGTCACGATGTCTTCGAGGATCCTGACCACCCGGCCGTCGTCGGCGCGGGCGACGTAGCGGGCGACGACGGCGCCTTGTTCGGCGAGCCTCTTCCATTTCCGCAGGTCCGCGGCCGTACCCACCTTGCTGGCGCCGCCGGCGAAGGTGGCGACGTACAGCCAATGCGGCTGCATCAGGTAGGCGCGCAGCCCGGGCGGAACGCGTCCGCCGCGGTGGAAATCGTGGATGAGCCGGGAATCGTCCACCACGAAGCACCGCTCGCACTGGCTGCCCTTGACGGCCAGTGCCCTGGCCGGGCAGAGGACGTGGTCCCGGTCAGCGGGCCCGTGCACCTGGTGGTGCCCCAGGCAGTACTTCCCCGCTGCCGCGAGGCGGAAGCCCAGCCGGGTGCCGGCGCGGAGCGGCAGGTCCGTGCAGCCGCCGTCGGGGTCCTGCAGGCGCATCACCGGGTGCCCGTCGTCGGGGGTTCCGGCTATCCCCGGTTCGTCCGGTTCAGCATCCCAAAAGACCCCGTGGACCAGATAGCTTGTATCCGTCACGGGGTCTCCTTGGTTCGGGGGCTGGCTAGAGGGCCGGCTGCACCCCAAAGGCTACCGCGAGCTTCATGATCTTTTCGGCGCGGCCCAGGCGGGGCAGGTCCGAGCCGTCGCGGATGACGCGGCCGTTGGCCTCGAAGTCGGCCATGAAGTCAGTGGCCCAGGCGACGTCGGACGGCGTCGGGCTGATGACCTCGTTGATGACGTGGGTCTGGTCGATGGCGAGGCAGAGCTTGCCGGTCATGCCCATCATGACGGTGATGCCGGTCTGCTCGCGCAGGATCGGGTGGTTGGTGCCGACCGTGGGCCCGTCGATGGGGCCGGGCAGGTTGCCGACGCGGCTGGCCACGACCAGCTTCGCGCGGGGGTAGGCCATGGCCTCGGGGGTGGCGGCCATGCCCGTGTCGCGGCGGAAGTCGCCCGAGCCGAAGGCGAGCCGGAACGCGCCCTGGGCCCTGGCGATGTTGTTGGCCTCCTCGATCCCGACGGCGGACTCGACGAGCGGGATGACCGGGGTCTTGCCGTCCATGCGGTGGAAGCTTTCGGTGACCTGGTCCGCGGACTCGGTCTTGGCGAGCATCACGCCGAGCAGGCCGGGCGTGCCGCGGAGCCCGGCGAGGTCGTCGGCCCAGAAGGGGCTCGTGGCGTCGTTGATCCGGACCCAGGCAGTGCCGCCGGCGGTCAGCCAGTCCACGACGTTGGCGCGGGCGGCGTCCTTCTGGGAGGGGTCCACCGCGTCTTCGATGTCCAGGATGATGGCGTCCGCGCGGGACACGGCCGACTGGTCGAAGAGTTCGGTCTTCATTGCGTTCACCAGCAGCCAGGAGCGGGCGATTTCGGCCGGAATGTTGCGTTGAGGCCGGACGGTCCCGGCGGTGGTTGTGGAGGTCATGTATCTACGCTAACCGTTCCGGGGTGCCTCCCGCGAAGTATTCCGGCCCTCGGAAGCGACCAATACGACCAAAATCACGTCCCCGCCCAAGGAACTGGCAGCTAAGGCCGTTTTGGGCGCCCAAAACGGCCTTAGCTGCCAGTCAGCCGGGTGGGACGGCAGAAACGCTAGGGGATGTTGCTGCCCCGCGCCGTCACCCAGAGCCGGTACCACTCGGTCCGGGTCATGGATGCTGCCACCGCGGCCGCGTCGGCGCAGGCGCGGATGCGGTCCGGATTGGCCGTGCCGATCACCGGGGCAATGCCGGCCGGGTGCTTCATCAGCCAGCCGAGCAGGATCGATTCCCCGGTGGTCTCCTTCTCCGCCGCCAGTTGCACTACGAGCCTGGTGGTTGCCTCCTCCGCTGCCGACGGCGCCGGGGCCGGCGCCCCGGTGTAGAGGCCCCGGGCGAGGGCGCCGTAGGCCTGCAGGGTGATCCCGTGCCGGACGCAGTGCTCCACCGTGCCGTGCGGGAAGCTATGGTCCGTGCCCTCGGCGTGGTTGACCAGCACCGTGCTCTCCAGCCAAGCGCGTTTGAGCAGGCTCATCTCCAGCTGGTTGGCGACCACCGGGGTCTCGAGCCGGTCCTGCAGGACCTCGATTTGCGCGCCTGACATGTTGGACACGCCCAGCGCCCGGACCTTGCCTTCGGCCATCAACTGCCCGACGGCGGAGGCAACCTCCGCGGGGTCCATCAGCGGGTCCGGACGGTGGAGCATCAGCACGTCGACGTAGTCCGTGCGGAGCCGGGTGAGGCTTTCGTTGACGCGGGCCAGGATGGCGTCCCGGCTCAGGTCGTAGTAGCCCTTCAGGCCGTCTTCGTTGAGCCGGATGCCGCACTTGGTCTGCAGCCGGATGCGTTCGCGCAGCCCCGGCGTGCCGGCCAGCACCTCGCCGAACACCGCCTCGGACTTGCCGGAACGGTAGATGTCCGCATGGTCGAAGAGGGTGATGCCAGTTTCGAGGGCGGCATCGACGGCGGCTGCCGCCTCGTCCACGTGCGCGGACGAGTACGGCTCCGACGACCAGCTGCCGCCAAGGCCCATGCAGCCATAAATCAGCTCCCGGGCCGGCTGGCCTGCTGCCACCATTCCGTCCGTGGCGCTCACCGCAGCCAGACGGTGGTGCTGCCCGGCAGGAGATTCCCGTCCAGGGGTCCGCTGCTGAGGAGCACCGTCCCGGCGGGCAGCTCGACGGGCATGTCACCGAAGTTGGTTACGGTCTGCCAGCCGCCGGGGCGGCTGAAGTGCAGCACGTCGGGGCTTGCCGCGGTGTGCCATTCCAGTTCTTCCGAAGTCTGCAGCTCGCGGCGCAGCTTCAGTGCCCGGCGGTAGAACTCAAGTGTGGAACCGTCGACGCCGTCCTCGGCTGCGACGGCGTAGCGGCTGAACCAGGCCGGCTGCGGCAGGTGCGCGCCGCCGTCGCCGAATCCGAAGGAGCTGCCCTCGGCGGCCCAGGGCAGCGGAACCCGGCAGCCGTCCCGGCCGATCTCCACGCCCTTGTTGCGGAAGAAGGTCGGGTCCTGGCGCTCCGCATCCGGGATGTCCGCGACTTCCTGCAGCCCGAGCTCCTCGCCCTGGTACAGGTACGCGGAGCCCGGCAGCGCCAGCATCAGCTGGGTGGCCGCGCGGGCGCGGCGCAGGCCGAGTTCGACGTCGAGCTCCTCAGCCGGGGCGCCGGCCAGCAGCCAGCCCTTGCCGTCCTGGCCCTTGGCGTGCTTGCCGCCGCCCTTGGGCAGGCCGTAGCGGGTGGCGTGCCGGACGACGTCGTGGTTGGAGAACACCCAGGTGGAGGAGGCGCCGGACTCGGCGGCCTCGGCGAGGTTGCGGGTGATGATCTCGTGGAACTCTTCGGCGTCGAAGTCGGCCTGCAGGAGGTCGAAGTTGAACGCCTGGCCCAGGCCCTCCGGGCTCGCGTAGCGGCCGCGGCGGCTGGCGTGGACCCAGGCCTCGGCGACGGCGGTGCGCGGCGGGTTGTACTCGTTGAAGACCTCGCGCCATTCGACGTAGATCTCGTGGACCTCGTCGCGGTCCCAGAACGGGTGCGAGCCGTCGTCGAAGCCGTCAGTGCCGCTGTTGGCCACGCTCAGCTCGGCCTTGGACAGCAGCGGTTCGGTGAGGTCCTTGGTGAGGGCGTGCGCGACGTCCACGCGGAAGCCGTCCACGCCGCGGTCGGACCAGAAGCGCAGGGTCTTGAGGAAGTCGTCGCGGATTTCGCGGTTGGACCAGTTCAGGTCCGGCTGCTCCTTGGCGAAGATATGCATGTACCACTGGCCGGGAGTGCCGTCCGGCTCGGTGATGCGCTCCCAGGCGGGACCGCCGAAGACGGACTCCCAGTCCGACGGCGGGATTTCGCCGTTGTCGCCCTGGCCGTCCCGGAAGATGTAGCGCTCCCGCGCGTCCGAACCTCTCGGCGACGCGAGGGCTTCCTTGAACCAGGCATGGCGGTTCGAGGAGTGGTTCGGAACGATGTCGGCGATCAGCTTGATGCCGGCCTCGTGCAGGGCTGCGGACATCTCAGCGAAGTCCGCCAGCGTGCCGAGCTTGGGGTCGACGTCGCGGTAGTCGTCGACGTCGTACCCGCCGTCGGCGAGGGCCGAGGGGTAGAACGGGCTGAGCCAGACGGCGTCGATCCCGAGTTCCTTCAGGTACGGGACCTTCGCCGTGATGCCCTTGATGTCGCCGAGGCCGTCACCGTTGGAATCGGAGAAGCTGCGCGGGTAGATCTGGTACACGGACGCCTGGCGCCACCAGTTGGGATCGGCGGCGAGGTCGGAACCGGACAGGGTGGCCAGCGTTGCGGTGTTGGACAAAGGGGGATCCTCCGGGCTCGGAACTGGGGCTCTGGTAATTTAGATACAAGGTAAATATATTGCCTGAACAATTATGGGTCCGGATCCGGGAGAGGTCAACATTTGAAGCCGACGGCAGCCGCCGCCACACCCCAGCTGCTGCGCCGGGTGAATGCCCAGTCGGTGCTCGCCGCCGTCCGGACCACGGAGGTGGCCACCGGGACCGAGCTGATGACCCGGACAGGGCTGACGCGGGCCTCGGTGATCGCCGTCTGCGAGGACCTGATCCGGCGCGGCTGGATCCGCGAGCTGGACCCCCGCGGCGAGGAACAGCCCCTGGGCCCGCGCAAGGGGCGTCCCGCCCGGCGGTTTGAGCTCAATGCGACGGCCGGCTTCGTGCTGGGCATCGACATCGGCGCCGCCACCACGACCGCGGCAGTCGCGGACCTCCGCGGCACCGTCGTCGGGCGCTCCAGCGAAAGCTTCCGGGCCACGGACATCCCCGCCGAGGAGCGGATCGGCGTCGTTGACCGCGCCTGCCGGCAGGCGCTGGCGGCCGCCGGGAGCGGCCCCGGCACGGTCCTAGCCGTCGGGGCGGGCATCGCAGCGCCGGTGGACCGTGACGGCAAGGTGCTGGGGACCCAGCACTTCTGGAGCCTGTTCGACGTCGGGCTCCGCGCGGCGCTGAAGGAGCTGCACGGCTGGGCGGTGCTGCTGGAAAACGATGCGAACCTTGCCGCCCTCGGCGAACGCTGGCGGGGGTCCGGGGCCGGCGTCGACGATCTGGTGGTGCTGCTGGCTGGTGAGCGCCTGGGCGCCGGGGTGCTGGAGTCCGGGCGGCTGCTGCACGGCCGCGGCGGCGCTGCCGGTGAAATGGGGTACCTGGACCTCGTGGAGGGCGTCGGCTCCAGCGACGGCATCGCCAGCCTGGCCCGGCAGTGGTCGGCGGCCGGCGGTGGTCCCGCCGGCGGCGGCGTGGCGAGCGCGCGGCGCGTCTTTGAGGATGCCGCCGCCGGGGATCCCGCGGCGCTGGCCATCCTGGACCGGATTTCGGACCGGATGGCCCGGGTCATTGCCACCGTAGCGAGCTTCATCAACCCCGAGCAGGTAGTGGTCGGCGGCGCCGTGGCTGAATCAGCAGGGGCGCTGCTGCCCGGGATCACTGCCCTGCTCCCCCGTTATACGGCGACGCCCCCGCGCGTGACCGTCTCGCCGCTGGGTGACTCCATTGTCACGGTCGGCGCGATCCGGCACGCCTTGGACTACGTCGAGGCGAACGCTTTGGAGCTGGAGCTCGGCCAGTAGGACCGGCGCTTTGCGGGACCATGGACTTTGCTCAAGATTAGGCAACGATTCGCTACCTAAGACGAAAGTTTGGTGCAAGTTGCCGGATCTGCCGGTGTGCCGTCCGTAGACTGACCTCACTTCCCGGTCTCCCCGGCCGCCCCGCTGAGCATTCAGTGGGGCGGCGGTCTCATGAAAGACACCTTGTGAATTCAATACGGAAGACGACGGCGCTTCTGGCGGCGCTAGTCGTCACTCTTGCCTCGCTCACCGCTGCGCCGCTCTCGACTGCTCTCGCTGATCCGTCGGCGGCCCCGACCCCGACCTCGTCGCCTGCGGCGACCCCGGCGTCCGTGCCGGCCCCGGCTGCCTCCCCCGCAGCCACGGCCAGCCCGACGCCGGCATCTCTGCCTGCGTCCGGTCCGGCGCAGGCGCCCGCGCCCGCGCCCGTGAGCGCGAGCGCGAGCCCGGAGTCCGCGCACGGTCATTCCGTATATTCCGAGGCTTCCGGGGACAAACCGTTTATCGATCACACGTTTGAAACTCCGCTACCCACCGGCCCCAAGGGCATCACCGCCAGGAAGAGTTCCACGGAGGCGTACTCACTTTCCCGGCGAGGCGACATTAAGGTGAAGCTGGTCATGGTCCAGCTGGCCGACCGGCAAGCGAGCATCCCGGAGGCGGCCGCGCGGGCCGCAATCAACACGAGCAGCGAGTACTGGCAGGCCATGTCGAACGGCCGGCTGTCCATGAGCGTTGCCAGCGTTGAAAACAGGACGAGCAAGGCGACCTCCACGCAGAGCTATTCATCGATGATGAACACGATCGCCGGAGAAATCGGGTGGGTCCCCAGTTCCTATACGGCCCTCGTGGTGTTCGTCTCCACACCCACACTCTCCGACGGGGCCTACGGGGCGGGCTGGAGTTACAACGGAACCAGCGGACGAGTCCTCATGCCGCTCCCGGCGACGCTTACCAAGAGCGTCCTCACCCACGAGTTCGGGCATGTCCTGGGGCTGATGCACGCCAACAGGCTCCGCTGCACCAACGGAGCAGTGGACACCGCCAGCAACCCAGATGGGTCATTCGCCAACAGTTCGTGCAGCATCGAGGAATACAAGGACAACCTTGACCTGATGGGAGTGTCGCAGGTCAGCCAGCCGGTAGTCAGCTCCCCCACTTATGAATTTGGTGGTTTCGGCTCCGGCAATGAGGTCAGGGACCTGGGGAAGGCGTCCGGCAAGAACTCCTATCAGTTGAAGGCCTGGGGAAGCGCGGACGACAACCGGGCCATCAAGTTCACGGACCCCATCAGCGGCGAAGCCTACTATCTCGAACTCCGTCTTCCCGTGGGAAACGACGCCGCAACGGCGCTCGGCGGCAATCGCGGAGTCAAGGTCGTCCAGTCCTCCGGCGCAGGTTCCATCGCCCTGCAACCCAGCACCACGACCTTCAACGGCTACTACAGCTACAACCAGACCTGGCAGCCGGGACAGACCTTCACCACCCACGCCGGAACCCGCGTAACCATCGACTGGATCTCCAACTCCGGCGCTGGGGTCACGATCACGGCCGTCCAAGTCCCGAAGGGAAGTTTTGACGCCCTTACCTTCGGCAAAACGGCCTCTGGTGCGTCTCTCAAAGTGGCGGGTTGGGCTGTAGATATGGCAGATCCGACGGTTGCCACCGAGGCCCACATATATGTCACCGGCCCGGATGGTGTGAAGACAGGCTACGCAGTTTTGGCCAACGAAGCCCGCCCAGACGTGGATAAGGTCTTGGGTTTGGGCACGAACCACGGTTTCATCAAGACCATCGGCGTGAGTGCCCCAGGAAATTACCAAGTGTGCGCGTACGCCATCGGCAGGTTCGACAATCTCTCGCTGGGATGTAAGAGCCACGCTATCGCCGGCGTTCCTTCGCCTCTGGGGTCCCTGGACGTGACCCGAATCATCGCAACTTCCACCGGCGCGGCCCTGACCATCCGCGGCTGGACCCTGGACCCCGGCACCCCAGCTCAGTCAATCCCCGTACACATCTACGTCACCGCACCCGACGGCAAAACCCAGGGATACCCCTTCACCGCCAACCAGGCCCGACCCGACGTCAACACAG